>NZ_JABDWD010000007.1:0-325804 GCF_019685115.1 Rhizobium sp. NZLR11 | reverse complement strand
TCGAGGGTGCGGCTCTGGCGCACCAGAAGCGCGATCACCTCGTTGAGGCTTGCCACGCTCTGATGATCGCGGGCCGCACTGCGGCGCTGCCTCTGGACGGTCAGGTCACTCGTGACCTGGGACAGCCAGCCGCTTGGTTTCGGCATAATGGGCGATCATCGCCGCATCGATGCGGTCGGTCTTTTCCAGAAAGCCCATGGCTTCGGCAAACCGGCGCACATGGCGCGGATTAGCCAAGGCGCAGGCGATCCCCATCTCCCACAACAACAGGAAGGCCGTCCGCTCGTAACCGCCGGAAGCCTCCATGACGACGAGCTCGACATTCTCGGCCCGGCAAAGATCGGCCAGCGCGCCGATGCCGGTGGCGTCATTGCTGAAACGCTCAAACGTCCCGGACGGGCGGATAGACGCATCCAGCCAGTCCTTCGAAACATCCACTCCACATATAACTCTGTTCACGGTAACCTGCCTTGTGCGTGCGATTGGAACCAAGCGACTATTCGGTCGTACGTGACGATGACGAAGATCCCAGGCTCATCCACGGTTGTAACCAGAGGGGGAACGGGCGACTTCGTCACGCCTCTGGCCGGGTGGCCACCCGGCCAGAGGCTCAATCGCTTCCATCGCACAAAATCTCTAACGTGCAGATACAAGGGGGCTTCACAGCACGCCGCTCATTATTGCCCTTCGCTCGCGCTCAGTGCATTCGCTCCTAGCGTCGCTCACCCCCTCATCTGTCCTTCGGACATCTTCTCCCCGCTGGGGAGAAGGGGGAAACCTCAGCAGATTTCCGTCTTGCTGATCTTGATGCCGAAACCTTCCAGGCCGACATAGTGGCGCTCGCGGCTGGTCAGCAGCTTGATCGAGCTGACGCCAAGGTCCTTGAGGATCTGGGCGCCGAGGCCGATTTCCAGCCATTCGCTGTCGCGCGTCTGGGCTTCGGCATGGGCCTCGCGGCCCTGGTTGCGGGCCTTGCGGCCATTGTCGTGGTGGCCGACGCCGACCGAGCCTTCGCGCAGATAGACGATGACGCCGCGGCCTTCCTCGGAAATCTTCTGCATGTAGAAATCGACCGGGCTGTTCTTGCCGAACAGATCCTCGGCGACATTTTCCGGATGCAGGCGCACCGGGATATCGACGCCGTCGCGAATATCGCCGAAGACGACGGCGAGATGCTGCATCGGGTCCCAGGGCAGGGAATAGGTATGGGCCTTGGCCTTGCCGAACGGCGTGTCGACATCGAAACTGGTGCCGAGTTCGATCAGCGTTTCCTTGCGCTGGCGATAGGCGATGAGATCGGCGACGGAGACGAGCTTCAGCCCGTGCTGCTCGGCGAAATCGACCACCTGCGGGCCGCGCGTGACGGTGCCGTCATCGTTGACGAGTTCGGAGATGACGCCGATCGGCGGCAGGCCGGCGAGCTTGCAGAGGTCGACGGCAGCTTCCGTATGGCCGGAGCGCATCAGCACGCCGCCCTCGCGGGAAACCAGCGGGAAGATGTGGCCTGGACGGACGAAATCGGCAGCGCCGACATTCGGGTTGGCAAGGTTGCGCACCGTCAGCGTCCGGTCGTCGGCGGAGATGCCGGTCGTCGTGCCATGCTTGAAATCGACCGAGACGGTGAAGGCCGTCGTATGGGCCGAATCGTTTTCCGCCACCATGGCGTTGAGGTTGAGGCGCCTGGCCTCCTCCTTCGGCATCGGCGCGCAGACGATGCCTGAAGTGTGTCGCACGATGAAGGCCATCTTCTCCGGCGTGGTATGGACGGCGGCAACGATCAGGTCACCTTCGTTCTCGCGGTCATTGTCGTCCATGACGACGACGATCTCGCCGGCCTCGAAGGCCCTGATGGCGTCGACGACGCGCTTCTGGTCATAAGACATGAGCGAGCACTCCTATTTCAGGCGGCCGGTCTGGCCGCGGTCGCGAAGATAATGGTCGGCGACGGCGCAGGCGACCATCGCCTCGCCGATCGGCACGGCCCGGATGCCGACGCAGGGGTCGTGCCGGCCCTTGGTGCGGATATCGACATTGTTGCCGCTGGCATCGATCGACTGGCGTTCTGTCAGGATCGAGGAGGTCGGCTTGACGGCGAAACGCGCCACCACCGGCTGTCCGGTCGAGATGCCGCCCAGAATACCGCCGGCATTGTTGGAAAGAAAGATCGGCACACCGTCATTGCCCATGCGCATTTCGTCGGCATTGTCTTCGCCGCTGGTCTCGGCAGCGGCAAAACCATTGCCGATCTCGACGCCCTTGACGGCGTTGATCGACATCAGCAGCGAAGCGATATCCTGGTCGAGCTTGGCGTAGATCGGCGCGCCGAGACCGGCCGGCACACCTTCGGCGATCACTTCGACGACTGCGCCGATCGACGAGCCGTTCTTGCGGATGCCGTCGAGATATTCCTCCCAGACCGGCACGATGGCCGCATCGGGGGAGAAGAACGGGTTCTGCCCGACCTGGTCCCAATCCCAGTTGCGGCGGTCGATCTTGTGTTTGCCGATCTGCACCAGCGCGCCGCGCACGGTGACGCCAGGCACGACGAGACGGGCGATGCCGCCGGCCGCAACCCGCGCCGCGGTCTCGCGCGCCGAGGAACGGCCGCCGCCGCGATAATCGCGAATGCCGTATTTGAGGTCATAGGTATAATCGGCATGGCCGGGGCGGTATTGCCTGGCGATCTCGCCGTAATCCTTGGAGCGCTGGTCGGTGTTTTCGATCAGCATCGAGATCGGCGTGCCGGTTGATGTCATCGTCTCGCCATCGGCATCGAGCATGACGCCGGACAGTACCTTCACCAGATCGTCCTCGCGCCGCTGCGTGACGAAGCGGGATTGCCCGGGCTTGCGCTTGTCGAGCCAGACCTGCAGATCCGCGAGCGTGAAGCGCAGCCCCGGAGGGCAGCCGTCGACGACGCAGCCGAGCGCCGGACCATGGCTTTCGCCCCAGGTGGTTACGCGGAAGAGGTGACCGAATGTATTGTGCGACATGTGTTCCCACGGTGGCGCGCCAAAGCCGGTCGCGCCATTGCTTGAAAAGGCGCGACACTCATAGGCCAAAAATCCGTCGAGGCAAAAGCCTTTCTTTGCGCCAAACCGGCAGTCGCGGAAATGCTGTTCCGGATGGACGGCCCATCGTTAAGCCACCTCCACTCCGCCAGCCGAAAGAGCCGAGGACGAGGGCGATCAGCGGACGTCGATCACGACGCCAGCCGCCATCCCGTTCCTGTCGCCTCGTTGGTGAAATCGTCGAATGAAAGCGGCCGGGAAAAGGCAAATCCCTGCAGGATATCGCAGCCGAGATCGCGCAGCAGTTCGGCATGCGCCGCCGTCTCCACCCCTTCGGCCACTGTCTCGACGCCGAGCGAGCGGGCGATCTCGATGATCGAGCGGACCAGCGCCCGCTCCTGCGAGGCATTGACGATCGGCTGCACCAGCTGGCGGTCGATCTTCAGCCGCTTCGGCTTCAGCTTCAACAGGCTGACGATCGAGGTATGGCCGGTGCCGAAATCGTCGATCTCGATATCGATGCCGAGCGCCTTGATGCGCTCGAGGTTGTGCGAGACCACATCCTCGCTCTCGTCGAGGAAGATCGATTCCACCAGTTCGAAGGAGATCTCGCCGGGGCGGATCTGCAGATCTGTAAGCGATTCCAGCAGGCTGCCGTCATGCAGCCGCCGCGCCGAGACATTGACCGAGACCTTGGGCACGGCAATCCCCAGCGCCGTCCAGCGCATCTTGTCGCGCAACGCTGTTTCGAGCACGATCCGGTCGAGCATCTGCACCACATTGATCTCGTCGGCGATGCGCAGGAACTTGTCGGGCGCGAGCAGACCTTTGGCCGGATGGTTCCAGCGCACCAGCGCCTCCACACCCGTCAGCTCCATCGTCCGGGCGCAGAATTGCGGCTGATACCAGGCGGTGAATTCGCCATTGTCGATGCCGGCGAGGATCTCGTCGGCGGTGCGCTTGGTATTGATGATATCGGCCTGGAGATTGTGGTTGAAGAATTCGAAGCGGTTGCGGCCCATGCTCTTGGCGCGGTAGAGCGCGATATCGGCATTGATCAGCACCTTGCGCGCGTCGACATGAATGCCGTTGGCGAGCGCCACGCCGATCGACACGCCGCAGCGGCAGGAAAAACCCTGGAAATCGATCGGTTGGCGCATCTCCTCGATGATCCTGGTCGAAAGTTGCGCCATCTCCTTGTCGCCGACCTCAAGCGCGAGGATGACGAATTCGTCGCCGCCGATGCGCGCCACGATGTCGCTGCCGCGGACATTTTTGGCGAGCACCTTCGAGGCGTGCACCAGCATGGCATCGCCGGCGGCATGGCCAAGCGTGTCGTTGATGTCCTTGAAGCGGTCGAGGTCGATGTGCAGGATCGAGAATTTCTGCCGTTGCCGGCGGCCGTCATTGGTCAGTTCTTCAAGCGCGATGTCGAGCTTGCGGCGATTGGCGAGTGCGGTCAGCGGGTCGTGCAGCGAATTGTGCTCGATCCTGTTCTTGGCAAGCTCGAGCTCGATATTCTTGGCGACCGCCTCGTCCTTGGCCGCCTTCAACCGGATGGTCATCAGCACGTCTTCGGTGGCGTCGAAGGCGATGCCCATGATCTTCATCTCGCCGGTCCCCGTCTGGTGGACCTTGCCGACCGAGCGCACGTAGCGCACTGAGCCGTCGTCGACGATCACCCGGCAGACGAGGGTGTGCGTATCGCCGTTCTGCTTGAAGTGGCGTGCGCTTTCGAGCGCCAGAACCCGATCCTCGGGATGGATGCGCGAAAGCCAGGTCTCCTCGGTCATGAAGCCGTTGCGCGGCCCAAGCCCATAGAGTTCGTGCATCCGCTCGTTCCAGATCGAGCCGCCTCGGTGGGGCCGCGCTTCCCATATGCCGCATTGATAGGAATTGAGCGCCAGGTCGAGCCGGCTCGACAGCTCGGCGAGCTGCCCCTCGCGGCTGGAAAGCTCTTCAAGCGCCAGCTCCAGCTCGGCATTCTTGACCTCGCTTGTATCCTTGGCCTTGCGCAGCATGTCGGTGGTCACCGCATCGGCGGTCACGTCCCAGACGATGCCGATCGTCTTGCTGACGCCGCCGGCATCCGTATAGAAGGCCCCGACCGAGCGCAGGTGCCGGATGCCGCCATCGGCAAGCAGGATGCGGTACTGCGCCGTGCAGGCAGTACCGGCGATGCTGCAGCTGAAGAAATGCACTTCGGCGATGTCTCGGTCCTCCGGCAGGATCGCCGCCAGCCATTCGTCGAGCGCCCGGCTTCCTTCCTGCGCCGGCTTGCCGTGCAGTGCTGCGGCGCGCGCATCCCAGAGCAGGCTGCTCGTATGATCCTGCAGCTCCCAGATGCCGATATTCGAGGATTTCAGCGCCAGATTCAGCCGCTGCGACAGTTCCTTGAGTTTCGCCTCGCGCGTCTCCAGCTCGGTGATGTTGCGATTGCGCTCGCCGAGCAGGAGTGTGGCGAAGAAGATCGGGATGATGATAATGCAGCCGGCGGCAGCGACGATCAGGCGCAACTCGGTTCGGTTTTCCGGTATCGCGTCCCAGCCGCTGTTCGGGACGACGGAGAGTTCCCACTTGCCGCCGGCAAAGCCGATCTTCTGGCGCATCGGATCCCTGCTGTCGATATCGGACGACCCGAAGAAGGGCGCGGCTGTCACGGCCCTCGCCGGCGAGCCAATATCCCGGATGGCGATCGAAAGATGGTCGAGATGCGGATAACGTTCCCGGTTCTCGCGGTCGCGCGCCGGCATCAGCCCGGTCGCCTCGTAGAACATCTGCTGGTCGATGATGAGTTCAACCGCTCCCCAGATCCGCCGCTGGCCGTTCTCCTTGATGAAAACCGGGAAGAATATGGCAAAGGCGTCGCGGCCCTCGGCGCTGATCGGGCCATAGAAGCGGGCCGACTGATCGCCGGCTGCAGGCGTCATCGCCTGGCGTGAAAAAAGCGCTTCGCGCACGTCGCGGCCGATTCGCGGATTGCCCGATTGCGGTGGATAGACGTTGCTGACGATGAAATCGGGGGCGACGGCGATATGAATGAAGGATGGGTTCTGAATCAGCAGCCAATTGATCTGCCGCTCCATCTCCTCTCCGTTTGCTGCGCTGACGGAGATCAGATTGGTCAGGTCGCGGACGATGCTGAGGTCCATGTGGATCTCCGCCATGACCCGGGCGCGGATGAGGTTAGCCTCGCTTTCGGTGCGGATATGAAGTTCGCGCTCATAAGATGCCGTATTCGCGCGGTCGAGGCCGAAGCCGACCATGATGACGACAAGGGCGGCAAACGATGAAACCAGGAACGAGACGCGGGTATTCCTCAACACGCGCCGCAACTGCTTGTTGTCGCTCAGCCTGGATAGCAAAATGAAACCCCCATCGTCCGGGCAACTGTAGGGGGCGGGGGTTAATTTACGATTGCCCGCAGGCGATGCCAAAAATCATGGGAAGGGAAAACCGCGGTTAACGCGGCACCTTGATTATATTTAAAATCCTATTCATCAATTAGGCGGGAAAAGACATTCTTACGGGCAATTTTCGCCATATTCAGGAGGCTATGTGTGGCCAGTCATGTTCTCGTGCAGCGTTTGAAAAGGATTGTCGCCATGCGTTTCGTCGTCGCCACGCTTTTGGCAACAGCAAGTTTCCTGTCGCCGATGAGCGGTTTTGCCGAGAGCGCCGATGTCGAGGCGACGATCAAGAAGGTCGACACCGCCAATCTCGTGCTGACGCTCGATGACGGCAAAACCTATCAGGCGCCCGAGGAATTCAATTTCGATGGCCTGGAAGCCGGCGTGAAGGTGATCGTCTTCTATACCGAAGTCGACGGCAAGCGCGTCATCAACGATCTCGATATCGTCAAGTAGGAAGCCTAAACGTCGAGAGCGGCTATAAATTCCTCTTCATTCAGCTACTACATACACTATGACACGCCGGCCAATCCGACCTACTGAGCGCATGGCCGGCTATCTACGTGAACTCAAACAGCTACTGTTGAAAGCCGGCTGCGAATATGTGCGACCGGGAAAGGGTGATCACGAAATCTGGTAAAGCCCGATTTCCAACCGCCATTTCACGGTCGATCATGGGGTAAAATCACGCCATACAGCCAATGAAATGCTGAAACAGGCAGGACCTCCGAAAACATTTTGATTCAGATGCAATGCCTACAGCCAGACGATCGTCCGCTCGGCGGTGTCGATCCTGGCGATCTGGTCCTGCGGGATTGCGCCTTCGGCAGCGCTGCTCTTCGGCAGGTTGGAAATCGCCTGGAACAGCGTGCGGATGACGCCGCCGTGGGTGACGCAGACCGTCGGGCGATCGACGGATTGCAGCCATGAGCCGGTGCGCCAGGAGAGGATCTCGTAGCTCTCCGCGTCATTGCCGGGCGGGATGAAATCCCATTTCGAGGCGTTGCGTTCGGCCACCCGCTCGCGCTGCGTCGCCTTCAGTTCCTTAATCGTCGAGCCCTCCCAGTCGCCGAAGGAAATCTCCACAAGCCTCGGATCGGTGCGATAGGCAAGCGGCGGCAGGCCCATGGCGGTGCGCATGATTTCCATCGTCGCGCGGGTGCGACCGAGCGGGCTCGCGACGAAATCGAAATCATCGACCGTGTCGCCGAGAATCCCGGCAAGCGCGATGCCGTTCTGCCGGGCCTGTTCCAGGCCCGTGGCATTCATCGGAACGTCCTTCTGACCCTGCAGGCGGCGCTCGGCATTCCAGGCAGTCTGGCCGTGTCTGATCACGTAGATAAGCACGGTCTCGGCTCCGGAAATGCTTTAGTCCTTGATGACGGAAATGTCGGGCGCGTCGACCGCCTTCATGCCGATGACATGATAGCCGCTGTCGGCATGGTGCACTTCGCCGGTGACGGAGCGCGACAGGTCCGACAGGAGATAGAGGCCGACATCGCCGACTTCCTCGATGGTGACGGTCCGGCGCAGCGGCGCGTTGTATTCGTTCCACTTCAGAATGTAGCGGAAATCGCCGATGCCGGAGGCGGCAAGCGTCTTGATCGGCCCGGCCGAGACGGCGTTGACGCGAATGTTCTGCGGCCCGAGGTCGACGGCCAGATATTTGACGCTCGCTTCGAGCGCGGCCTTGGCGACGCCCATGACGTTATAATTCGGCATCACCTTTTCGGCGCCGTAATAGGTCAGCGTCAGCATGGCGCCGCCATCCGTCATCAGCTTCTCGGCGCGGCGTGCGACCGAGGTGAAGGAATAGACGGAGATCTGCATCGTCTTGGCGAAATTGTCGGCCGAGGTGTCGACGTAACGGCCGGTCAGCTCGTCCTTGTCGGAGAAGCCGATCGCATGCACGAGGAAATCGATCTTGCCCCAGAGCTTTTCGACGTTTTCGAAAACGGCGTCGATCGTGGCTTCGTCGGCAACGTCACAGTGGCCGACCAGCGTCGCGCCGATTTCGGCGGCGAGCGGCTCGACGCGCTTCTTCAGCGCATCGCCCTGGTAGGTCAGCGCGACTTCTCCGCCCTGCGCATGAATGGCCTTGGCAATACCCCACGCAATCGAACGATTGTTGGCGACACCCATGATGACGCCGCGTTTGCCTGCCATGAGGCCGGATGCTTGAGCCATATTTCGCTCCCTAGGAATTCTGATTGATCCTGCCTATGGCATAGGCCGCTAATCGGTTCAAGCTTGGCCTGGATCATCAACTGTTAGGTATCGTAACAAAGGGTGCGAAAGTCATAAATATTTCACAGGAACAGGCCTTCGCGCATGCTCCGCATCAGATCGGTGACTTTGTCGTCGGGTTTTTCCCACAGGATAATGCGCAATTCGACGACTAGATCGCCTCTGCCGCCCTCTTCGCGGGGCAATCCCTGGCCGGGGATGCTGATCGTCTTGTCCGAGCCCGACCACGCGGGGACCGTGATGTTGAGCGGCCCGCTCGGTCCCTCGATGCGCGCCTCGGTGCCGAGAACGGCATTTTCGATGCTGAGCGGCAGCACGGCGTGCAGGTCGAAGCCGTCGACCGTGAAGCGCGGATCGGGCGCAATGCGGATATTGATGACGGCATCGCCGCGTTGCATGCCCGGCAGCTTGAAGCCCTGTCCCTTGAGCCGCAGTTCGTGGCCATCCCTCGTGCCGGCCGGCAATGCGAAGCCGATCTCGCGACCCTCCGGCAGTGACGCGGTGATCCAGCCGCTCTTCAACACGTCGTCGATCGTCACCGTTGCCGTCGCCACCTCATCCGGTGCTTTTTCCAGGCCGGTATCCTTGGCGCCGGTGAAACGGCGCACCAGGGAGGTCAGGATGCTGAGCGGCAGCGGCAGGTTGGCGCCGGCATTTGGCCCAGCCTCGCCGGCCTCCTCGTCGACCTTGGTGTCGGCCTCCGCGGCGTCGCCGTCCACGCGCCTGCTGGCCTCGCCCGCCTGCTGATTCTGGGCCTGCTGGTTTTGGGCCTGCTGGTATTGCGCCTGTTGCGCGCGGCCCTGCGCCTGGCCGCCGCCGGCAGCGCGTGCCTGGGCGCCGAAAATGCGCTCGACCATCTCGTCGGCGGGCTCAGCCGATCCTGCCTGTTGTCTGGGGCCTTCGGCAGCCGCCTTCTGGGCGGCGCGCGCAAGCTCTTCCATCACCCGCTCGGCATTGGCCTGCGCCGCCTTGGCGCGCACGGCAGCCTCGCGCGCGGCGTGCCGCTGCTGCATGATCGTCTGTTCGTTTTTCTTGGCTTCCGCCATCCGCACGGCATTGTCGAACAGACTGCGTTTGCGCGGGTCCTTCAGCGTTTCATAGGCGCGACCGATCTCGGCGAACCGGGCCGTCGCCGTCGGGTCGCTCTGATTGTGGTCGGGGTGGGCAGATTTGGCCATATTGCGCCAAGCCGCCTTAATCTCGTCTGCCGCCGCGTCGCGCCTGACGCCCAGAATTTTATAAGGATCGCGCATGTCAAACCGCCGGTGTTGCGATGCGGGAGGCCACGTCCTTGCCCGGCATCCCCAAATTTCAATAGTAAAAGCTCAATATCAACTCGGAACGCGCCATCCCGCCGCAAAGGCAGGGACAACCCCTCTCAACGCTGATCGTGCGTCGGAGTTGCTAATCACTTCTTATTTCTGTGGGGAGATGTGCGATGTTTTGCGTCGAATGGTTAGCTTTTTGCTAAGCATGCGGCGGAAAGCCCGCAGGCGTTAACCTGTCGGCGATGCCGGATCAGCTCGTTTGCCCGAATTAACTTTCCGGCTGAAAGCTCAAAAGCTGCCAGTTGCCGCCACCGACGAGGCAGGTCTTGCCGTAAAATTTGGCGATACCGACATAGGAATGCCGCGTGGTGCGGAACTGGCGGCAGATCTGGCCTGATTCGTTGTTCTCGACGATCGTATCGATGACGCCGGCGCTGCCCGTCGATGCATTCGCCCAGGGAAGCGGCTGGCCCTCGAGCCTTTGCACATCGGCCGAGGTTACGGCATTGCGCACGGTCATCTCGTCGGAAAGCGTATCGGTGCTCGGCGGCGTCTGCGGCACGGTGCCGGTTGCCACCGACCGGTCGACCTTGGCTTCACTGAGAAAATCCATGCCGCCTGCAAGGCAGCCGGAAAGCGAAAGCATTGCAACGCCGATGACGAAGAACACGCTGCTGCGTCGCCGCAGGCCCTTTGTATGGCGATATGACTTTGCTATGACTTCCACCCTGCATCCTGTCCAGTTATCGAAAGCTGGGCGAGTTTTGAATAATCCGGGGCATTTGAACCAATATGTCGGCAAACGAGTTAACAAGCGGTGACTTTACCGAAAGTGGCGAACCCTTCAAGCTCTTTGCCGAATGGCTTGGAGAAGCGGAGGCTTCCGAACCCAACGACCCGAACGCCGTGGCACTGGCAACGGTCGATGAGGATGGTCTTCCCAATGTCCGCATGGTTCTCCTGAAGGGATTCGACGAAGACGGTTTCGTCTTCTACACCAATTTCGAGAGCCATAAAGGCCTTGAAATTCTGGGCCAGAAAAAGGCCGCCATGTGCTTTCACTGGAAAAGCCTGCGCCGCCAGGTAAGGCTGCGCGGCCCGGTCGAGATCGTCACCGATGCCGAAGCCGATGCCTATTTCAAGACGCGGGCGCGCGGCAGCCGCATCGGCGCCTGGGCTTCGAAACAATCCCGCCCGCTCGAAAGCCGTTTCGCACTTGAAAAGGCCGTGGCCGAATATACCGCGCGATATGCCATCGGCGATATTCCACGCCCCGCCCACTGGTCGGGCTTCCGCATCCGGCCGACCTCGATCGAATTCTGGAAAGATCAGAAATTCCGCCTGCATGACCGGGTCGAATTCCGCCGGCCCTCGCCGGAAGGCGCATGGGACAAGGTCAGGATGTATCCATAAGCCGCGCTATTTGCCCATCAGCTTCAGCGGAATGCCGGAGGCAAGGGCGGAGACGTAGCGTCGCTTCTGGTAGAAGCCGTTCAGCGAAATGCGTGAGAGATAGGCGGTTTGCTTCGCCGCCGGCAGGCCCGGCTGGGTGGTGACGGCAGCCTGAAAGCCGAGATTGCGGGCAATCGCCGCCTCGCGCGCGGTCACAGCCTCCGGTGTGCCGTAGGGGTAGGCGATCGTCACGGGGCGGATGCCGGTCAGGGCCTCGACGTAATCGGCCGAAACCTGCATCTCGATCCGCGCTTCGGCTTCCGGCAGGCGGGCCAGCGCCCGATGGCTGATCGTATGGGCGCCGAGGGTTGCAAGCGGATGGGTCGCCAGCCATTGCAACTGGCCGGGCTGCATCACCAGTTCGCGGGTGATATCGGTCGGCTCGATGCCGTTTTCCCGGGCCAGCATGTCGATTGCGGCGACCGCCCGCGCCTCGTCGGAGCGGTGGATATAGGCGGCGAAGCGGTCGAAGGCACCCCATTGCTGCTGCGGATTGTTGAGCATCAGTCGTTCGCTGCCGCGGCCGAAATCGAAGCGGAGTTCGCTTTGCCGGCGCAACAGGACGGCGAGCGTCTCCCACCAGATGCTGTGCGAGCCCTCGGCAAAACCCTTGGCGACGAACACCGTGAACGGCGCCCGATGCTGTTCGAACAGCGGCAGCGCATGCTCCAGATTGTTGATGTAGCCGTCGTCGAGCGTGAAGGCCGCGAAAGGCTTTCCGCCCTCGGGCTCGGCCAGCAGCGCCGGCACCTGATCGAGCGGCACGAAGCGATAGCCCTCCCGCCGCAGCCGCCGCAGCGCGGTATCGAGAAAACGCGGGGTGATTTCGAGATGCGCGTTCGGCTCGAAAGCCTCCGGCACGTGCGGGCGGACATGATGCAGCGTGAAGATGACGCCGCGCCCACGGGCTTCGCGCATCAGCCCGGCGGCGGCGAGAAGCCAGGAGAGCTCGAGCCCGGCGCCGATCGCTGCGCGTTTTGCCAGTCGCTTCAAATGTCCCGTCATCAGGCGCCTGTCCCCAACATTTGCGGGAAAATAGCAAGCGCGACTTAAGGCTTGCTGAATCCCGATTTTGCACAGGCCTCTCATTTCCTGTTAACCAAGACGATGAAAAGACTAGAAAAATGATAGGCGTTGCCTCAAAGTCGCGCCAAACTTACGGCTTCTGTCACATTACGGCACAAAGGCCGATCCATTCGAGAGCCGACGCATCAAGGGGAACTGCATGAGAACGCTTTTGGCGGCTGTTTTGACCGTAACGCTTGCCGTTTCGGCGCCTCTTGCAGCCCTTGCCGGCAGCGCCTCGCTGGTCCTCGATGCCCGCACCGGCAAGGTTCTCGTCGCCGAAAACGCCGATACGCTGAACCATCCGGCCTCGCTGACGAAGATGATGACGCTCTATCTCACCTTCGAAGCTCTGAAGCGCGGCAAGATCGCCTGGGATACGCCGATCAAGATGTCGAAATACGCCGCTTCCCGGCCGCCGACCAAGCTTGGCGTCAAGGCTGGTGGTACGATCACCGTGCGCGAGGCGGTCTATGGCATGATCATCAAATCCGCCAATGATGCAGCCTCCGCCATGGGCGAAAAGCTCGGCGGCTCGGAAAGCGGTTTTGCCGGGATGATGACCGCCAAAGCCCGCCAGCTGGGTATGAGCCGCACCGTTTTCGTCAACGCCTCAGGCCTGCCGGACGGTCGTCAGGTCACCACGGCGCGTGACATGTCGACGCTCGCCATCGCGCTGATGAAGAATTATCCGAACGAATACCGGCTGTTTTCGACGGCGAGCTTCAATTTCCGCGGCCGGACCGTGCGCGGCCACAATAATCTCATGTATCGCTACCAGGGCATGGACGGCATCAAGACCGGGTATACCAACGCCTCCGGCTTCAATCTCGTCAGCGCCGTCAGGGACGGCAACCGCCGGGTCGTCGGCGTCGTGCTCGGCGGCCGTACCGCCCGCAGCCGCGACGACAAGATGGCCGGTCTGCTCGATCGTTATCTCGGCCGTGCCTCGTCTTCCGGCGGTGCAAAGCTGGTGGCGAGCGTCGGCGCCAGCGAGCCTGTCGAAGTCGCGTCGGCCGCCGACGATTCCGATGTTCCGGTGCCGCTCAGCGCACCACGCCAGGCCGACGATCTCGCAGCCAAGAGCCTGGCCTATGCCGATGACACCGTCGTGCCGCTGGAGCGTCCGGTCGCGATGGACGAAATCCTGAACGCCGGCAAGGCGCCGAAGATGTCGGCAGAGAAGAGCGATGGCGACTGGCAGATCCAGATCTCGGCCGCTCCGAGCGCCGATGCGGCCCGGGCGCTTCTCGCCCAGGCGAAGTCTGAGGGCGGCGCGCCGCTCGTTTCCGCCTCGCCCTATACCGAGGCGGTCGGGAAGGGCGCCAACAAGATCTACCGCGCCCGCTTCGTCGGCTTCGCCAGCAAGGACGCCGCGGTCTCCGCCTGCGCTGCGCTGAAGCAGCGCTCTTATGACTGCATGCTGCTGCCAGAGCACGGCTGATCGTCAAATCACCCACTCGGGCAATCCCCTCTGGACACACATCGGGAATCAGCGTCTCTTCCATAAACAAAAGGAGAACGCCGATGTTGCGTCGTCTTGCCGACCAGTTCGAAATCTCTTCCTCGGCGCATGTCGCCGCCAACGGCATCGAACGCGACGCCGACTGGTTCCTGCTGAAACTGCAGGAGGAAATGGGCGAGCTGACCCAGGCATGGAACCGGCTGACCGGCCGCGGCCGTGCGAAAGGCCGCTCGCCTGAAGACATGCGGCGCGATCTGGCCGACGAGACGGCCGACCTTCTCGGCCACCTTCTGCTGTTTGCCCGCCGCAACGATATCGACCTTGCCGCGGCGATTGAACGGAAGTGGCTGTTTCAGCCGGCGGAGGTGCTGAAGAGCTGAGGCATGCCGGCCGCTGGAGTCAGTCGACCTTATGTCGATAAAACTTACTGTCCACCGCCATCAACGGAAACGAGCGGGGCAGGGCGCTCTTGGCGATCTCGGTAAAGCCGTTCTTCTCGTAGAAGCGGTGGGCGGCGACGAATTTGTCAGTCGTGCCGAGGAAGATTTCGGTGAGGCGGGCATCCCTGGCGTGGGAAAACATCCGGTCGAGGAGCCGCGCCGCCACCCCGTGTTCGCCACCGCGAACCGCGGCGGCGACGAACATCTTGCGCAGCGCCGCCTGATGATTGCCGATATCCTTGAGCCCGAGCGTGCCGACGATCGCGCCATCCTCGACCGCGACCCAGAACTGCCCCTTGCCGGACTGATAGAAATCCGGGATCACCCGCAGATCCGGCTGCGCATCGGCTGATATATCGATGCCGAACTCCTGGCGCTGGATCGTCAGGATCACCGACAGCACGGCATCGGCGTCGTCTTCCGTGAAACGCCTGATCTCGACCTCCACCATCACAGGCTCCTTTCGCCTCAGGTCTGGGTGCCGCCGACCGTCACCTGATCCATGCGCAGATGCGGCTGGCCGACGCCGACGGGAACCCATTGGCCGCCCTTGCCGCAATTGCCGATGCCGGTATCGAGTTTCATGTCGTTGCCGATCATCGATACCCGCTTCATCGCATCCGGGCCGTTGCCGATCAGCATCGCGCCCTTGATCGGCGCGCCGACCTTGCCGTTTTCGATCAGATAGGCCTCGGTGCAGCCGAAGACGAACTTGCCGGAGGTGATATCCACCTGGCCGCCGCCGAAGGAGACGGCATAGATGCCCTTCTTCACCGAGGCGATGATTTCCTCAGGCGGCTTGTCGCCGCCAAGCATATAGGTGTTGGTCATGCGCGGCATCGGCACATGGGCATAACCCTGGCGGCGGCCGTTGCCGGTCGGCGCCATACCCATCAGCCGAGCATTTTGGCGATCCTGCATATAGCCGACCAGCTTGCCGTTCTCGATCAGCACATTATAGCCGGAGGGAGTGCCCTCATCGTCGATGGTGATCGAGCCGCGGCGGTTGTCGATCGTGCCGTCGTCGACGACGGTGACACCGGGGGCGGCGACCATCTGGCCGAGCAGGCCGGCAAAGGCCGACGTCTTCTTGCGGTTGAAATCGCCTTCTAGCCCGTGACCGACGGCCTCGTGCAGCATCACGCCCGGCCAGCCGGAGCCGAGTACGACATCCATCGTACCCGCCGGCGCATCGATCGCCTCGAGGTTGACGAGCGCCTGGCGCAGCGCCTCGTCGGCGCCATATTGCCAGCTGCCCTCGGCGATGAAGTCGCCGAAGCCGACGCGCCCGCCGCTGCCGTAGGAGCCGCTTTCCTGCCGATCGCCTTCGCCGACCATCACCGAAATGTTGATGCGCGTCATCGGCCGGATGTCGCGCACGCGGTGCCCGTCGGCGCGCAGGATGTCGACCACCTGCCAACTCGCCGCAACCGAGGCCGTCACCTGCCGCACCTTGTCGTTCTTGCCCCTGAGATAGGCGTCGATGTCCTGCAGGACCTTGACCTTTTCCTCGAAGCTCGGCTGGCCGATCGGGTTCTGGTCGCCGTAGAATTTCTTGTTGGTGCGTTGGGGGGCGGCGGCGTAAGTGCCGGAGTAGCCGCGTGTCACTGCGCCGACCGCATCCGCCGCCCGCTTCAGCGCCGCCACCGAGAGATCGCCGGCATGCGCGAAACCGACCGCTTCGCCGGCAACGGCGCGTAGGCCGAACCCCTGCTCGGTGTTGAAGCTGCCGCCCTTCAGCCGGCCATTGTCGAAGGTCAGCGCTTCGGCCTGCGCATGCTCGATAAACAGCTCGCCATCATCGGCGCCGGCGAGCGCCTCGGCGACCAGACCACGCATCGTGGCTTCGTCGGCATCGAATAGCGTCAGGAGATCGGTGGTCATGGTCTGGCTCCAATGGGCATGCGTTCAGAAATGCGCTTACGCACTTAGATAGGGCTCCAATTGATAAGGAGTGAAGCCCTGCCGTCGAATTTTCTTTGTTGAGCAAGTTCATCTCAGGAGTTGGGAGTGCGCGCGAAGGAGATATAAGTGTTTTGTCGCATTGCCCTGCAGGGGCGTTCCCGCCGGATGGCTTTCCCCGCGCCAGCGTCAAGTTTGGCTGGAACGTCACCCTATCCTCCGTCATCCTCGGCCTTGAGCCGAGGATCCATCCCCGCCACCGAGGGTGCCGCGTGGATGCTCGGGTCAAGCCCGAGCATGACGGAGGGTGGGATAAGCCTATGGAGCAAGTACAGCGACGGGGGAGGGGGCGAGCGTAGTTGCGCTACGCTCGCATAGCCCTCAAGGCAGGGCGTCGAAGCCTTCGGCGAAGCCCTTGAGGTCGACCGGGATGCCGATGCCTTCTTCGGGTGTCTGGAAGACGATGAAGGTTGCCTGGGCGCCGCTGCGGAAGGTTTTCAGCAGTTCGTCCTCGAGCACGACCTCGGCATAACAGCCATCGGCGAAGCAGCGGACGAAATAGGCACGGCCGATATCCTTGCCGTCGACATTGAGGCCGAGGCCGTTCGGCAGCAGCACGCCGAGCGGCGCCAGCACGCGGAGAATCTTCGACTTGCGGTCGGCCGTCTTCAGCACGACGACGGAAAGCCCGACCTCCGGCCGATCCTCGGCGATGACGTTCTGCATCAGCGCGCATTGTTCGGTCGAGGCGCCTGCCGGCTTGTCGCAGACGACGGACCATGCGCCGTGATTGGATTTCACCGTGCCCGGCGCCTGCGGCTGGGTCTGGCCGGGTGTCACCTGGATATTCGGACTGGCCGCACTCGGCTGCTGCGGCGTCGTAGCGGGAGCCGGGGCAGGGGCGGCAGCCGGCGGTTTGGCCTGGGCCGGCGTG
This sequence comes from Rhizobium sp. NZLR11, assembly GCF_019685115.1. Classification (NCBI taxonomy): domain Bacteria; kingdom Pseudomonadati; phylum Pseudomonadota; class Alphaproteobacteria; order Hyphomicrobiales; family Rhizobiaceae; genus Rhizobium; species Rhizobium sp. NZLR11. Next base: position 308,610 of record NZ_JABDWD010000007.1, on the reverse strand, counting down.
GGTTGCTGTTGTGCGAAAACGGGCGTCGTCGCTGCGGCCGCGATGCTGGCGGTCACGAGAAGCGACTGCGCGAGGGAACGGAAACCCATGGAAACCTCTGGATATCGAATCATTTGCGGCTATTGTTGAAGCTGCCCACCAAAAATGAAAAGCCCCACCCCGTGAAAACCGGGGGACTGCGGCGGAAATTGGACCTTTCGGAAATAATGTGTGGCGCGCGGGTTGGCCGGAAAGCCGATTTTTCATATGCTGATGAAAAACTTGGGATGTTTTGCCGTTCTGGCCTGCCTGTGCTTTCAGCAAAAATGCCGCATAGACAATTGCTCTGACCTGTTGCGGCAAATGCCAAACTGTGGTTTGAAGCGCTGAAGATGGCAAGGATTCTGCGTCCTATTTTGCAGGTCAAGCGCTCGAGGGAGATAATAAGGTGATGAAGAAGGCTTATGCAGCTCTGACCGCGCTGGTCTGTCTGCTTTTTGCTTCCGGCACATATGCCGACCAGCCAATGCCGTGGCAGGCGACGCTGCAGCCGGCGGCAACGCCGATCATGCGGGAGATCCACTGGTTCGAACAATATACCCTGTGGTTTATCGTTCCGATCACGCTCTTCGTTCTGGTCCTGCTCATCGTCGTCTGCTTCAAGTTCCGCGCCAGCGCGAACCCGGTTCCCTCGAGGACGAGCCACAACACGCTGATCGAGATTGCCTGGACCGTGGGGCCGGTCCTGGTGCTGCTTCTTCTTGCGATTCCCTCGTTCAACCTGCTGACGGCGCAGCTGACGCTGCCCGAAAACCCCGATGTGACGATCAAGGCAACCGCCACCCAGTGGCAGTGGAACTACGAATATGAAGGTTCGGGCGACAGCCCGCTCGCTTTCGACAGCTACCTGCTGAAGGATCAGGACCGCGCCGCGGCCGGCAAGGAAGACAAGTCGGTTTATCCCAGGCTTCTCGCCGTCGATAACGAGTTGGTCCTGCCGGTTAACAAGACGGTCCGCGTTCTCGTGACCTCTGCCCCGACCGACGTCATCCACGCTTTCGCCATGCCGTCCTTCGGCGTCAAGATCGATGCCGTGCCGGGCCGCCTGAACGAGACCTGGTTCAAGGCCGAGCGCGAAGGCCTGTTCTATGGCCAGTGTTCCGAGCTCTGCGGCAAGGACCATGCGTTCATGCCGATCGCCATCCGCGTCGTCTCCGAGGACAAGTACAAGCAGTGGCTGACCGCAGCCGCCAGCGACCTGCCCGGCGCCTACAAGACACTCATGGCCGCAACCGATGGTCCCGCAAAGACCCTCGACGTCGCCGAAGCACAGTAATTAAGGGGACCGGGACAATGGCTGGACCTTCCGCTCACGACGATCATTCTCATGATCACGACCACGCGCATGATGATCACGATCATGGGCACGGTGATCACCATGCGCACAAGCCGAGCTTTGCCAATCGCTGGCTGTTCTCGACGAACCACAAGGACATCGGCACGCTTTATCTGATCTTCGCGATCATTGCCGGCATCATCGGCGGCGCGCTTTCCGTCGCCATGCGCATGGAGCTGCAGGAGCCGGGCATCCAGATCTTCCATGGCCTGGCCTCGATGGTCTACGGCTATGAGGGCGATGCCGCCATCGACGGCGCCAAGCAGATGTTCAACATGTTCACCACGGCCCACGCGCTGATCATGATCTTCTTCATGGTCATGCCGGCGATGATCGGCGGTTTCGCCAATTGGATGGTGCCGATCATGATCGGCGCGCCCGACATGGCCTTCCCGCGTCTGAACAACATCTCCTTCTGGCTGATCGTTCCGGCCTTCGCGCTGCTCTTGCTGTCGATGTTCGTCGAGGGCCCGGCAGGCGCTTACGGTACCGGCGGCGGCTGGACGATGTATCCGCCACTGGCAACAACCGGTACGCCCGGTCCGGCGGTCGACCTTGCGATCTTCGCGCTCCATATTGCCGGCGCCTCGTCGATCCTCGGTGCGATCAACTTCATCACCACGATCCTCAACATGCGCGCTCCCGGCATGACGCTGCACAAGATGCCGCTGTTTGCCTGGTCGGTGCTGATCACCGCCTTCCTGCTGTTGCTGTCGCTGCCGGTCCTGGCAGGCGGTATCACCATGCTGCTCACCGACCGTAACTTCGGCACCTCCTTCTTCTCTCCGGAAGGCGGCGGCGACCCGATCCTCTACCAGCACCTGTTCTGGTTCTTCGGTCACCCCGAGGTCTACATCCTCATCCTGCCGGGCTTCGGCATGGTCAGCCACATCATCTCGACCTTCTCGAAGAAGCCGATCTTCGGCTACCTCGGCATGGCCTACGCCATGGTCGCGATCGGCGCCGTCGGCTTCGTCGTCTGGGCCCACCACATGTATACGGTCGGCCTGTCGCTCGACGCGCAGCGCTACTTCGTCTTCGCGACGATGGTCATCGCCGTTCCCACCGGTGTGAAGATCTTCTCCTGGATCGCGACGATGTGGGGCGGCTCGATCTCGTTCCGCACGCCGATGCTCTGGGCGATCGGCTTCATCTTCCTGTTCACGGTCGGCGGCGTTACCGGCGTCCAGCTCGCCAATGCCGGTCTCGACCGCTCGCTGCATGACACTTATTACGTCGTGGCCCACTTCCACTACGTTCTGTCGCTCGGCGCCGTCTTCGCGATCTTCGCCGGCTGGTACTACTGGTTCCCGAAGATGACCGGCTACATGTACAACGAGTTGGTCGGCAAGCTGCACTTCTGGGTCATGTTCATCGGCGTCAACCTGGTGTTCTTCCCGCAGCATTTCCTCGGCCTTGCCGGCATGCCGCGCCGCTACATCGATTATCCGGATGCCTTTGCCGGCTGGAACTATGTGTCCTCCATCGGCTCCTACATCTCGGCCTTCGGCGTGCTGATCTTCCTCTTCGGCGTCTTCGAAGCCTTCGCCAAGAAGCGCGTCGCCGGCGACAATCCGTGGGGCGAGGGTGCGACGACGCTCGAATGGCAGCTGCCTTCGCCGCCGCCCTATCACCAGTGGGAACAGCTTCCGCGCATCAAGTAATTGCGCGGGTGTCAGGACGCCGCATTCGATACGGCGTCCTGATATTCTGACATTCAGGACGGAATGATGACGGTCATCGACAATCACGGGACGCTTGCAAAGGACGGCGAATTGTCGGAAGCGAGTGCACGCGATTATTTCGAATTGCTGAAGCCGCGGGTGATGTCGCTCGTGGTGTTCACCGCCCTTGCCGGCCTGGTGCTGGCGCCGGGCCACATCCATCCCGTCCTCGGCCTGATCGCCATTCTCTGTATCGCCGTCGGCGCCGGCGCCTCCGGCGCTCTGAACATGTGGTACGATGCCGACATCGATGCCATCATGAGCCGCACCGCCAATCGTCCGATCCCGGCCGGCCGCATCGCCCCCTCGGAAGCGCTGGCCTTCGGCCTGGTGCTTTCGGGCTTTTCGGTGGTGATCCTCGGCCTTGCCGTCAACTGGCTCTCGGCCGGCATCCTTGCCTTCACCATCTTCTTCTACGCCGTCGTCTACACCATGTGGCTGAAGCGCTCGACGCCGCAGAACATCGTCATCGGCGGTGCTGCCGGCGCCTTTCCGCCGATGATAGGCTGGGCCTGCGTGACCGATAGTGTGACGATCGAGAGCACCGTGCTTTTCCTGATCATCTTCCTGTGGACGCCGGCGCATTTCTGGGCGCTGGCGCTGTTCAAGATGCGCGATTACGAGGCCGTCGGCGTGCCGATGCTGCCGAACGTCGCCGGCGAGCGGGTGACCAAACATCAGATCGTCGCCTATGCAGTGCTGACCGCCGTCTGCGCGGTGTTGCCAACCTTCCTCGGCTTCGCCAGCCTCGGCTATGGCCTGGTGGCCGCCGCCCTCGGCGCGATCTTCATCTACTGTTCCATCGCCGTCTGGCGGATGCCCGACGGCGATCTGAAGATGATCCCGGCAAAGAAGCTCTTCGGCTTCTCGATCTTTTATCTTTTCGCTGTGTTCTCCGCCTTGATGATCGACCGGCTGGCGTCGGTGCTGGTCTCGCATACGGGAGGTTGGTTCTGATGGAATTGGTCAAGCTCACGGAAAAGCAACTCAGGTCGCGCCGCAACCGCAACATCGCCCTGGGGCTGGTGCTTGCCGGCCTCGTCGTTCTCTTCTACGTGATGGCAATCGTGAAGATCGGCGGGGGAACGGCGGGATGAGCGACAACGCCGCCGCACCGAAAAAGCCGGGCCGCAACAACGGCGCCGTGGTGATGATGTGCCTGAGCTTCGTTTTCGGCATGGGCGCGATGAGCTACGCTGCCGTGCCGCTCTACCGGATCTTCTGCCAGGTCACCGGTTATAACGGTACGACCCAGCGCGTCGACCAGGTGTCGAGCGTCGTGCTCGACCGCACGATGCGCGTCACCTTCGACGCCAATGTCGCACCCGGCCTGCAATGGGACTTCAAGCCGGTCGAGCGCGAGGTCAATCCGAAGATTGGCGAAACGATAAAGGTCCATTTCACCGCCGAGAATCGTTCGAACGAAACCCAGCGCGGCCAGGCGGTTTTCAACGTCACGCCGGGCGAGGCGGGCGTCTATTTCAACAAGGTGCAATGTTTCTGTTTTACGGAAACGGACCTGAAGCCGGGCGAGAAGCTCGACATGCCGGTGGTGTTCTACATCGATCCGGAAATCGTCAAGGCCGTGGAATCGAAGAACATCCGTACGGTCACGCTGTCATATACGTTCTACCCGAAAGAGGGTCCGAAGCCGCTGGCTTCGAATGAGGGTGGAGCGGTAAAGATTGAAAAGAAACTTTGATCAAGGCTCGTTTCCGGCTAAGCCGGGAGCCGAGTGAAGGAAGACATCCGGGGATAATACATGGCCGATGCTCATCAGAAAAATCACGACTATCACATCATTGATCCGAGCCCGTGGCCGATTATCGCCTCGCTCGGCGCCTTCCTCATGGCGATCGGCGGCGTCTGCTACATGCGTTACCTGAACGGCGGCTCGTTCAAGGTCGCCGGCTTCGAACTCGCCAATCCTTGGCTCTTCTACATCGGCTTCGCGCTGGTTCTCTACGTCATGTACGGCTGGTGGGCCGATACGGTGAAGGAAGCCCATGAGGGCGCCCACACCCGCGTCGTCTCGCTGCACCTGCGCTATGGCATGATCATGTTCATCGCTTCCGAAGTGATGTTCTTCGTTGCCTGGTTCTGGGCCTATTTCGACGCCAGCCTCTATCCGAACGAAGCGATTCAGGCCGCGCGCCTGCTCTATACCGGCGGCACCTGGCCGCCGAAGGGCATCGAGGTCCTCGATCCCTGGCACCTGCCGATCTACAACACCGTCATCCTGCTGCTTTCCGGCACGACGGTCACCTGGGCGCACCATGCGCTGTTGCACAACGACCGCAAGGGCCTGATCCAGGGCCTGACGCTGACGGTGCTGCTCGGCGTGCTGTTCTCCTGCGTGCAGGCCTATGAATATGCCCACGCGCCCTTCGCCTTCAAGAATTCGATCTACGGCGCGACCTTCTTCATGGCGACCGGCTTCCACGGTTTCCACGTCCTCGTCGGCACGATCTTCCTGGCTGTCTGCCTGATCCGCGCGATGCGCGGCGACTTCACCCCGAAACAGCATTTCGGCTTCGAGGCGGCCGCCTGGTACTGGCACTTCGTCGACGTCGTCTGGCTGTTCCTGTTCTTCTGCATCTACGTCTGGGGCGGCTGGGGCGCACCGGTCGCAGCCGGCTGATTGCAGCGATATTCAAATAGAAGGCGGGCCTCGTGCCCGCCTTTTTTATGGCTTGATGCGTGTCGCCCGAAAACGACGAAATGATGATTGCCTGACATTCGAGCGGCGAGGTGCCTCCATGGTTTTCTGGATAACTGGCGTGGTTGGTTTGGCGATCGCTTATCTCATCAGTTCCATGCCGACAGGTTATCTCGCGGGGAGACTGCTCAGGGGCATCGATATCAGGGAGCACGGGTCTCGGTCGATTGGCGCAACCAACGTATTGCGAACGCTGGGGAAGTGGCCTGCGTCGGCCGTTCTCCTGGTGGATGTGCTGAAAGGCGTGGGGGCAATCCTCTTTGCCTGCTGGTTTTATCCCTGGTTCCACAGATTGCTGTACGGCACGCCGCCAGGGCTTGATCTGGAAACCTGGCTGGCCTGGACTGTTTGCCTGGCCGGATTGGCCGTGTTGCTGGGCCATAGCCGGTCGATCTGGCTGAATTTCAAAGGTGGAAAATCCGTTGCGACCGGGCTCGGCGTATTGCTCGCAATATCCTGGCCGGTGGGTTTGGGCGCCGTGGCGGTTTTTGGCGGCGTCCTCGCCGTCTTCAGGATTGTGTCCCTTGCTTCGATGCTGGCGGCTTTGACCGCGATCGCCCTCATCTGCAGTCTGGAGCAGCCGGTGCCCTATCGCTTGCTGGTGATTGCAGGCGGCGTTTATGTGATTGCGCGCCATCGCGCCAACACCCAGCGACTGCTGGCGGGGACGGAGCCGCGCCTGGGGCAAAGCAGCCCGGAATCGAAAACGTCTGCGTGAATTCAGAGCCGCGACCTGGACTGTTGCCCGATCAGGTGCCTCGAACGGATTGAATGTCCTTCACCATGAGCGGACTGCTTCTGTCGGTGTCGACCATGACCCAGCCGAGCTTTTCGTAGAAAGGCACGGCATCCGGCGCGGCATGGACCTCCAGGCGGCAGAGGCCGTGCTTGGCCGATAGTTTCTCGACTTCGGACATCAAAATCCGCCCGAACCCTTGTCTCTGGTGTTCCGGCAGGATGGCGACAAGCCGCACGACACCGGTCACACCATCCGACAGATCGAGGCGGACTGTGCCGAGAGCAACGCCGTCCTTCCTCAGCAGGAGCGGTATATGGCGCGCCTCATGCTCATCCGGATGCTGGTCATCGTAACCGTCGAGGCCGCGCAGTTCGAACAATACATGCCGCCGAATGGCATGATAGGCTTGCCAGCCCGCGGCCTCTTTCACCTGCTGAAGTTCTATAGCCATCAGCGCGCGCCAGCAATCCGCTCGAAAGCCGAAGGCACTGGAATGCCGAGATCCAGCCGCAAGCGGATCGCCTCGGCGCATTCGAGCGCGGTGAGCACCGACGTATCGACCTCCATGTCATAGATGCCCGGCCGGTGCACTTCATCCTGCCAGCGCTGCACCGGCTCGGGGACCGGCACCGCTTCGCTGGCGCGGAGATAGAGTGTCTCGCGGCCTTCCTGCTTGAACTCCCGCCGCTGCATGATCGTCTCGATCGGACAGTGCACGCCGACGAACAGCACGGAAAAGCCTTCCAGGCGCCGGGCGCTGTCGCCGAGAATGCCGAGCGGCTGCGAGTAGCTGTCATGATGGCCGAGATCGGCCACTACGTTGAGCCCCAATCCGGCGTGGATGGCGATCGACTCATAAAGGGCCGCATAGAGGAACGGCACCAGTTCTTCGAGTTCCGGCCGCTCACCGCCGGGCCTCAGGCCGATGCCGGGCAGGAAACGCTTCGGCGTCATGGTATTGTAGCTGTCGACGCCGAGGTTGATCCACGGCCCCTCGAATTCCTCCTGGATTGCGCGCGCAATGCTGGATTTGCCGCTTCTCGGCGCACCGTTCAGGATAATGATCTGTCCGGCATGGTTATCGCTCGTCATCAGTTTTCTTCTTCTGTTTGGCGCGAATCACCAACAGGTGGCCGCGCAGGCATTTCCATTCGGGATGCGAATACTTTATGGGAGAGTTAAGGCAGCATGGACTGCCGAGAAGGAATGGCATGAGCGAAGATAGCGCCCATTATCCCCCCGTCGACCCGGTCAAGACAGGCATCAAGGGCTGCTGCCCGCGCTGCGGCCAGGGCAAGCTGTTCGATGGTCTGCTCGGGCTCAAGCCGCGCTGCGCGTCCTGCGGCCTCGATTATTCCTTCGCCGATTCCGGTGACGGCCCGGCCGTTTTCGTCATCCTCATCGTCGGCTTCATCGTCATAGGCATGGTATTGTGGCTGCAGGTGAATTACGGGCCGCCGATCTGGGTGCACATCCTGCTCTTCGGGCCGCTGACGATTATCCTGTCGCTGCTGACGCTGCGCTGGTTCAAGGGCATCCTGATCGCCATGCAATACCGCCATAATGCCCGCGAAGGACGCCTGAGTGACTGATATAGAGCACGTAATGCCGCGCCGCCGGCTGCCTGTCATCACCGGCATCCTGGTACTGATCGCCCTTGCCATCCTGATTTCGCTCGGCACCTGGCAGGTGGAACGCCTCCACTGGAAGGAAGGCCTGCTTGCCGATATCGCCGCGCGCCAGCTGGCTGCCCCCGTTCCGCTTGCCGATATCGAGGCGATGGCAGCAAGCGGCGGCGACATCGAATATCGCAGGGTCACCGCCACCGGCCGCTATATCAACAACAAGGAGCGGCACTTCTTCGCCACCTGGCGCGGCCAGACCGGCTTCTACGTCTATACGCCCCTCGAGCTTGCCGACGGGCGCACGCTCTTGGTCAATCGCGGCTTCGTTCCCTATGAGAACAAGGAGCCGGAAATGCGCATGCAGGGCCAGCTGACCGACCAGCAGACCGTCACCGGCCTGGCCCGCGAAAAACTTCCCGGCAAACCCTCCTGGGTGGTGCCGGACAACGACGTCGCCAAGAACATCTTCTACTGGAAAGATCTCGACGTCATGGCCGAAAGCGTCGGGCTGGACAAGGCGCGCGTCATTCCGTTTTTCGTCGATGCAGATTCCACCCCCAATCCGGCCGGCCTGCCGATCGGCGGCGTCACCCAAGTGGCTCTGCCGAACGACCACCTGCAATATGCCTTCACCTGGTACGGGCTTGCCGCCGTGCTCGTCACCGTGGTCGGGATCTCCTGGTTCCGCAAACCCGGCAAGCAGCCTGCGCAATAGTATCGCTTCAATTCTCGCTTATATTGGGCTAGAGGTCCCTAAATCTCTCAACCCGGAACAGACATGAATATTGCGGCGAAACCTCCTTTGACGATCAGGCTCTGCGGCCCGCGCGGCTTCTGCGCCGGCGTCGACCGCGCCATCCAGATCGTCGTGCTGGCGCTGAAATCCTATGGCGCGCCGGTCTATGTACGTCATGAGATCGTCCACAATCGTTATGTCGTCGAGGGGCTGGAGGCCAAGGGCGCCGTCTTCGTCGAGGAGTTGGACGAGATCCCGGCCGAGCATCGCGCCCAGCCGGTGGTCTTTTCAGCCCATGGCGTGCCGAAATCCGTGCCGGAGGATGCGGCGAGCCGCAACCTGTTCTATCTCGACGCCACCTGCCCGCTGGTCTCCAAGGTCCACAAGCAGGCGATGCGCCACAATCGCCTCGGCCGCCATGTCGTCCTCATCGGCCATGCCGGCCACCCCGAGGTGATCGGCACGATGGGGCAGCTGCCGGAGGGTTCGGTTTCGCTGATCGAGACGATCGAGGATGCCGACGCCTATGTTCCCGTTGACGCCGACAATCTTGGCTATGTCACCCAGACGACGCTGTCGGTCGACGATACCGCCGGCGTCATCACCCGCCTGCACGAGCGCTTCCCGAATCTGACGGCGCCGGCAGCGGACTCGATCTGTTATGCGACGACCAACCGCCAGGAAGTGGTGAAGCAGGCAGCTCCCGGCTGCGATCTCTTCATCATCGTCGGCGCGCCGAATTCCTCCAATTCCAGGCGCCTCGTCGAAGTGGCGCTGAGGGCAGGGGCGAAGAAATCGATCCTGGTGCAGCGCGCCGCCGAACTCGACTGGAACGAGATCGGCACGATTTCGACGCTCGGCCTTTCCGCCGGCGCCTCCGCTCCCGAGGTCATCGTCAATGAGATCATCGAGGCGTTCCGCGCCCGCTTCGACGCCCGCGTCGAGCTGGCCGAAACGGTGCGGGAGACCGAAAATTTCCTCGTCAATCGCGAATTGCGCAGCATCGAGCTGACGGCGGCCGACATGGCCTTCGTCAACGGCTGATCATTTTAAAACCCTATCGCGACCCCGGATCGTCAGTCCGGTGGATCCAATAACAGCAATGCATGAAGGCGAGACCTCACTTGGCAGTCTATACCGATATCGCCGAAGACGATCTGAAATGGTTCCTGACGGAATATGACGCGGGCACGCTGCTCTCCTACAAGGGGATCGCCGAAGGCGTCGAAAACTCCAATTTCCTGCTGCACACCTCCAAGGACCCGCTGATCCTGACGCTCTATGAGAAGCGGGTGGAAAAGACCGATCTGCCGTTTTTTCTCGGCCTGATGCAGCATCTTGCCGCCCGCGGCTTGTCCTGCCCGCTGCCGCTGCCGCGCCGCGATGGCGCGCTGCTCGGTTCGCTTTCCGGCCGCCCGGCGGCGCTGATTTCCTTCCTCGAAGGCATGTGGCTCAGAAAGCCGGAAGCCAAGCATTGCCGCGAGGTCGGCCGGGCGCTGGCCGAAATGCATGTCGCCGGCGAAGGTTTCGCGCTGAAGCGCCCGAACGCGCTTTCGATCGACGGCTGGCAATCGCTCTGGGAGAAGTCCGAGGCACGCGCCGGCGAGGTCGAGCCCGGCCTGCAGAACGAGATCCGCAGCGAACTCGATTTCCTCTCCGCCGCCTGGCCGAAGGGCCTGCCGGCTGGCGTCATCCACGCCGACCTCTTCCCCGACAATGTCTTCTTCCTCGGCGATCGGCTCTCCGGCCTGATCGATTTCTATTTCGCCTGCAACGACCTGCTCGCCTATGACGTCTCGATCTGCCTGAATGCCTGGTGTTTCGAAAAGGACGGCGCTTACAACATCACCAAGGGCACGGCGATGCTCGAGGGTTACCAGAGCGTGCGCCCGTTGAGCGAAGCCGAAATCGCCGCCTTGCCGGTGCTGTCGCGCGGTTCGGCGCTGCGGTTCTTCCTGACGCGGCTCTATGACTGGCTGACGACGCCTGAGGGCGCCATGGTCACCAAGAAGGACCCGCTTGAATATCTCCGCAAACTGCGCTTCCACCGGCAGATCAAATCGCCGGCCGAATATGGATTGAGCCTATGAAACACGTCGATATCTTCACCGACGGCGCATGCTCCGGCAATCCCGGCCCCGGCGGCTGGGGCGCGGTGCTGCGTTATGGCGACACCGAAAAAGAGCTGTGCGGCGGCGAGGCGGATACCACCAACAACCGCATGGAACTGCTGGCGGCAATCTCGGCGTTGCAGGCATTGAAGAGCCCGTGCGAGGTCGATCTCTATACCGACAGCGCCTATGTCAAGGACGGCATCTCCAAGTGGATTTTCGGCTGGAAGAAAAACGGCTGGAAGACCGCCGACAAGAAGCCGGTGAAGAATGCCGAGCTCTGGCAGGCGCTGGAAGAAGCCCGCAACCGCCACACGGTGACGCTGCACTGGGTCAAGGGCCACGCCGGCCACCCGGAAAACGAACGCGCCGATGAACTTGCACGCAGGGGCATGGAGCCGTTCAAGAAGGGCAAGGCGGTTTCGTTCTAAGTAAGCCGGATAATGGGCAGGATTGTTTCTCCTGCTGCTCGAGGCGCTGCCACGATTCCCCTTCTCCCCAGCGGGGAGAAGATGCCGGCAGGCAGATGAGGGGGTGAGCGGCGAGCGCGAATGCGCTGAGCGCGAGCGAAGGGCAATGATGAAGGGCACGCCGTGCGTGCACCCTCATCAGACCCTTCGGGCCACCGACCGCGGTCGAGCCACAGGTCTCGACCCGTCCTTCGGACCCCCGCTGGGGAGAAGAGGAAGCAAGCAGCAGCTCTCTCGCGCCGCCGCCTGCTACGATGCCGCCGCGCCTTGGATCAGCCGGTGCAGATATTCGAGCTTGGCCACGACAGGTGAGGAGAGCACGAAGGGGTAGGAATCCGGTTGGCCCATGCTGCGCTGGATGGCGTTGATCGCCAGGCTGAGCGGCACCCAGGCGCTGACCAGCTGTTCGGCGCTCCTTGCCCGGTAGGGGAGGAAATCCACCTCGCCGGCGATTTCCTCATGGCCGCGAGGATCGATGGCGATGCCGAAGGCGCGGGCGGTTTCGAGCGTATCGACGATATGGAGGTAGTGGGCGAAACATTCGGCAAAATCCTCCCAGGGGTGGGATGCCGCATAGGCGCTGATGAAATTGTCCTGCCATCCCGAGGGCGCGCCGCCGGCATAGTGGTTTTGCAGCGCGGCTGCATAATCCTGCCGCTCGTCGCCGAAGACGGCGCGGAAATCCGCCTGGCCGTTGCGGTCGCGCACCAGCTTGTTCCAGATGAAATGGCCGGTCTCATGGCGGAAATGGCCAAGCAGGGTGCGATAGGGTTCGTTCATCGAACTGCGCGCCTGCTCGCGCGTCGCATCGTCGGCCTCTGCGGCGCGGATGGTGATCAGCCCTTCCTCGTGGCCGGTCATGGCCGGCACGACGTAGCCGTTGCTCTCGATCGAATCTTCGAGGAAATCGAACACCAGGCCACCTTTCGGATCTTGCGCCCGATCGGGATGCGGCAGCCTCCAGCGCAACAGCGAATAAAACAGATGACGCTGCGCCTGGCTGATGCGCCGCCAGCGATCGATTCCGTTTTGGGTATCGGTGTTCGGAACCAGCCGGTTATGGCGGCAGGCAACGCAGAATTCGCTTTCGCCATCGCCATCCACCAGCCAGTTGCAGATATCGAGGCCGGCATTGGCGCAGAAGCGGACTTCACGGTCGGGGTCCGAAACGAGCTGCCAAAGCGTTTCGTCGCGCGGCTCCAGCGCATGCATGGCGAGATCGCCGGGCAGGAAGCCGAGGCGATGGTTGCAACGGACGCATTGGCGGTTGTCGAAGTGGACGACCTGATCGCAATTGTCGCAGGCGAAAAGCTTCATCGTATATCTCTGCACAGCCTGAGTGTGGTGGATTAAAAATGCCTGCCGCGCGAGGGGCGCAGCAGGCATGGTTCATGACGGATGAGCTTGCGGCTCAGAGCCGGTCGACGGCGCCCTTGAGCTTGTCCTTGACCTTGCCGGTTGCGACCTGTCCCTTGCCTTTGGCTTCCTGAACGGTGCCCTTGGCCTGCATTTCGCGATCATCCGTGGCCTTGCCGACGGCCTGTTTGGTCTTGCCGGCAATTTCGTTTGCCTTGCCGGAAATCTTGTCGCTGGTGCTACCCATAGGTGATGTCTCCTTCGTCAGCACGGGCCTCTTGCCCGTGTTTGCCGAAGTGAAACGTCAATCGCAACTATTCGTTCCCGCCACATTCAGGCCAGTCGGCTCAGGCATGCCCGGCTTCGGCCGAAAGCATGGCAGCGGTAACGCCCATGCCGGCGAGCGCCCGCTCGTATTTGTCGTCGAGGCTGCGGTCGAAGATCAGTTCCTCATTGGCCGCGCAGGTGAGCCAGCCATTGTTGACGACCTCGTTTTCCAGCTGGCCGGCCGACCAGGAGGAATAGCCGAGCAGCATCGTCGCGCGCGTCGGCCCATCGCCCTTGGAGATGGCGCGCACGATGTCGAGCGTCGCCGTCAGGCAGATGTCGTCGCTGACGGGGATCGAGGAGTCGCTGGAGTAATCGTCCGAATGCAGCACGAAGCCGCGGCCGCTTTCCACCGGGCCGCCGGTCTGGATCGGGAAGTCGCGCGCTCGCTTCGGCAGCACGATCGAATCTTCCTGCTTGATCATATCGAGATGCAGCAGCACATCGGTGAAGGTGAGGTTCTGCGGGCGGTTGATGACGAAGCCCATGGCGCCGGCATCCGAATGAGCGCAGATATAGATCACCGTGCGCGCAAAATTGCGGTCTTCGATGCCGGGCATGGCGATGAGGAACTGGCCATCGAAGAAGCCACGTTCCCGTCTGTTCTTCAGCGTCGATAAGGACATCGTTCCTCCTGCTGCCAACCGCACCGAGGCTTGACAAGAGAAACATGGGCCAATGTCACACATCAATCAACCAAAAATGAAGATTTAAATCGCCGCGACTTCTGGCGGCCAAACAGCACTTTCGATAAACCTTTGTTCCATGATGATTATTTCCTCGGTCCCGCGCCGGCTTTTAATTACGGTCGTCTCAATGGGCGCAGCCCTCGCCGCCCATTGTTCGGCCCACGCGGAAATGAGCGCCTGGGCGGAGAACGAAGGCGGCCGCATGCGCCTCGTCGCACTGGCGCCCGATGCCGCCGGCAAAATCCGCGCCGCTCTGCAGATCGAGCCGAAAGCCGGTTGGATCACCTATTGGAAAGAGCCCGGAAACACCGGCATTCCGCCTCAGTTCAGCATGGCGGCGGGCAGCGGCGTGACGCTCGATGCCATCGGCTATCCCGTTCCGAAGCATTTCTTCAACGGCGCGGTCGAGGATATCGGCTATGACGCGCCGGTAACGCTGCCGCTGTCGCTGAAAGCGGCAGGCAAAGGCGAAGTCGAGATCGACGCCTTGGCCTTCATCGGCATCTGCAAAGATATCTGCATTCCCTTCCAGGCGAATTTTCAGCTGAAGCTTGGCCCTGCCATCCAGTCGCACCGCCAAGAGGAGGCGATCCTTGCGGCGGCCGATGCAAGCCTGCCGAAGCCGCCATCGGCCGATTTCGATGTGACGGCGCATGCGATGGCGGCTGACCGGAAGACGCTGTCGCTGACGCTGGCCTTGCCGGCCGAGGGCAAGGGCGCGCCCGATATCATCGTCACCGGGCCGAGCGGCTATGCCTTCACCAAGCAGATCGGCGGCAAACGCGACGGCGCTGCCTTCAAGACCGATGTCGCCATCGGCAAGCTGCCGAAGGATTACGACATATCAGGCAAGCGCTGGGGCGTACTGGTGATCGATGGCGAAAGGGCAATGGAGACGACCGTTCCTTTTGAGTGACGGGCTTGCCTTTGAATGCTCGGCCTTGCCTTTGAAGGAGCGGATCTTATAGTCGCCGACAATCCCTCTGCGGTGCCCGCCGCCGCCAAGCCAGAACCCGCCAAGCCAGAACCCCAACAAGCCGGCCCCCAAAAGCCGGAATTCAAGGAGAAAACCATGACCATCGCGATCGGCGACAAGCTTCCTGCCGCCACCTTCAAGGAAAAGACCGCTGACGGCCCGGTCGAAATCACCACGGACCAGCTCTTTTCCGGTAAGCGCGTCGTGCTGTTTGCCGTGCCGGGCGCCTTCACGCCCACTTGCTCGCTGAACCACCTGCCGGGTTATCTCGAAAACCGCGACACCATCCTTGGCAAAGGCGTCGACGACATCGCCGTTGTCTCTGTCAACGACTGGCATGTGATGGGCGCCTGGGCGCAATCCTCCGGCGGCATGGGCAAGATCCACTTCCTCGCCGATTGGGACGCCGGCTTCACCAAGGCCGTCGGCCTCGACGCCGACCTCTCCGCCGGCGGCCTCGGCCTTCGCTCCAAGCGTTATTCGATGCTGCTGGAAGACGGCGTGGTCAAAGCCCTCAACATCGAGGAAAGCCCCGGCCAGGCCACGGTCTCGGGTGCAGCCGCGATGCTGGAATTGCTCTGAGCTTTCGATGGGTATCTGCCACTTAATACCTGGAAATCGACGCACTGAGTTTGGCCTATTGGCCCCCAACCCTCTGTCATCCCAGGCCTTGAGCCTGGGATCCACGCCCGGCGCTGATCGAGGACAAAGTGGATCCTCGGGTCAAGCCCTGGGTCAAGCCCGAGGACGACGGAGGGTGGGGCGGCTTTTGGAGCAAGGGCAGCGACGTGTGGGGACAAGTTGCATTGTGATCAACCAGAGGAACCGAACGCTCGGTATTGGGTGCGACATCTAAGCTGGAGCGCTGCGCCTGCGCGCATCAACAGATGAAGGCGCGGCCGTTCAGTCGGCCTTTTCCAATTGTTTGGGCAGTCCTGAGGTGTGATGCAGAAAAGTGCGAGCGGGTTTCGGCGGCTCTCAGGGCCATCCCCATTGCCCAGCCAGGCTTCCGATAGTGGCAAACGCGCCAAACAGCAGCATCAGCGGAAAAACCCGCTTTGCATACCAGCCGTGTTCGCCGGGAGTCATTTTCATCGGGTCGCGACGGCTCGTGATGGCTGGAAACATCAGCCAGAGCACAATAACGAACGTCACGCCTGCTGCGGCAAAGAATATGGCGCTTGTCATGGCCAGACACTACAACTTCGTTGAAATTCATCAATGATGTTTCGGCATCCTGAGTGCAGCGCACGCCAACGGCGAGTTTGGCAGAACCACGCTCCCAATCTCCTTCATCCCAGGCCTCCGAGCCTGGGATCCACGCCCGGTGCCGATCGAGAGCAGAGTGGATCCTCGGGTCAAGCCCGAAGAGGACGGAGGGTGGGGTGGCTTTTGGAGCTAGGACCGCGGCGTTTGGCCGGATGCACGCCCATTGTGCTTCTCGTCGGTCGCCCTCGCTAACGTCCGGCAGGCTCGGGCTTGGCCTCGAGCACAATGTCGCTGCTGGCCGACGCTGCTTCGACAGGTTCAGCCTCCACTCCGGCCTGATCATGGAGCAAGTCTGGCCTGACGCACTTGGCTGTCAAATGGCCGCACCTCGCTATCCCGCAATAACAACTTCGCGACGAAGCCGCGCCTCAATCTCGCCGCAATCGTTATAACATAACAGTAATGTTATTACATTTGTAGGATGAGCCATGCCCCCGAGTCCCGACCGCCCCTTCGTTAGCCTGCTGGGACAGTCGGCTCTATCCAGGGTGATCGGCATCTCGCTGGTCGTTGCCGCCCTTTGGCTGGCCATTCATTGGGCGGTTCTGCTGCCATGACGCCGGCGATCCGTCTCGACAATCTGACGGTCGCCTATAACCGGCATCCCGCCATCCACCATGTCTCCGGCGCCTTTGCGCCGGGCAGCCTGACGGCGATTGCCGGGCCGAATGGGGCGGGTAAGTCGACGTTGTTGAAGGCGATTATGGGTGAGCTTCGCCCGGCCGAAGGCAGGGTCGAGCACCGGCTGGGGCGAGCGGAGTTCGGTTATCTCCCGCAGGCGGCCGAGATCGACCGGCGTTTTCCGATCTCGGTCATCGACACCGTCATGCTCGGCGCCTGGAAGACGGCAGGAGCCTTCGGTCGAATTGCTGCGGCCGAGGTGAAGAGGGCAGGCGAGGCGCTATCTGCCGTCGGCCTCGAAGGTTTTGGAAAACGTCATGTCGGATCGTTGTCGGCCGGCCAATTCCAGCGTGTGCTGTTTGCCCGCCTGCTGCTGCAGGATGCCGGCATCATCCTGCTCGACGAGCCGTTTACGGCAATCGATGCCCGCACCACCAGGGACCTGATCGATATCGTCACCCGCTGGCATGGCGAGGGCCGCACGGTGATTGCCGTGCTGCATGATTTCGAGCTCGTGCGCGCGCATTTTCCCGAGACCCTGCTGCTTGCCCGCGAGCTTGTCGGCTGGGGCCCGACCGCCGAGGTCATGTCTTCAGTCAATCTGCTGAAGGCCCGCGCCATGGCCGAGCGCTGGGATGAGGATGCCGAGGCTTGCGGCCCTGAACAGGCGCCGGCGGCATGACGGCTTACGATCTCTTCTTCGCGCCGTTTGCCGATTTCGGTTTCATGCGCCGGGCGCTGGTCGCCTGCCTTTGCCTCGGACTCGGCTCCGGGCCGATCGGCGTCTTCCTGATGCTCAGGCGCATGAGCCTGATGGGCGATGCCATGAGCCATGCCGTGCTGCCGGGGGCGGCGATCGGTTACCTCGTCGCCGGCTCGCTGTCGCTGACGGCGATGGGCCTCGGCGGCCTTGTCGCCGGCCTGTCGGTGGCGCTGCTTTCCGGCGCCGTCAGCCGGATGACCGTGCTGCAGGAGGATGCGAGCTTTGCCAGCTTCTATCTCGCGTCGCTGGCGCTCGGCGTGCTGATCGTCTCGCTGCGCGGTTCGAATATCGATCTGCTGCATGTGCTCTTCGGCACCATTCTGGCGATCGATGCTCCGGCCCTTTATCTGATCGGCGCGATCACCTCGCTGACCCTTGTCATCCTCGCCCTCATCTACCGCCCGCTGGTGGCCGAATGCTTCGATCCCGGTTTCCTGCGCGCCGTCGGCGGGCGCGGGCCGGTCTATCACGTGCTGTTCCTGCTGCTGGTGGTCTTGAACCTCGTCGCCAGCTTCCAGGCGCTCGGCACGCTGATGGCCGTCGGCCTGATGATGCTGCCGGCGGCGGTCGCCCAGCTCTGGTCGCGCAACTTAGCCGTGATGATGGCGATCGCTGCTTCAAGTGCCGCCGCCTCCGGCTATCTCGGCCTGATCGCCTCCTACCATCTCGAACTCGCCTCCGGCCCGACGATCATCATGACGGCGGCGATCCTCTACGCCTTTTCCATCCTTTTCGCGCCCTCCGGCCTCGCCAGGCGCTTCTTTCCCCGCCCGCATCTGAAGGGCTGATCCCAAGGAGACTTCGATGACCCCGCAAAGACTGCTTCTCTCCGCAGCAATCCCCGCTCTGATGGCGCTGTCGGCCATGCCGGCCTCCGCCGAAACGCTGAAGGTGGTTGCCTCCTTCACCGTGCTTGCCGACGTCGTCAAACAAGTCGGCGGCGACCATGTTGACGTGAAGAGCCTGGTTGGGCCGAATGGCGATCCCCATGAATTCGAGCCGTCCCCGGCCGACGCCAAGAATTTGAACGCGGCTCAAGTGACTTTCGTCAGCGGCGAAGGGCTGGAAGGCTGGATGGACCGGCTGATCACCGCCTCGGGCTACAAGGGCAAGCCGGTCACCGTCTCCGAAGGCATCGACACCCGCACCATGGATGAGGACGGCGAAAAGATCACCGATCCGCATGTCTGGAACAGCCCGGTCAACGTCAAGATCTGGGTCGCCAATATCGAAAGGGCGCTGTCATCTGCCGACCCCGCCGATGCCGCGGCGTTCAAGGCCAATGCCGAGACGTATACAAAGAGGCTGGACGAATTGAACACCTACGCCCACGCGAAATTCGACAAGGTAGCCGACGATCGCCGCAAGGTGCTGACCAGCCATGACGCCTTCGGTTATTTCGGCCGCGAGTATAATGTCAGCTTCCTCGCGCCCCTCGGCCTTTCCACCGAAAGCGAGGCATCGGCCGCCGACGTCGCCAAGCTGATCGAGCAGATCAAGGGCGAGCACGTGAAGGCCTATTTCTTCGAGAATTCCAACGATCCCCGCCTCGTCAAGCAGGTCGCCAAGGCAACCAGTGCCGAGCCCGGCGGCGAGCTCTATGTCGAGTCCCTCTCCGACGCCAAGGGTCCGGCGCCGACCTATGAGAAGATGTTCCGCTACAATGTCGACCAGCTCGCCGCCGCCATGGCGAAATCGAGCTGAGCCGGCGCACAGTCAGGGTGCGGCCCGGTGCTCGTCACGGGCCGCAGTCCACACCTCGCGCGCCGCATCGACATTCATGATTGCGATGCCGATCCCGACGATCAGGTCGGGCCACGCCGACGTCCAGAAAAACGCGGTGATCAATCCCGCACCGACGATTGCAATATTCGCGACCGCGTCGTTGCGGGCGGACAGGAAGGCCGCCTTCGTCAGGCTTCCGCCGTGATGACGAAAGCGGGCGAGCAGCAAGGCGCAGCCCAGATTGACGACGAGGGCGCCGAGGCCAGTCAGGGATAACGCAAAGGCCTCGGGCGCAACAGGCACGGTGAACTTCTGCCAAGCGGTCCAGATCGTGGCGATCGCCGGTGCGAGCAGAATTGCGGCGAGTGCCATGCCGACGCGGGCTCGCGACCGCATCGACCAGCCGAGCGCCATCAGGATCAACAGATTGACCGAGGCATCTTCGAGGAAATCGACCGAGTCTGCGAAAAGCGAGACAGACCCGATCGAAAGGGCGACCGTGAACTCGATTCCGAAATAGGCGAGGTTCGCGAGCGCGACGATCGTGACGGCGCGGCGAAGGGCGGAACTTTGCATATCCGTATCAGTCTTTTCCATAAATCAGCCGAGGACGGCGCTGTTTGCTCGCGGCTGCGAGACACTGCTGCAAGCCTAAGTGCAGCATGTCCTTGCAGCACAAGGGGAGGGCCGCTCGGGCCGATCCCGTTTTCGCGTAGACCGCTTGCGGCTCTTAGAGATTGAGGTCGAAGACCAGGATGCCGGCAAGGCCTCCATCCGTCGAAGAGACGATACGCTCGCCAACGGTCGCATGCTCGGGATGGATGAGATAGGCGTCGCGAGCCTCAGCACTCTCAAAGGTCACGGCAAAACCGTCGACGAAGCCGCCGTGCAGCCCCTCGGGCGAAACGTTCGGCCCGTATTTGATATCAAGGATGCCGGGAATAACCTGCTTGAGGGCGGCGATCGCCGCAAACAGCGACTGCTTGTCGTCGCTCGTCACCGCGGTCTTCAGCCGCAGGAATACGCAGTGCAGGATCATCAGTGCTCCTCCCGATTTTCTGTGCCGGCAGAATAGCCGCGAAAGCCGGGAGGGCAATGAGATTATTTCCACGCCGGCGTTGCGGCGTGAAGCTGGCTCTTTTGTTTATGCAGGTCGGTGTCTCAGAACCGCTGCACACGTCCTGATGACATGCATTGATCAGCTCGCCAGCTTCATCGCTGCTGGCGACTGGCCGCCGCGCGAAACTGCGCCGCCGAGGCCGAAGCGGCCGACGACCGCTGCGAGGTTCTCCGTTTCCTGCGCAAGCCCCTGTGCTGCCGCCGTCGTCTCTTCGACCATGGCGGCGTTCTGCTGGGTAACCTTGTCCATCAGATCGGCGGCGGCGGAAACTTCCCGCAGGCTGGTCGCCTGCGACTGCGCGCTGGTGGCAATTTCATTGACCGTATCGCTCATGCCGACGACGCGATCGACGATCTTGGAGAGCGCCACACCGGTTTCCTCGACCAGGTTGACGCCGGTCTGAACCTGCGACGACGACATTGAGATCAGCCCGCTGATTTCCTTTGCCGCCTGGGCGGAGCGTTGCGCCAGTTCCCTGACCTCCTGGGCGACGACGGCAAAGCCCTTGCCGGCTTCACCGGCCCGCGCTGCCTCGACGCCGGCATTGAGCGCCAGCAGGTTGGTCTGGAAGGCGATTTCGTCGATCACCCGGATGATATTGCCGATCTTGCCGGAGGAGCCCTGGATTTCGGTCATCGCCTCGATCGCACGGGCAACGACTTCGCCGCCCTTTTCGGCGTCGGCTCGGGCAAGCTTCATCGTTTGCTGCGCGCTGTTTGCCCCTTCGGACGTGTCGTTGACGCCGCGGGTGACCTCACCGAGCGCCGCGACCGTTTCCTCCAGTGAGGCGGCCTGCTGTTCCGTGCGCCGCGCAAGATCGTTCGACGCCGTCGAAATCTCGCCGAGGCCGGAGCGGATGGTGTAAACGGCGTGGACGACGTTGCGGATGGTGTCTTCTAATGCGGAAACCGACGTATTGAAGTTCGCCCGGATCGTCTCGAATTCCGGCGCCACCTTGTCGTTCATCCTGACGGTCAGATCGCCCGAAGCCAGAAGGCCGAACCGGCTCTGCACGACTTCGACGAAATGGTGCAGATCCTCGGCCTTGGCCTGCTCGAGGTCGCCCTGGCGTTTGCGGTCGGTTTCGACCTGCGCCTGAAGCGTCTCCTGCTCGTCCTTGAGCGCCTCGCCGCGGGCGAGTTGATGGCGGAATTTTTCGAGCGCGCTCTTCAGGCTTCCAAGCTCGTCGGCGCTGCCATTATGGTCGATCTGCTCGCGATAATTCCCGCCCGCCATCTTCTGGACGGCGCTCAGAATCCCCTTCAGCGGCTTGCCGATCAGGGTGCGGCTCGCCGTCAGGATGACGCCGAGCATCACGGCCAGAATAAGAAGTCCGCCAATGACCGTATTGTAGATCTGTTGCCAAACCGGCGCCGAGAAGGTTGCGGCCGGCACATCCAGGACCGCTGCCCAGGTGGTGTTCATTCCGCGGGCGGTAAACGGATAGACCAGGCGGACGGCGCCATCAGGCAAACCAGATATCACCCGCATCTTGCCGTCGGCCAGCGCCTGCTTGACGTCATCTGCGCCGGCATCGGCATAGTCCTTCATCAGATTGTCTTTGTCGGGATGGGCGAGCCACTTGCCGTCATTGGCAAGCAGCATGACCCGCCCGCCATCGAAGGGGTGCATCTGCGTCAAGGCGGCTGTGAGATCATCGAGCTTGATATCGACGCCGGCAAGGCCAACGACAGTCCCGTTCACCTGCATCGGCACCGAAACCGAGGTGACGAGCTTATTCATGTTGGTCAGATAGGGAGAGGTGATGATCGCCTTTCCGCTCTTCAGGGGCGCGCTGTAATATTCGTCCTCAGGCTTGATGCTCCATGTCGAGAATTCCATCTTGCCGTCATCGCCCTTGGTCCAATACGGCGTGAAAATGCCTTCCTTGTTCAAGGCCTCCGTGCCGGTTGTCGGGTGGGGACCGTCGATCAATTCGCACATCCAGGCGCCGAACACGCTCGGATATTGCGGAGCCACGGCCTTGATCATCGCAACGATGTCGGCCCGGCTTTTCGATCCGCCCTCGACGAAACCGGAGAGGCTTGCGGCCAGAGCCGTACCGGCCGAGGTCGCCTCGGTGATATTGGTTGCCACCTGTTGGCTGACCACGGCCGCCTGCTCGGTCGCCAGCGCCATGACCTCCCGCTCGGTATTGGTCTTCACACTCACCGCATTGAAGGCGGTGTAAGCGATCAGGACGCCGGCGATCGCAGTGCCGGTCGCAAGGATGAGTTTCGCTGAAACGGTTCTGATCATCTAAAAAGCCCTTCATGTCGGCTGATGAAATCTGCTTCGGGCGCGAGGTCATCGAGGAAGGCTGGCGGCGCTGAATGAGGGATAGGCGAGCCACGCATGCGTGCGGGTGAGCACGCGTCTCTGTCTTCGAAACCAGGCGAATTGAAAATTTCGGCGGGTTCATCCCGAAGATGCAAGCGGAAACATCACCGCGCGCCGTGCGGATCGTCATCGGGAGCGGCAACATTGCCGGCTGCGATGACGATCATCATTGCGGTCAGTACAAGATCAGCAGGCTGTGAATAAAAGTTTAAGGGCTAGGAAATTCAATCAAAATCGGCGAGATGAAGACTACATCTGATCGGTCGTGACCATCGGGCGCTTATAGATCTTCTGGACCAGATCGCGGGACAAGGCGCGGGCCTGGTCTTTCTCAGCCGGCGTCATCGGCCGGCAGGTGTTCCTGAGGTTGGAACCATCGAGCACTGTCGCGGCACCCGAATTGGCGATGACGAGGTGCCAGCTGCAGGAAGCGACCTTGTCGATGGTGACGGCGCCATGGCATCCGGTGGACAGGCAGAAGGCGACGGTTACCTGTGCGCCGTGATCGCCTTTATGCGCCAGTTCCGTGGCCGTCTTGAAATCCTTGACCCAGCGCTCGCAATGCCCTTGTTTTTCCCCCGACAGGCAGCTTTTGGTGGCGGGAGTGAGTTCGCCGGCCTGAAGCGGCGCGACGCAAAAAACACCCAAGGACAGGGTGAGCAGAAATTTGAGCATGGGATTTTCCTTGTGCAAGCACTGAGAGGCGCACATCGCAGACCGTTGGTCAATGGTCTGTCGGAGGGGGTTGTAGACGCTCTCGTCCATTCCCGCAATGCGATGCATCCGAAAACGGGCGGGAAGGTCTCCGCGCGCACCAGATGTCTTCGCTTTCGAGGCTCGGTGCAGGCCGCGCCCGATCGGATCGGATGTCAGTTTGCGTTTAGGCGCCGACGCACGATGCTCGTGTGGAATTTGGCCCCATGGATCAGTCCATCGTCGTTGAAATCGTAATTCGGATTGTGAAGCGGCGCGGAGTCTTCGCCATTGCCCAGGAAGACGAAGCAGCCGGGGACATGTTCGAGGAATCGTGCGAAGTCTTCCGATCCGGTCATCGGCTCGCGCCGGGCATTGATATTTTCCGTGGGGAAGACACTGCTGGCTGCGGCAAAGGCTTCCTCCACAAGGACGGCATCATTGAGCAGCGGGACGAATTCTCTGGTGTAATTCACCTCGGCCGAAACATTGTGGGCAAGCGCCGTCCCCTCTGCGATCAGGCGCATCTGCTTCTCGACCAGCGCGCTGACCTCGGGGCGGAAGCTGCGGGCATCGCCCAGGATGCGCGCCAGTCCAGGCAGAGCGTTGCGGGTGCCGTCGGTCAGAAGTTCGGTCACCGAGACGACGCCGATATCGGTCGGATCGAGCCGACGGGAAACGATCGTCTGGAGGTTCGTCACCAGTGCGCAGGCGGCGACCAGGACTTCGTTGCCTGAGTGCGGACGCGCGGCGTGTCCGCCGACGCCCTTGAGGACAATCTCGAAATTATCCTCAGCCGACATGATCGCGCCGGCGCGGGTCTCGAAAACGCCGACCGGAAGACCCGGCATGTTGTGCAGGCCGTAGATTTCGTCGAAGGGAAAGCGCGTCATCAGGCCATCGCCGAGCATCGCCAAGGCGCCTTTGCCCCACTCCTCGGCAGGCTGAAAGATGAACCGGACCGTGCCGTCGAAATGGCCTTCCTCCGACAGCATCCTGGCGGCGCCAAGCAGCATTGCCGTATGGCCGTCATGGCCGCAGGCGTGCATCACGCCGGCGGCCTGCGATCGATAGGACCGATCTCCCTGTTCGGTGATCCTGAGGGCATCCATGTCGGCGCGCAGCGCGATGGAACGGTTGCCGCCGCCACGCCTGAGCGTTCCGACAACCCCTGTGCCGCCGACACCTTCGACCACCTCGTCGAGCCCGAATTCCCGCAGTTTTTGGGCGACGAAGGCCGCCGTCCGCTTCTCGTCGAAGCCGAATTCGGGATGGCTGTGAAGGTCGCGCCTCCAGGCGGTCATTTCCCGTTGCAGCAACTGGCTGTCGACGCTCATTTTGGCCGTTCCCCTGTTGCAAGCCCGCAAACGACGTCGAGGAGGATATTCGCGCCCGCGACAAGGTCCGTGTCTGATGTGAACTCCTTCGGATTATGACTGATCCCGCCGCGGCTGGGCACGAAGATCATCGCGCTTGGCGCGATGCGCGCAATCATCTGGGCGTCATGGCCGGCACCCGATGTCATGCGCCTGCACGCCAGGCCGCGATCCCCGGCGGCAACCTCGATCCGTTGAACGATCGCTCGATCGAACTTGACCGGCTCGAATCGTGCCAGCCGCTCGACGGATACGCCAACCTTTTCGTCTGAGGAAAGCAGGTCGAGGAATGCGGCGAGCGCGTTTTCCTCTTCTTTCAGTCGGTCTTCGTCCGGATCACGCAGATCGACCGTGAACGTCGCGCGTGAAGGAATGACATTGATGGCGTTCGGTTCGAAGGCGATGCAGCCGACGGTCGCGACAGTTGGGGTGTTCGATGCCTTTGCGCGGTCCCGCAGAAAGGTGATGATGCGGGCAGCCGCGTATCCGGCGTCCCGGCGCATCGAGATCGGTGTCGTGCCGGCATGATTGGCATCGCCGTCGATGGTCACCCTCTGCCAGGAAATGCCCTGCAGGTCCTGGACCGCGCCGACCGATATGCCCTCCCTCTCGAGAACCGGACCCTGCTCGATATGCAGTTCGACATAGGCATTCGGCATCATGAAGCCGGGCGCATGGGTGCCGGCATAGCCGATCCGCGCGAGTTCATCGCCGAGCACCGTGCCATCCGTGCCCACCGTCTTCAGCGCCGCCGTGACATCGAGGCCGCCGGAATAGACCAACGAACCCATCATGTCGGGTGCATAACGCACCCCTTCCTCATTGGTGAACGCGGCAACAACGATGGGGCGCGACGGTTCAAACCCTTGGCTTTTGAGGGTCTGGATCACCTCGAGGCCGGCCAGCACGCCATAACATCCATCATAGATGCCCGCATTGATCACCGTGTCGATGTGGGAGCCGATCATGATTGGCTTTTCGCCGTCGACGCCCGCGGCATTCCAGACGCCGAAGATGTTGCCGATGTGGTCGACTGTAACCTCCAGCCCGGCCTCATCGAGCCAGGAGACAACCTGATCGCGCCCAAGCTTTTCGCTATCGGACGCCGCCAATCGAACAAGCCTTCCCTCCGCATCGCGGCCGATCGTGCCGAGCGTGGCGATGCGTCCGAGCAGGCGCGCGGGATCGATCGAACGATGGCTCATGCTGAAGCTCCGATCTTGCCTTTAGCGGCGACCACCGCCGGGGATAGGCCGACGATCTCTTCATATTTGCCGGGATCGGTCGCGCCTTCGGTGTTCACCAGGAAGATACGGGAATGGCCGTCGAGAGACAGGGCTTGTTTGATTGCGGGATCGCTGACCGCGCGGATCAGCCCGGCAAGCCCCACCCCGCCACTTTCGCCGGCGACCATCGCGGGATCGTTGCCAGCCGGATCGGCGAGCCGCTTCATCACCGAGATCGCCTCGTCTTCGTCCACGGTCATGAACGCGTCCGCGACCCGAGAGAGAATACGCCAGGCGACGAGCGAAGGTTCGTAACATTCGAGCATCGCCATAACCGTCGGCTCGCCATGGGCAACGGTCACCAAATGTCCCGCCCGCGCCGTTTCGAACAGGCAGGCGGCGCGGGCGGGATCGACGACTGTGAAGGTCGGGCGTTTGTCGCCGAAGGCGATGGCCATGTGGCCGGCGACAGTGGCAGCGATCCCGCCGACGCCTGCCTGAATGAAGACATGGGTGGGCGGCTGCGGCATTGCCCTCAGCGCCTCCCGGACAAGGGCGGTGTAGCCCTGCATCACCAGCCCGGGAATGCGCTCATAGCCGGGCCATGAGGTGTCCGAGACGATGGTCCAGCCTTTTTCCTCGGCAATGCGCGCCGCCTCCCGAACGGAATCGTCATAGGTCCCGTCCACACGGATCATCTGAGCGCCAAAGCGGGCGATGGCGGCGACGCGTTCGTCGCTGACACCGGCGTGCACGAAAATCGCCGCCCGGGCTCCCACCAGCTGTGCACCCTGCGCCACCGACCGGCCGTGATTGCCGTCGGTGGCGCAGGCCACCGTCATCGCCTCGGCGACCTCTCGAACATGAGAAGAATGCAATTCCGAGACATCGACGGCGCGGCCGAGCCTGTTTGCCGCTTCCTCGAGGACGAGCCGGATCACCGCATAAGCGCCGCCAAGCGCCTTGAAACTTCCGAGGCCGAGGCGGTGGCCTTCGTCCTTGATGTGGATCGAGCCGACACCAATCTCGGCCGCCAGTGCCGGCAGAGCAACGAGGGGCGTTTCCGCATGATTTTCCCGGAATGTCAGGTGGCTCTCGACGGCGTTTGCGGCATCCATGCCGAGGGTTTCGGCGTCTCGCGGGTCGAGCGGCTGACGGTAGTCGGAATTGGTGTTCAGCAGAAACATGCGCGCCTCGCTTAATGTGTTCGGCTAAATTATATTGCAGGCGAGGCGAAAAAGGCGCTGTATTTTGGCGTCGGTTTTGCAATTTTGTTTCGTTGGGGCCTGTTTTGAGCCGACCAGTAAATTCCCTCTTGGATGCGTTCGACCACAAGATCCTGGCGATCCTGCAGAGGGACAATACCACGCCGCAACGGACGATCGGTGAAGCCGTCGGCCTGTCTGCGCCTGCCGTCCAGCGCCGGATCAAACGGATGGCGCAGGAGGGGGTCATCCAGGCAAACGTCGCCGTTCTCGACCCCACGGCACTTGGCCAATCGATCACCATCTTCGTGGAGGTGGAGGTTATCAGCGAAACTGCAAAACAGATCGAACAGGCAAAAAGCCAGTTCGCCGCCGCGCCGGAAATCCAGCAGTGTTACTACGTCACCGGCGAGGCAGATTTCATTCTGGTCATCGTCGTCCCCTCAATGGCCGACTACGAGGCGCTGACGCGGCGGCTGTTTTTCGGCAACAACAACGTCAAGCGCTTCCGGACATTCGTCGCGATGGATCGGGTGAAGGTCGGTCTCAGCGTTCCTATTGAGCGGTGAGACCGGCCGTCGTCAGTTAGGCCGACCGGTCTGAAACCATCCTGTTCTAAGATCACGCCCGCTTGGTCAGCGGAAACCGCTCCCGCAGCAGCCGCAGCACCGATTCCGAAGCGATCGGCGGCCCGAACAGATAACTTTGCCCGTAGTTGCAGCCCATCTTGGCGAGCTCGATCGCATCCTCGTTGGATTCGATCCCCTCGGCCACCACCTTCATTTCAAGTTCGCGCGCCATGGCGATCACCGATCTGAGCACGGTCGCCTTCTTGTCGCTGCCGTCGCGCACCAGGGCCTTGTCGAGCTTGATCATGTCGAAGGGAAAACGGGTGAGATAGGCGAGCGAGGAATAGCCGGTGCCGAAATCGTCGAGTGCCAGGCCGATGCCGGCTTCCTTCAGCTTCTGCAGCACGAGCCGGGCCTGTTCCGGATTTTCCATCACCATGGACTCCGTCAGTTCGAGCTTGAGGCGCGAGGGCTGGCAATGCGTCTTGGCAAGAACCGAACGCACGTCGTCATAAAGCTCGTTGTTGAGCAGCTGCACGCTCGACAGATTGATCGACACGAAGATCGGCAATTCGCCGGTCAGTTGCTGCCAGCTCATCAGATCGTTGGTCGCCTGTTCGAGCGCGAACATGCCGAGCGCGCCGATGAGATCGGAGGCCTCGGCGATCGGGATGAATTCGGAGGGCGGGATGTTGCCGCGTTTGGGATGTTCCCAGCGCATCAATGCCTCGAAACCGGCGACCTCGACATCCTCAAGCCGGGCGATCGGCTGGTAGACCATCGACAATTCCTTGCGCTCGATGGCGCGGCGCAGATCCGTTTCCAGCTGCAGCCGGTCGGTGCCGAAGTCGCGGAAGGCCGGCTGGAATGGCTCGACACGGTTGCCGCCGGCCCGTTTTGCCCGGTACATGGCAAGCTCTGCGTCGCTGAGCAGGCCGGTGGCGCTCTCCTGACGGTCTACCCAGGAGGTCAGTCCGATCGAGGCCGTCAGGATGATCTCGCGGTTGGCGAAGTTGATCGGCACCATGATCGCCTTGCTGATCGCATCGGCGAAATCGGCGACCTTGGTCGGATTGTGCTCGGAAACCAGGATCAGGCCGAACTGGTCGCCGGCCAGCCGCGCCAGCGTGTCCTGCGGTTTCAACAGCCGGCGCAGGCGCCGCGTCAGCGCGATGAGGATATTGTCGCCGGCAGCGACCCCGAGCGAATCATTGACCAGCTTGTAGCGGTCGATGTCGATCACCATCACCGTGGGCTTGAGCGTATCGCCGCCCGGCGCCAGCGCCAGGACCGACTGCAGCCGGTCGAGGAACACCTGCCGGTTCGGCAGCCCGGTCAGATTGTCGTGCAGCGCATCGTGCAGCAGCCGTTCGACGGAGTTCTTCTGCTCGGTCACGTCGACGATCGTGCCGACGCAACGGATGATTTCGCCGTTGGAGCCGAGCACCGGCCGGGCGCGGATCAACAGCCAGTGGAAATGCCCGTCCTCGGCGCGGATGCGGAACTCGTGGTTCAGCCGGCCGCGCCGGTGTTCGAGCAGCACGTCGAGCGTGGCGCGGAAGCGGTCGCGGTCATCGGGATGCAGCCGCGGCAGCCAGTTGCGCGCTGCGCCATGCATGGTGCCGGGGGAAAGGCCGAGCTTGGTCGAGACGTCGGGAATGGTGACGACGCGGTCGCGCGCCACGTCCCAATCCCACACCATGTCGCCGGATCCGGTCAGCGCCAGCGATTGCCGCTCAAGATCGGAAAACAGCCCCTGCTGGAAGGCGCCGCCGGCAAAAGCATGCTGCATGACGGTGAAGCCGATCAGAAGCACGATGAGCACCAGGCCGCCGCCGAGTGCCGGCTGGATGATGTCGTTGTCGAGCCGCCCGGTGACCGTCATCCATGCCCCGAACAGCCAGACGAGCGTCAGCGCCCAGGCCGGCACCAGGAGGATGGCGCGGTCGTAGCGATTGAAGCCGAGATAGATGATCAGCAGCAGCCCGGTCGCCGCCGTCAGCGCGAAGGAAAGCCTGGCGATGCCGGCGGCAATCGACGGATCGTAGATCGCCACGCCGAAGAGCAGGGCAAGGCCGAGCACCCAGGCAAGCGTCGCGTAGCCGAGATGCGCATGCCAGCGGTTGAGGTTGAGATAGGTAAATAGGAAGATGACGAAACTGGAGGCGAGCGCCACTTCCGCGCAGGCGCGCCATATTCGCTGGTCGGCGGAGGCGACGCTGATCAGTTTGCCGAGAAAACCGAAGTCGACGCAGATATAGCCGAGCACCGCCCAGGCGAGTGCGGCGGTCGCCGGCAGCATCGAAGTGCCCTTGACGACGAAGAGGATGGTCAGGAACACCGCCAGCAGGCCGGCAATGCCGAGCACGATGCCGCGATAGAGCGTGAAGGCGTTGATCGTGTCCTTGTAGGCGTTCGGTTCCCAGAGATAGATCTGCGGCAGCTCCGGCGTCGACAGCTCGGCAACGAAGGTGATGACGGCGCCGGGGTTCAGCGTAATGCGGAAGACGTCGGCCTCGTCGCTCGGCTGCCGATCGAGCGCAAAACCTTCGCTCGGCGTGATGGCGCTGATGCGCTGCGAGCCGAGATCCGGCCAGAACAGCTTGGAATTGACCAGACGGAAATGCGGCGCGACGATGACGCGTTCGAGCTGTTCCTCCGAAACATTGGCAAGCGCAAACACCGCCCAGTCACCTTGGTGGTTCTCCGAGCTTGCCCTGACCTCGATGCGGCGGCGGATACCGTCGGCGCCGGCAGCCGTCGAAACCTGAAAGGCCTCGCCCTGATTGACGTAGATTTCGGTCGTCGCGGTCAGGTCGAGCGCGGTGTCGTCACGGGAAATCTTCACCGGTTCGGCCGCCTGGGCAGCGCCCGCCACCAAGGCGAAGACTGCCAGGAAAAGGGCTGCGATCACCGCGATCATTCGTCCGGACGGTGACTTGGGCAGCATGCGGTCTCTGGTCATCGGCTGTCGGGTTTCCTGCCGTTATCCGTATCGGTGGCGAGACGTGAAAACATCACATGGTCATGCCACTGACCGTTGATCTTCAAATATCCGCGCAAATAACCCTCCTGCTGAAACCCGGCCTTTTCAAGCAGGCGGATGCTGCGCGCGTTATCTGGAATACAGGCTGCTTCGATACGGTGCAACTCAAGCCCGGCGAAGATGTAAGGAATAACCAATTGCAGGGCGGCGAACATATGCCCCTGGCCGGCATGGCGTTCGCCCATCCAGTAGCCGATCATGCAGCTTTGTGCCGCACCCCGCCTGATATAGCCGATGGTGACGCCTCCGACGAGGGTGTGGTTCTCCTTGAGGAAAATGAACAGCGGCACCGCTTGGCCCGAGGCATATTCCTGCTTGCCGCGGATGACGCGGGCGCGGTAGGCGCCCTCCGTCAGCTCGTCGCGCCGCCAGGTCGGCTCCCAGGGTTCCAGGAACTTGCGGCTTTCGGCGCGCAGCCGGTGCCATTGGTTGAAATCCTGATAGCGCGGCAGGCGCAGCAGATATCTGTCGTTCTCCAGCTCCACCGCTTCCGGTTGCCGCGACAGAAACCGAAACACCGATTTTGGCATCGATCACTCCCGGCAGGACGAACGGCTCAGCGGCCGGCCTGCATCGTCTTCGGTGCCGGGACCGAAAGCGAAGCGGTGATGTCTTCCATCGGTGCGAGCTGGTCCAGCGGTCCGATCGCCGAAAGCGTCGGCACCGTGTCGTAGAACAGCCGGCCGGCGAGATCCGTCAGCCGCTCGATGGTGATGCCCTCAAGCCGTTCCATCATCTCCGGATTGGAGATCGGCCGGCCGTAAAGCATCATCTGCCTGGCGATCTGGCCGGCGCGCGACGCCGGGCTTTCCTGGCCCATCAGCAATTGGGCGCGGATCTGGGCGCGGGCGCGCTCGATTTCCTTCTGGTGGATCTGATCGGCGGATTTGTGCAGCTCGTCGATGATGACGGGCACCAACTGCGGCAGGTTTTCGCCGCCGGTCGCGGCATGAATGCCGAAGATGCCGGTGTCGGAAAAGCCCCAGTGGAAGGCATAGACCGAATAACAGAGGCCGCGGAACTCGCGCACTTCCTGGAACAGCCTGGAGGACATGCCGCCGCCGAGGATATTGGCAAGGATCTGGGAGCAGTAGAAATCGCGGGCGTGGTAGGGTTTGCCCTCGAAGCCGAGCAGGATCTGGGCGTCCATCAGGTCGCGCGGTTCGCGCACGCTGCCGCCGATATAACGCGCCGCTTCCATGACCGGCGGCGCCGAAGGCTCGCTCGGCAGGCTGGCGAAACGATCCTCGACCATCCGCAGGAATTCGTCGTGTTCGACGGCGCCGGTGGCGACGATGAACATGCGATCGGTCGTGTAGTTGCGGCCGAGATAGCCGCGGATCTGCTGCGGCGTGAAGGAGACGACGGTCTCCGGCGTGCCGAGGATAGCCCGGCCGAGCGTCTGGTCGCGATAGGCGACTTCGGAGAACCGGTCGAACACCACGTCGTCGGGCGTGTCGTTGGCGGCATTGATCTCCTGCAGGATTACCTGCTTCTCACGCTCCAGCTCCTCCTCCTCGAAGGCCGATTCCGTCAGGATGTCGGCAAGGATATCGACGGCGAGCGGCACGTGGTCCTTGAGGACGCGGGCGTAATAAGAGGTCGTCTCGGTCGACGTCGCGGCGTTGACCTCGCCGCCGACATCCTCGATTTCCTCCGCGATCTGGCGGGCCGTGCGGCGCCCCGTGCCTTTGAAGGCCATGTGTTCGAGCAGGTGGGCGATGCCGTGCTCGTCTGCCGTCTCGTTACGCGATCCCGATTTGATCCAGACTCCGAGCGCAACGCTTTCAAGGTGCGGCATGGTTTCTGTCACTACTGTCAGCCCGGATTTCAGCCGGGTGCACTCAACTGTCATTGGCTATCTTTCTGCGCCTGCCGTCGTCTTGTCGCGGGCATGTCTGCCGATAAAGCTTTCTACGGCTTTGAGCTCCGGTTCGATGATCTGGAAGCGCTCCTCCCTGTGCATCAGATCAGCAAGCCACGTCGGAAGCGCCGGGTCAATACCGCAGGCCGATTTTACGGCGGCGGGGAATTTCGCCGGATGCGCGGTCGAAAGCGTCACCATCGGCGTATTCGGCTTTTCCTTCTTCTTGGCAACGAAGACGCCGATCGCCGAATGCGGATCAAGCAGATAACCGGTCTCGGCATGGATCGTACGGATCGTCTCGGCCACCTGCTTCTCGCTGGCGCGGCCGGCGCGGAAGTCGCGGCGGATCGCCTTCAGCGCTTGCGCGCCGATCTCGAAACCGTTGGATTGCTTGAGGCTTTCCATTGCCGCGCGCACCTTCGAGGCGTCGCGGTCATAGGCTTCGAACAGCAGCCGTTCGAAGTTCGACGAGATCTGGATGTCCATCGACGGCGAGCTCGTCGCCTTGACCGCCTTCATGTCGTAGCGGCCGGTCTTCAGCATCCGTTCCAGGATGTCGTTTTCGTTGGTGGCGATCACCAGCCGGTCGATCGGCAGGCCCATGCGCTTGGCGCAGTAGCCGGCGAAGATATCGCCGAAATTGCCGGTGGGCACCGTGAACGAGATCTTCCGGTCCGGCCCGCCGAGTGCGACCGCCGCCGTGAAATAATAGACGATCTGGGCCATGATGCGCGCCCAGTTGATCGAGTTGACACCGGAGAGGCCGACCTTGTCGCGGAACGCCGCGTCGTTGAACATCGCCTTCACCAGGTTTTGGCAATCGTCGAAATTGCCCTCGACGGCAAGCGCATGCACATTTGCTGAAGACGAGGTGGTCATCTGCCGCTGCTGCACCGGCGAGACCTTGCCATGCGGGAAGAGGATGAAGATGTCGGTGCGCTCGCGGCCGGCAAAAGCGTCGATCGCCGCACCGCCGGTATCGCCCGAGGTGGCGCCGACGATCGTCGCCCGTTCGCCGCGCTTTTCCAGCGCATAATCCATCAGCCGGGCCAGCAGCTGCATCGCCACGTCCTTGAAGGCGAGCGTCGTGCCGTGGAACAGCTCCATGACGAAGCTGTTCGGTCCGGTCTGGACGAGCGGCGCGATCGCCGGATGGCGGAAGGTGCCGTAGGCCTCGTCGATCATCGCCCGGAAGGTCGCCTCGGGGATCTCGCCATTGGTGAAGGGCGACAGGATGGTGAAGGCGATCTCCTGGTAGCTCTTGCCGCGCAGCGCCCGGATCTGTTTTTTGGAGAAGCTCGGAAATTCACGGGGAACATAGAGCCCGCCGTCGCGCGCCAGCCCGGTCAGCAGGGCGTCGCAAAAGCCGAGGGCAGGGGCCTCGCCGCGGGTCGAGATATAGTCCACGTTCGTCATCCTTGATCTATCGCTGGAGGAAATCCGGTCGGGCTGAGCGGTGGCCCGCACTGCCGGAAACCGGGCCCGGAAATCGAGAAGGGGCTGCCTTCAGGCCATACCATCGCCGTTATCTTGTTGAAGTTGCCCGCATCCGGCGGCGAAAAGTGCATCAAAACGGCGCGTACCCAATCGATTTTTGTTTTCGCCGCTGATATAGACCATCGCAAACCGTCGTGAAAGGCCTCACGGAAAAGACCTGGGGCCTCCAAGAAACGCTTGTACAAAGGGTGGAACATAGTGCTCGGCAAGGTCTCGCGTCTCATTATCTCAGCTTCCCTCCTTGCCCTGCTCGCCGGCTGCGATACGCTCGGCACCGGTGGTGACAGCAAGTCGGCGCCGACGCAG
Organism: Rhizobium sp. NZLR11; assembly: GCF_019685115.1. NCBI lineage: Bacteria > Pseudomonadati > Pseudomonadota > Alphaproteobacteria > Hyphomicrobiales > Rhizobiaceae > Rhizobium > Rhizobium sp. NZLR11. The sequence goes on along the minus strand of NZ_JABDWD010000007.1, from coordinate 274,140 downwards.
CCGAACGGCACCGCCCAGATCATGCCGCTGGCACCGGCCAACCCATCCTCGAACAATCCTTCGATCGGCACGGCCACGACGGCACAGGGCGCTGTCGCCCCCGTCGTCCAGGGCGCCTGCCCGCAGATCTTCATGCGCGACCAGGATGCGATCTTCCGCACTTATGCCAAGGGCAAGAAGGATGATCCGCAGCAGATCGTTTTCCAGGCCTCGTTCGGCGATTACACTCGCCAGTGCTCGCTGAGCGACACGAACCTGACGATGACCGTCGTTGCCCAGCTGCGCCTGATCACCGGCCCGGCCGGCGCCCCCGGCCCGGTGACGCTGCCGATCCGCGTCACCGTCGTCGACGGCGAGACGGTGCTCTATTCCGAAGTCACCAAATTCCCGACCGAGATTCCGGCGGGCGCACCGGGCACCCAGGTGATCTTCCGCAAGGACGGCATCAAGATGCCGGTCGGCTCCGGCGCGCTGGTGCGTGTCAACATCGGCTTCGACACCCAGCCGGCCAAGACCAAGAAGAACAGCTAAAGCGATATCGGCGACCGGGGCCGGATGCCCCACTTTGCCTCATTCCTGTGCTTGTCACAGGAATCCAGCCACGGCGCGTCGGCGCCGTGAATGACTCTGATGCGATGAAGCCGTTCTCCCGCGCCCAAGCACTTGGGCGCACTGGATTCCTGTGACCAGCACAGCAATGAGGGGGAGAGGCTCAGCGCCCAGACTTTAGAGAACGTTGTCCCAGGCGGCCAGGGCGGCGACGACGCCCGGCAGGTCGTTCATGCGGGAGATCGCCGTTTCGGCGCCGGCATCCGTCAGTTTGTCGGCATGGGCGGGATAGCTGTGCGAGGCACCGGTGAAGCCGATGACCCGCATGCCGGCGGCGCGCGCCGCATGCACGCCATGCACGGAATCCTCGACGACGACCACCTTGTCCGGCGACACGCCCATCTGGCTTGCGCCGTGCAGGAAGACGTCGGGTTTCGGCTTGGCGCGGTCGGGGCCGAGATCCTTGGCGGAGAAGATATTGGGCGCAAACAGCGGCTTCAGCCCCACCTTGCCCAGCATCATGTCGAGCCGCTTGCTGCTCGAATTCGAGCAGATGCAGCGCTTCATCGGCAGCCTGGAGACGGCGAATTCGACGCCTGGAATGGCCTTGACGTCGGCGGCCAGCCTGAGGTCGAGCATCTGCTCGGACTTTTCGAGCAGCGAGGCCGAAAACGGAATGCTCGCCTCACGCTCGATCTGCAGCAGGATGTTGCGCCATGTCATGCCGGCGAAGCGTTCGCCCATTTCCTCGACGCTGATCGGATATCCGGCCTCCGTCAGAAGCGCGGATTCAACCTCCGCGGCGATGATTTCCGAATCGACGAGAACGCCGTCGCAGTCGAAGATGATGAGGTCGAAGCCGTCCATATGTTCACGCCTTGCTGGAAGTCTGGGCTGGAAGTCCGGATCCTGTCTGGGAATGCTGCGGCTCTACACGAAGCCCGGCCAAAGCTCAACCGGATCCCAAGCATGGCTGCGATGCGGCAAGCGACCGGCTCCGTGGTCGCTGCCGAATCGCCTCGTCAGGCCGTCAGGCCGCCAGCTGCCCAGCCCGTCGTCCGGACTGCGTCGAAGCGGTCGCACGCAGCTTGAACCGGGAAACGAGTTCACGCAGCCTGGCGGCTTCCTGAGCCAGATGACCGGACGCGGCCGTCGATTGCTCGACCATCGCGGCGTTCTGCTGGGTCACCTGGTCCATCGAGTTGACGGCGGTATTGACCTCGGCAAGGCCGGTCGACTGTTCTCTTGCCGATACGGCAATGGCATCCATGTGCTGGTTGATGCGGGCGATCTGCTCGCTGATGGCGCTCAGGACCTGGCTGGTGTCGAGAACCAGTTTGACGCCGCTTTCGACTTCCACCGACGATTTCTGGATGTGGCCTTTGATTTCCTTTGCCGCCTGAGCCGAGCGCTGGGCGAGTTCGCGGACTTCCTGGGCCACCACTGCAAAGCCCTTGCCGGCATCGCCGGCGCGCGCAGCTTCGACGCCGGCGTTCAGCGCCAGCAGGTTGGTCTGGAATGCGATCTCGTCGATTACGCCGATAATGCTGGAGATCTGCTGCGACGAGGCCTCGATGCGGCGCATGGCTTCTTCGGCATGGGACACGACCTCGGAAGATTTGGCGGCATTGCGGTTTGCATCGGTCGCCTCGGTGCGCGCCTCGTCGGTCCGCTTGCTGGAGTTCGAGACATTGGCGGTGATCTGGTCGAGCGCTGCTGCGGTTTCTTCGAGAGAGGCTGCCTGCTGTTCGGTGCGTTTCGACAGATCACCGGCTCCGGACGCGATTTCCCTGGTGCCTTCGTCGATCGCCGCAATGGCAGCGGCGATGGCGCCGAGGGTTTGATCGAGCTGCCGGATCGACATGTTGAAATCATGCCGGAGGCCCTCGAAATCAGGTGCGAACGGTTCTTCGATCTGGAAGGCGAGATCGCCTGAGGCAAGCCGCTTCAGACCTGCGGCAAGGCCCGATGTCGCCGCCCGCAGCCGCTCGGCAGCATCCTCCTCAGCCTGCTTGCGGGCCGTGACCCTTTCGGTTTCGCCCTGCAATCGAGCCGCCGCGGCGTCCTGCTCCAATTGCTTGTTGGCAATCGCTGCCTGGCGGAAGATTTCGACAGCCGATGCCATCGTGCCGATTTCATCGGAGCGGCCAATGCCGGTGCAGGCAATGGCCGTGTCACCATCGGCGAGCTTCTGCATATCGCTGGAAAGCGCCAGGATCGGCTTGGAAACAGTCTTGCGGGTCAGGAAATAGAGGCCAATGGCGAACAACGCGGCCGCGGCCAGAAGCGCCTTCAGAACGATATCGACCGAGGCTTTGATGTCGGCGCTGCGCTTGGAAATGTCATCCGATACAGCGGTGATCTGGTCCCCGGCCTGTTCCATCGCCGTTTCCAATGTCGAGAACTGCTGCATGAAGTCCGGCAATGCCTTCAACGCGGCCGACGGATCCTTGCCGGCAAGGTCGACCATCTTCGTGGCGCTGTCGACATAGACGAGAAGGGGACGTTCGATGCCGGAAAGGACCGTTTTCGTTTGTCCATCGGAGACAAGAGCCTTGTTGGCGTCAATCATCTCCCGGAACGATGCCTCGTGCTCCACCAGATCCGCCTTTACCGCGGCTGGGTCGATGCCGGCTGCCGGGTTCGACGCCAGCAAGGCGGCGAGCACGTCGGCGCGCAACGCGTCATGCATCATATCGGCTTGCATGTGATTGCGCAGGATTTGCGCCGACTGGGCGACATCGGTGCTGTTTGCCGAGAGGGTGGAGGCAGACCAGATGCCGACCTCGGTGGCGCCGCCCGCCAGGGCGAATATCGCAACGCTTGCCATGATGATCTTGTTTTGGATCGACGCCATATCCGGGCTCTCACGTTAATGTAGAACCTGAGAATATCGGAACATGCTTAATGATTTCTCAGCGAGACGCCGTTAAGCCGCGTAAAAACAACGGGTTGTATTCTTTGCTTCATTCGATGAGCAGTTGAATGCTCTGGCCGATCGTGCAGGGGAGGAGCGCTTCAAGCACCGGGCGCCATTCGTGCCGAGGCAAAGGGCCCGCCCTTGTTCGGGTGAGCGAGCCCATCTAACCTACTGTTGCGGCAGGACGATCTTCTGATTGGTGGTATTTTTGACCGGTTTCTCGCCGGGCACATGCGACATCGTACGGGTTGTGCTTTCCAAGGCGCTGCCGTCGGTGCTGGTCTTTGTGCGGGACTTGCTGAAAGTTCCCTTGTCGACGGCCTGGGCCTTGGTCTGCGCCTTGAGCTTGTCGCCGTTGTCGTTGACATGCGTCTTGCTTTGCGCCTTTCCGTCGACGGTGGCCGCACTTCCTCCCGATCCGATTGAAGAGGTCGTGCCGCCGTCGGTCTGGCAGGTGCCTGCGGTGCCGAGCGAGCTTGCCGACGTGCCGCCGGCTGAAGCGCTTCCGCCCGTGCCGACCGTCCCGGCCGCTTTGCAATCCTGCGCAAGGCCGGCAGAGGTCGATGCCAGCAAGACGATCGACGCTGCTGCGATAAGGTTGATGTGTTTCATGGCCGTCTCCTATTTCGCCGGTTTCGTCAATGAGCAGGTTCCGTCGGACCGTTTGGTGATGACGGTGCCGTCAGGCCTGGTGATGCTTGCCGTCGAAAAGCTGTCGACGCTTCCCGATCCCGCCGAGGATCCGGCGGAGGCCGAGGACGAAGAAGAGCCGGCCGAGCCGCCGCCGGTCGTCGTCGATGACGACACGTGCCCGTTGCCCGCCGTCACCGTGGTGGACATGTCCCCCGCCTGCGACTGGACGATGGTGCATGTCGTTCCGTCGTCGAGCTTGATCTCCTCGGACAGGGTCTGCCCGGCGATCAAGGTGAGCGAAGCGGTCAGTGCGATCGTGGAAAATTGGGTCATTGGTTTTCTCCAAGGGATTGGCCGACGCCGCCAGGGCGCCGGCCGACATCATCAGCAGCCATGGCTGCCGGTGGCGTCCTTCTTGACCTGGCCGGGTGCACAGCCCTTCTTGCCCTTGCTGTCGTGCGAGGTTCCGGCTGCACTGCCGCCGGTGCCGACGGTGCTGCCGGTCTTGTCACCGTCCGCAGACGACGCGCCGGTTCCGACACTCGAGGCTGAGTTCGCATCGCCGGAGCCCGCGGCGGAACCGCCGGTGCCGACCGAGCTGCTGGATGTGCCGCCGCCGGCCGACGACCCGCCGGTTCCGAGCGTTGAAGCAGAGCCGGAGCCGGAGCCTGAGCCGGAAGCCGAACCGCCGGTGCCGACGGTGCTGCTCGAGGTGCCGCCGCCAGCCGACGAGGCGCCGGTGCCGACCGTCGAGGACGAGCCGGAATTGCAGTTGGTTGCGCCGGCAGGGCAGGTGCCTCCGGCAGAGCTGCCACCAGTACCGATCGTGCTGCTCGCAGTTCCGCCGCCGGCCGACGAACCGCCGGTGCCGACAGTGCTTGACGATTGAGCAAAGCCGGAAACGGCCGTACCGGCCAGAAAGGCCGCTGCCAAGGCGAGATGTGTTACCTTCATCATTGTGTATTCCTCCGTTTGATTTTCAGCTCTGTCACATCCGGAGCGGAAGGAGAGCTGCCTGACAAACTTCGGTCACACCCCACTGTTCCGGCCTTAGGCCCTCAGTCGGAGGGGCGCCAGACCTTGGTCCGAGCTCAACGGCACGGGTTTCGATCGCGCGTCATGGGACACTTTCCCGTCCGTCCGGCTGGTCGGAACACCAGTATTTCCAGGCTGGCGCGACACGACCCTCATTGCCGGCTCGCGGCCCTGAGCGTACCATGCAGGGCAATAGGAGAGGAACCATGAGGCTGTCAGCTCTTGTTCGATCGGCGGCAGCCGTCGCGCTGCTATTTGCCTTCACATCCACCGACGTCACCGCTAAGGGCGGGAAGCACCACAGAAGCTGTGCAGAGCTGCAGGCGATGATGGATCATGGCCTGACCGGCGGAAAACATGCAGGGGATGGGCCCGAAAAGAGGGCCAAGGTCGAAAGGAAGATGAGGAAGAAAGGCTGTTAGAGCCTTTCCTGGTTAGATTGAAGCATGGTGCTGAGTAGCCTACGAGCCGGCGACCAATGCCGACTGCCAGCCAACCTCTATTGCCGAAGCCAAGACAATTCGACCAGGACGTGCGCGACAGGCTGTTACCTCAAGCGAGGCGGGTGCGAGATCGATGAAATCCGCGTGATCACCGGCTCGACACAGCCCCGGGACTACCTTTGGCATTCTCCTGCACTAGATGGCGCTCGGGGAAGAGGACGCCACCGCCGCTATGGGAAGAGGAGAGGCGGCATGCCAAGGAACGGACCAAGAGGAAGACTGCATGACGATCGAGGATATCATCGAAACCCTGGAAAAGACCGATATGCCCGACGGCCGGATCGACGCCTTCATCACCTGCGCCTTTTTGTTGAAGCAATTCCGGCCGGCCGAGCCGAACGATTTCGACGGTCCCTACGACTACATGCCGAGCAGCATCAGGTCGCAGCACGGCTTCCTGATGGCGCGGCCCTTCACTCACGACGTCAATCACGCCATCGATCTCTGCCGGGAAGTCCGGCCGGATGCGGTCTGGCACCTGGCCCGCGGCCGCCAGACATCTGACGATTGGCTTTACGGCGCGCAGCTGCGCGAGATCGAGGAAGGCGAAAACGTGCTGGGTGAAGCCGAAAGCAATCACGCCGCACTGGCGCTCACTCTCGCGGCGCTGCGGGCGCATGTGCGCCAGCAGGATCGGGTCCGGTGAGAGGATGTCGGGAAACATATGCTAAGCGTCCCGACCATCGACTGATGCCATATTAAGCGGTTTCGGCGAATGACTCGTCAACCTCAAACATTGGGCAAAGTGGTCGAGATTCGTCGCTGCTTATGGAATGTGGACGATAGATTTTACCGAGACTTGTCACCTGCAAGAACACCCGCATGAGCACGCAGTCTCTCTGATATGTACTCCGTGAACAAGCGGACACGCTTGGTCTTTCGCGTCTCGCCCTGTGTCAGCACCCAGAGCGTTCCATGGGGACCGAGACCTGTGCCAGGAACTCTGACGAGCAGCGGCTCAGCATCTCCAACGAAGCTGGGAAGCGCCGAAATCCCTAGGCCAAGGCGCAACGCTTCGAGATGCGCTGCATCTTCTGGAACTCGGAACGGGGCTCCGGTAATTTCGACGGCATCGCCATAGGCCCACTCGGGCACGCCCTCTACGTTTTTCGTTATCCACCTGATGTGGCCCGAATTGCCGGCCGTCCAAGCCGCGAGCAGGTCGCGAGACATATAGACACCTACGGAGAGGTCTGGGCCTTTCACGCCGTGAAGGTTCTGTGGCAGCGAATTGCGGTCAAAAACGACTCTCAAGGCCACGTCGGCTTCGCGATTTGTCAGGTTCACATTTTCTAAAGAGGACTGGATCTCCATTTCGATTTCGGGGTGCTGTCGCATAAAAGCGGCAAAGTCAGGCATTAACAAATGTGTCGCTAGCGTGGGCGCCATTGTGACTCGCAGGGGACCACGCACGCCTTGATCACGGCCGGACACGCGGCTCACCAACAGATGAGAAGAAGCCTCCATCTGTTCCGCAAACTCTTGCACCTGTTTGCCAGCTTCAGTGAGGCGATAGCCCGCCGGCAGTTTTTCGAACATCTGCGAGCGGAGCCGGGCTTCAAGCTGGGCGATGCGCCTTAGCACCGTCGTGTGATTGACTTCGAGGTGGTCGGCGGCGGCGCGGACAGAACCGTGTCGTGCCACAGCGAGAAAATATCGAATGTCGTCCCAATCGATCGTCATGGTGTTCCTGGCCAACTCGTAATGCTGATGTCGTGAGGCGGTGCAATTAGCGTCATTCATATAAAGCAGTCGGTGTAATTATGCACCACGCTTGTGCATCTTTCTACACTGACAGCGCTGCTCTCAGCATCCTACCTGCATGGCGTACAAGGCGGGTCGGTGCGCTGCCCCCTCAAGCCTTTCTCCGGCTTCCGACCAGTTCCAACAAAGGATGCACAACATGACTAGACTGAATGGAAAGACCGCCGTCATCACCGGAGGCGCTACCGGCATCGGCCTCGCCGCCGCAAAGCGCTTCATCGAGGAAGGCGCGTTCGTCTTCATCTTCGGCCGCCGTCAGGAAGCGCTCGACGCCGCTGTGGCAAACCTCGGGCCTAATGCCCGCGCGGTGATGGGTTCGGTTTCCGATACGGCTGACCTCGACCGACTTTACGCAGCGGTGAAGGCTGAGCGCGGGACCCTCGACATCGTCTTCGCCAATGCCGGGGCGGGAAGCCAGCTTGCGCTTGGCAAGATCACCGCCGAGCACATTGAGGAAACCTTCGACACCAATGTGAAGGGTACGATCTTCACGGTCCAGAAGGCGCTGCCGCTGATGGGCGAGGGCGGTTCGATCATCCTGACCGGATCGAGCGCCGGCACCACGGGCGCCGCGGGGATGACAGCCTACAGCGCGAGCAAGGCGGCGGTGCGCAACCTGGCACGGACCTGGGCGGAGGACCTGAAAGGCACCGGCATCCGGGTCAACGTGCTGTCGCCCGGGGCGACGGCGACCGAACTCGCAAAGGAAGCGTTAGGCGAGGAGGGCCAGAAGGTTTTCGCCTCGATGACGCCGCTCCAGCGTATGGCCGATCCGGCGGAGATCGGAGCGGTGGCCGCCTTTCTCGCGTCATCGGACAGCAGCTTCATGACCGCCAGCGAAGTTGCCGTCGACGGCGGCCTAGCACAACTCTGACGCACTACGCCCGGCCGGGCGCTCCATTCGATCGTTCGGAGCGCCGGAGGCGCGTGATAACCCAAGGAGAATATATATGAGCTACGCAATTATCGGCTTCGGCAATGTCGGCCAGGCTCTGGCCAAGGCGTTTGCCCGTAGAGGTATCGAAGTATCCGTTGCAGCCACGCGCGACCCGGAAAGCTTTGCTTCCGCTGCGGCCGCGATCGGACCCACCATCATTCCCACAAAACTGGCGGAAGCGGTCAAGGCGGACATCATCTTTTTGGCTGTCCGTTTCGAGTCGCACCCGGATGTCGCAAAGGCACTCCCCACCTGGCAGGGGAAGACGATCGTCGATCTAACAAATGCCTACGGCGTGCCTCCTGAGGAACTGGGAGGACAGCCTTCTTCCAAGTTCGTCGCGCAGGCCTTCACTGGTGGACGACTGGTCAAGGGCTTCAACCATTTGGCCGCTGCCGTCCTTGACCAAGATCCGGCCGTACATGGTGGCAGGAGAGTTGTGTTCCTGGCGAGCGACGATGACGACGCCGCAATGGAGATTGGTGCGCTTGCGGAAAGTCTCGGTTTTGCGCCGATCAAACTTGGCGGGCTTTCGGAAGGTGGACTGCTCGTGCAGGCGCGCGGAAAGAGCTGGGGTCAACTGATCTTTAAGGACCTGGTCAAGTTCGACTGACCAATCAGGATCGCAAATTTTGATGCGATCCTGCCTCGTGGGTCACAACGTGTCCGCCTGGCTCGGACACAATTCCACGTAAGGAAAACGGAGAGATACGATGGGCATCGACGGCAGGCTAGTCCTTGCCGCCGATTGCGGGGAGTTGGCCTTCGATGCGGTCTATAGGCGGCGATTTAACAAGTCGCCTTCCTGATACCGTTGCTCGCCGGGTTTGTCAGGATGGCGCTCGCGATGATGTGAACGAGATGATCTGCCCTTGGCGCGAATGAGGGTAAGTCGACGAGCCAGCCGAGCGCCGACATCAGGCCGAACAGGTCGTCCCCATTCATATCAGCGCGCGCCGTACCTTCGGTCTGGGCACGGAGCAGCAGTCGCGCGCTCGCTGAGTGCACAGCTGCGCATGAAGCATAAAGAGCGGAGTCCGGGTTCGTGTGGGCGGCCGCCATCAGGGCGACAACGCCCTGATGGCTTTCGGCGAATGCTACCCATTCGCGGAACCAGGACAAGAGCGCTTCGTCAGCGGCGTCAGACGTTTCGAGTTCACCTGCCCTCTGTGTCAGGGCGTCCAGGTTCGTACGCAACAAGGCTTCGAACAAGGCTTCTCGCGTCGGGAAATGACGAAGCAGCGTCGCCAACCCGACGCCGGCCCGGCGGGCAATATCTCGCATCGACGCATCGACGCCATGCTCGGTGACGACGTCACGCGCGACCGAGAGGAGATGGCTGTAATTCTTTTGAGCGTCGGCTCGCATGTCTTGCCTTGATAATCGGATCGGTGATCCGTATATATGGATCACTGATCCAATTATGGCACCTGGATCAGTGATCCATCAGATAGAGTGGATCTGTGAAAATCGCAACAGAGCCGCTGCCCGACACGAAATGATGGCGAACGCCCGAGGAACACGAACATGAGCACGATCAGTATCATCGGATCAGGCAGCATGGCTGCAGCGATCGGCGGGCTTGCTGCCAAGGCCGGACACAGCGTCGAGGTGACGAGTCGCGACGCCGCGAAGGCGCGGGCGCTGGCCGCGCAGATCGGAGCCGGCGCGACGACAGGGACGTTTGGCGCTGCCCCGGCTGGAGACATCGTTATCCTTGCGGTTCCCTACGCCGCCGTACTCGACGTGGTGAAGCAGTACGGCGAAGGGCTGGCAGGCAAGCTCCTCGTCGACATCACCAACCCCGTTGCCTCCGACTACACGAGCTTCGTGACCCCTGAGGACAGTTTCGGCGCACGGGAAATCACCAAGGCCGCCCCTGCCGATGCGGTAGTCGTCAAGGCGTTCAACACCCTGTTCTCGCATGTCCTGGCTGCCGGTCCAGTCGAGGACCGCCCGTTGGACGTGCTCCTCGCCGGCGACGACGCACAGGCGAAGGCACGCGTGTCGGCGTTCATCGAGAGCCTCGGACTGCGCCCCATGGATACCGGGGAGCTGCTTATGGCGCGGACGCTGGAGCACGCCTGCCTGCTGTCGCTGGGCCTCATGACCCGCTCCTTCAAACACGGCAACTTTTCAATCGGTGTCCGCCTTCCCGCCTGAGCCCACTGGCAGCACCACTTCTCACATCACCTCACTCCACAAGGAGCATTTACATGCACGTTTTCGTCACTGGTGGGACCGGCCATTCCGGTCCGTATATCATTTCCGACCTTATCGCAGCCGGTCACGAGGTCACTGCGCTTGCCCGGTCGGACAAGTCTGCGGAAGCGGTGTCCGCGCTTGGCGCCAAGGTGCGTCGCGGCGACCTCGATGATCTCGATGGGTTAAAAGCGGCGGCCGCAGACTTCGACGGCGTCATCCACGTCGCGCACCGGCAAGACCTGCTTCCCACCGGTGGCCTCGACGCGGTGGCTGCCGCGGAGCAAAAGATCATGCTCGCATACGGTGAGGCTCTGAAGGGGACCGGAAAGCCGCTGGTCACGTCGGGGAGCATTGGCTCGCCGGGTTGGGAACATCTCGGCCGCCCAGCCACCGAGGAGGACGCCACCCTCTCTGGCGGCGAGAAGTTCAAGGGCACCTTGCGAGTTCGCAACATTGTCGAAACGACCGTGCTCGGTCTCGCCGAGCAAGGCGTGCGCTCTTCGGTCGTACGGATTCCGACGATCATGCACAGCACGAGCGACAATGCCGGTTTCCTCCCGATACTGATCGGGCTTGCGAAGGAGAAGGGCGTTGTCGGCTATCCCGGCGACGGCAAGAACAATTGGTCGGCCGTGCACGCCCGCGACCTCGCCGCCGTGTTCCGTCTGGCGCTGGAGAAGAGCCCCGCCGGGAGGAATTGGCATGCGGTTGCCGATGAGGCTATTGCGTTCCGCGAGATCGCCGAAGCCATCGGCAGCCGCTTGAACCTGCCGGCCGTGCCGATTCCCGCGGATGAGCTGATGCTGCCAGGCTTTTTCGGGTTCCTCGCGAATCTGGTGAAGCTGGACGTCGCCGCGTCCAATGCCATCACCCGCCGGGCCCTCGGCTGGGAACCCACTCAGCCCGGCCTGCTCAAGGACCTGGACAACGGCCATTATTTCCCCGCCGGCTGACCAGCTTGGACACGACGAGCATAACTCAACTCTTTAGGAGACTGCACATGAGCATTATCAGCATCATCGGCTCAGGAACCATGGCCGCAGCGATCGCTGGCCGTACAGCCAAGGTCGGACACACTGTCGAGGTTGTCAGCCGAGACCCCGCCAAGGCGCGGGCGCTCGCCGACCAACTCGCAGCCGGAGCGACCACAGGGGCGTACGGGACAGCGCCGGCGGGCGACATCGTCATCCTCGCCGTGCCATACCAGAATGCGGCTTCGGTGGTGGCCGACTTTGGGGACGCGCTCGACGGCAAGGTGATCATCGACATCGCCAACCCGGTTGCCCCTGACCTCTCGGGCCTCGTCACCCCTCACGACAGTTCTGGCGCGCAGGAGACCGCCAAGGGCCTTCCCGCCGGCGCGCACATCGTCAAGGCGTTCAACACGATCTTCGGTCACGTACTTGCCAGGGGTGGACGCCTCGACGCGTTCATCGCAGCCGACGATGCGGAGGCGAAGGCGCGCGTTTCGACCTTCCTCGAAAGTCTCGGGCTGCGTCCGTTCGACGTCGGCGGCCTGCACATGGCCCAGACGCTTGAGGCGCTCGGCCTGATGATGATCGGCCTGGCCAAAAACGGCGCCGGCACCTGGGACTTCGCCATAAACGTCGATCTTGGCTGAATCCACCGACACCACGTCCATACCGGCAGGTCCGCAACAACACTGGGAGCAAGTCGTTTCTCACGTCGTTCTCATCAACCAACCCAGTGGAGTTGTCTGGCGACGGCGGCTTTCCGGCTAGCCGGAACGGCGGTTGAAATTTTTTGCAGATCGCAGCAAACCTATGCATCGATCGGGAACAGCATCAGAAACTGCCGGTCGCCTTCCGGGGTAAAGAGGATCGAGCGGCTTTCAGCCGTGCGTCGCGCCCAGCTCTTGTCGAGGAAGTTTGACAGCAGCGCCTTGCCGAGGCTGCCGGCAAGATGGGCGCGTCTTTCGCTCCAGTCGAGGCAGGAGCGGCAGAGCGGCCGGCGCGACGATTTCAGGTCGCCGACATCGATGCCGATGCATTTGAGATCGTTTTCGCCCTTTTCGGTCAGCGCCAGCCCGTCGCCGACCGCGTCGATCGAGCCTGAAGCAATCAGGCTGTCGAGCATGCGCACGCCGTAATCGCCGGCCAGATGATCGAAGCAGATGCGCGCCTTGCGCAGCGCCGGCTCTTTCGGCCCCGGCTGGTGGCGCAGATGCCCGCGTCCGGCGGCAAAGCCCATCATGCTTTCGATCAGCCGGGCGACGGCCTCGTCGGCCAATGTGAAATAGCGGTGACGCCCCTGCTTGCGCTGGGCAAGCAGCCCGCCGGCTTCGAGCTTGGCAAGATGCGTGCTCGCCGTCTGCACTGTGATGCCGCCGACGCCGGCAAGCTCGGTCGCCGTCAATGCGCGGCCGCCCGTCAGTGCCGCCAGCATGTTGGCGCGGGCGGGATCGCCGATGAGCGCGCCGATCTGGGCAATATCAGGACCTTCCTTCATACTTCGATCGTAACCGAAGCATCGCCGTCAAGCAATGTGCGAAAAGGATGGAGAGCAAAAGGAGAAACCGATGATTACCTGCTTCATCCGCTACGAGATCGATCCTTTCAAGAAAGAGGCGTTTGCCGAATATGCCCGCAACTGGGGTCAGGCCATCCCCAGGAATGGCGCCGATCTGATCGGTTATTTCGGTCCGCACGAGGGGTCGGCGACCACGGCCTATGGCGTCTACAATATCGAAAGCCTCACCGCCTACGAGGCCTATCGCGCCAGGCTGGCCGCCGACCCGCTCGGCCGCGAAAATTACGAATTCGCCAGGCGCGAAGGTTTTATCCGCAAGGAGGATCGAATCTTCCTCAAAAACGTCTCCGCCCCTCACGCCAAGCTGGTGCTGTCATGATCGCCGTCATCTTCGAAGTCGTGCCCTATATGGGCGAGCGCCATAAATATCTGGATCTAGCCGGCGAATTGCGCGGCGAACTCGAAAAGATCGACGGCTTCATCTCGATCGAGCGTTTCGAGAGCCTGACCAACCGCGGCAAACTGCTGTCGCTTTCCTTCTTCCGCGACGAGGAGGCCGTCCGAAAATGGCGCAACCTCGAAGCCCACCGCGCCGCCCAGCAGGCCGGCCGCGGCGGCATCTTCGCCGATTACCGCCTGCGGATCGCCAGTGTCGTGCGCGATTACGGCATGTTCGAACGCGACGAGGCGCCGGCCGACAGCCGCAACGTGCACGATGCGGCGTGAGGACGGGGAGGGGCGATGTCATCAGCAATAAATTCCCGAAATCGGCCGCCGCTTCAGGCTTTGGTAACGAAGTTGGGTAACCATAACGGAGAGTTAAGCGTCAAGCGTATGAGTGAGTATCAGAATGGCATCAGTTTTTCCGCTTGCCGGCCTCAAGGCTTCCGTCCGGTCGGGTTCCCGGCCGGATTCTCGGTCGGGGTCTTGGGTCGACACGATCATCAAGGGTGATTGCGTCAGCGCCCTTGAGGCTCTGCCCAGCCACTCCGTCGATATCATCTTTGCCGATCCCCCGTATAATCTCCAGCTCGGCGGAACGCTGCATCGTCCCGACCAGTCGCTGGTCGATGCCGTCGATGACGAATGGGATCAGTTCGCTTCGTTCGAGGCCTATGATGCCTTTACCCGCGCCTGGCTGCTGGCCTGCCGGCGTGTGCTGAAGCCGACTGGCTCGATCTGGGTGATCGGCTCCTACCACAATATCTTCCGCGTCGGCGCCACGCTGCAGGATCTGAATTTCTGGATCTTGAACGACATCATCTGGCGCAAGACCAACCCGATGCCGAATTTCAAGGGCCGCCGCTTCCAGAACGCCCATGAGACGATGATCTGGGCAAGCCCCAATGCCAAGGCCAAGGGCTATACCTTCAATTACGATGCGATGAAGGCCGCCAATGACGACGTGCAGATGCGCTCCGACTGGCTGTTCCCGATCTGCAATGGCAATGAGCGGCTGAAGGGCGAGGACGGCAAGAAGGTGCATCCGACCCAGAAGCCGGAAGCGTTGCTTGCCCGCGTCATCATGGCCTCGACCAAACCAGGCGATATCGTGCTCGATCCCTTTTTCGGCTCGGGAACAACGGGTGCCGTCGCCAAGCGCCTCGGCCGCCACTTCGTCGGCATCGAGCGCGAGCAGGATTATATCGATGCGGCCTCGGCCCGCATCGCCGCCGTCGAGCCGCTCGGCAAGGCGGAACTGACCGTCATGACCGGCAAGAAGGCCGAAGTTCGCGTCGCCTTCAACGTGCTGGTCGAAAGCGGCCTGATCAAGCCCGGCCAGGTGCTGACCGATGCCAAACGCCGTTACAGCGCCATCGTGCGCGCCGACGGCACCGTGGCGTCAGGCGGCGACGCCGGCTCCATTCATCGCCTCGGCGCCAAGGTGCAGGGTCTCGATGCATGCAACGGATGGACCTTCTGGCATTTCGAAGACGGGCAGTCCCTGCGCCCGATCGACGATCTCAGGTCCGTCATCCGCAGTGATCTGGCAAAGGTGGGTTGAGCAGCACCCAAATCAGAAAACTGCAGCATGATGTCGTCCGAAAACCGCTTACACTTTTCGGCATCATGCTCCGGCGGATCGAAATATCTTCTTCCGGTTTCCCTCCAGTTGCGGAAGAAGGCTAAGACGCCCGGGGTTCGAACCCCGGGCGTCTTCAATTCAAAAAGTCCCAATCATCAGAAATCCTTGTAATCGGTGACGTCGACGCGGGTGATGCGGCCTTCCGAATTGAAGGTGATCGTCTCCTCACCGTCGCGGATCAGCGGCTTGCCCGTTTTGCTATGGGTGGCGCGAAGCGACCAGACCGCCCGGCCGGACAGCGGGGTCAGTGTCTCCACCAGCGAATTTTCCGCCGTCTGATCGGGATAGTCTTCGAAATATTTCCGGAAGGCCGCCATGATCTCAGCCCGGCCGGCAAGGCTGCCGACGCCGTTTGAGACATAGGTGGCGTCATCGGCGAAATAGGCCTCGATCGCCGGGAAATCCAGCGCGTTGATGGCGGCGTGAAAGCGGTCGATTTCCTCTGCCGGGTCGAAAGCCATGGGGTCAGACCTTCAATCCGTACGCGGCGAGATCGCTGCGCAGTTTCTCGGCACCCGAAAACAGCACCGCATTCCAGCCGAAGGCCTTGGCGCCTTCGACATTGACCGGCGCGTCGTCGATGAAAATCGTTGCCTTGGGATCGAGGCCGAAGCTCTTCGTATGGCTCTCGTAGATCGCGAGATCCGGCTTGATCAGGCCGACATCGCCGGAAACGGTGACGCCGCGTGGCAGGGTGAGGAAGGGGAAACGCGCCTGCGCCTCGCGAAACGTGTCGGAGGCGAAGTTGGTCAGCATCGTCACGTCGCGCCCTTCGGCGATCAGCCCCTCCATGATCGCGACGCTGTCCTCATAGGCGTGCGGCACCATCTCGTGCCAATATTTGCGGAAGGCGCGGATATGTTCTTCGCGGGCAGGGTGCTCTTTAATCAGCAGCGCTTCGGCCTCCGCCCATGTGCGGCCGCGGTCCTGCTCGATGTTCCAGTCATGAGTGCAGATATTGGCGAAGAACCAGTTGCGCTCGGTCTCATCGGGAATGAGCCGGCTGAAGGCAAGATGCGGATCGTAATGAATAAGGACTTTGCCGATATCGAAAACAATATGCTTTATCTCGGTGGTCATGGTCATCCCTTGGATGTTTTGAACGCGAGAGGAATAGCCGCCGCGATCGCTTTTTTCATGATTGTGGGTAAGGCCTGCGCTTCAAGATTTGTAACCGGCTCCCACCATTCGTCATTCGGGCTGACATTCGTTTTTGGCTTGCCGGCGATCGCCGCCCGCCAGATCGACAGCCGGAGCTCGAAATGGGTGAAGACATGGATGACGGTGCCGCATGCCTGCCAGGCCGCCTCGAAGGGCGCGGCTGAGGCCGAGGTTTCGCCGTCGAGGCGCGCCGTCCAGGCCGTTGTCGGCACCTCGGTCATGCCGCCGAGCAGGCCGCTGTCGATGCGCCGCCGCAGCAGGATCTCGCCATCGTCAGTCACCGCGATGAAGGCCGCGCCCTGCCGCACCGGCTTTTCCTTCTTTGCCGCCTTAACCGGAAAGAGCTCGGGATCGGAAAGTTTCAGCGCCTCGCAGGCGCCGCGGAACGGACAGAGCGAACAGGCCGGCCGTTTCGGCGTGCAGATCGTCGCCCCGAGATCCATCATCGCCTGGGCAAAATCGCCTGGCCGCAGAGCCGGCGTCAGCGCCGCCACCTTCTGCTTCATCAGTGGCTTTCCCGCCGGAAGCGGCGTGTCGATCGCATAGAGCCTGGAGATCACCCGCTCGACATTGCCGTCCATCACCGCCGCCTGCCGGTTGAAGGCAATGGCCGCGACGGCCGCTGCCGTATAGTCGCCGATCCCGGGCAGGGATTTGAGCCCTTCTTCGGTATCGGGAAAGACGCCGCCATGCTCTTTCGCCACTGCTTCGGCGCATTTCTTCAGGTTGCGGGCCCGCGCGTAATAGCCAAGCCCCGCCCAGGCGGCCATCACCGCGTCGCTTTCGGCCGCGGCAAGATCGGTCACCGCAGGCCAGCGTTCGAGAAACCTGGAGAAATAGGGTTTGACCGCCTGCACCGTCGTCTGTTGCAGCATCACCTCGGAAAGCCAGACGCGATAGGGATCGGGTTTGACGCCGCCGGCCGCCATGCCGGGCGAGACCCGCCAGGGCAGGTCGCGGTGGTGGCGGTCGTACCAGTCGAGCAGGGGCTTTGCGGAGGGAGTGTCGGGTTTCGTGAGCGTCATGATTTGCCGGGATCGGGGGAAGTGCCTATACTTGGCGAAGCAGTGCCGCGCGATCAAGCCGGTGATGCGAATTGCCTGTGCGATTGGCAGGGGCATCCAAGGGTTTCGATGAGTTATCCACGCAAAGGTGCAAAGCAGATTTCCGAGCTGGCGAACGGGCTGATCGATCCCGTCCTGGCGCGCCGCGCCGGCATCAACACGGCCCTGCTCGGCTCATGGAGCGAAATCGCCGGCGAGGATTTTGCCGATTGCACCCGCCCGGAAAAGATCGCCTGGGCCCGCGGCGGCAATGAGGTCGGCGGCTTCCGCCCCGGTGTGCTGACGATTGCCTGCGAAGGCGCGCGCGCGCTTTTTCTCACCCATGCCCAGGGTGAACTCATCCAGCGCATCAACAGCTTCTTCGGCTTTGCCGCCGTCC
This sequence comes from Rhizobium sp. NZLR11, assembly GCF_019685115.1. NCBI lineage: Bacteria > Pseudomonadati > Pseudomonadota > Alphaproteobacteria > Hyphomicrobiales > Rhizobiaceae > Rhizobium > Rhizobium sp. NZLR11. The sequence continues at coordinate 256,414 of NZ_JABDWD010000007.1, read as the reverse complement.
ACCAGATCCGCATCGTCCAGAAGCCGGTCTCAAACCCCGCCCGCCGCTCCCGCACCCCGCCGCCGCTGAAGGGCGAAGCCGCCCGCAAGCTCGAAGGCATGATGGAAGGCATAGAGGGCGACAAACTGCGCCAGGCGATCCAGCGCTTAGGGACCGCGGTGATGGGCAAGCGGGGGAGTGGGCGCTAGCGCGTTTTCGTCCTCAGTGGGGCCATGGATCCCAGGCTCAAGGCCTGGGATGACGGAGATGGAGGACCGCGAGAGGCTGGACGCGCGCCAATAGCGCCTATCTCCGCACCGTCGCTGTATTCGCAGAAGCCTACCCCGCCCTCCGTCGTGCTCGGGCTTGACCCGAGCATCCATGCACAAGCACTCTGCTCCCATTACTTAGAGCCCCTCGGAAATACGCATGCGTATCCGAGGGACCACTGGCGATCGAGCGCCTCGGATGCCATACTTGCATAGCAGACAGGAGAAAGATCATGCTGGCCTTGCGGTTGCCGCCTGATATCGAAGCGCGCCTTGAGGATCTCGCCAAGCGCACGGGCCGCAGCAAAAGCTTCTATGCACGTCAAGCCATCATCGAACATCTTAACGATCTCGAGGATATCTATCTCGCCGAAAAGCGCCTCGAAGAGTTCCGTCGGGGTGACAGCGATAGCGTGCCGCTGGCCGAGCTGGTGGCGCGTCATGGCATGGAGAATTGAGTTTCACCGAGCCGCCGAGCAATAAGCTTTGAAAGCTTGGGCATGTGCGGATTGGCAACCGCCGCGATGTCTATCGATGAATCCGCATACGCATCGATCGCAATTTTGGCTCGCGGTCCCATCACGGTCACAATTCTTTGAAGGAAGTTGGTGAACCGTGGCTTGTGAGCGGCCGCCAGCCGTTATATCGCACAGTCACGCCGTCACTCTCATTGCTTATGGGGAACCCATGCAGATGTCTGAAATGCAACTGACGAAACGCCGCCTCCTGGGTGGGATCGCCATCGCCGCAGCTGCCGCAGCGCTTGTCGCCTGCAACGACAGCAAGGACGCTGCCGATGCTTCGTCCTCCGGCAAGACCCTGGCCGACGGCACCAATGTCGACACCATCCAGACGGCGGCGACATCGCCGGCCGAAACGCCGCAATCCGATGGCGATGTCGACATGGCCGCAGTGCTGAAGCCCGGCCCGCTGCCTGAGATGGCGCTCGGCAAGGCTGACGCCCCGGTCAAGATCGTCGAATACATGTCGATGACCTGCCCGCATTGCGCCCATTTCCACAACACCACCTTCGATGCGATCAAGCAGAAATATGTCGACGCCGGCAAGGTGCAGTTCATCATTCGCGAATTCCCCTTCGACCCGCGTGCCGCCGCCGCCTTCATGCTCGCCCGCTGCAGCCCCGCCAATCCGGAGCAGCTGAGCGCGCCGGAGCAATATTTCCCGATGGTTTCGATGCTGTTCAAGCAGCAGCAGGTCTGGGCCGCCGCCGATGACGGCCGCAGCGCACTGCTGCAGATGTCGAAGCTCGCCGGATTTACTGAGGATAGCTTCACGAAATGCTTGACGAACCAGAAGCTTCTGGATGAAGTGAACGCCGTGCGGGAAAGAGGTTCCAAGGATTTCGGCGTCAATGCCACGCCGACTTTCCTCATCAATGGCAAGCGCTACTCTGGAGACATGCCGGTTGAAACCTTGTCGGGGCTCATCGACAGTCTGCTCTGAACCGATCCGTTTGACGATAACGGGCGACGGTGAAAGCCGTGCGCCCGTTTTTTTGTGGCTGCGGTGCGGCTCCTTGCCCACCCCGCGCCGCGGAGCTTCTGCATGAAGTTCAACAAGCTGCGCCTGGTCGGCTTCAAATCCTTCGTCGAGCCGACGGAATTCATCATCGAGCGGGGGCTGACCGGCGTCGTCGGCCCGAACGGCTGCGGCAAGTCCAACCTCGTCGAGGCGCTGCGCTGGGTGATGGGCGAGAATTCCTACAAGAACATGCGCGCCTCCGGCATGGACGACGTGATCTTTTCGGGCTCGGGAAACCGCCCGGCCCGCAACACCGCCGAAGTGGCGCTCTATCTCGACAATGCAACGCGCACCGCGCCTGCCGCCTTCAACGACAGCGACGAGATCCAGGTCACCCGCCGCATCGAGCGTGAACAGGGTTCGCTCTACCGCATCAACGGCAAGGAAAGCCGCGCCAAGGACGTGCAACTGCTGTTTGCCGACGCCTCCACCGGCGCCCGTTCGCCCTCGATGGTCGGGCAGGGGCGGATCGGCGAGCTGATCCAGGCAAAGCCGCAGGCCCGCCGCCAGCTGCTGGAAGAGGCGGCCGGCATCTCGGGCCTGCATTCCCGCCGCCACGAGGCCGAATTGCGGCTGCGGGCCGCCGAGGGCAATCTCGAGCGTCTCGACGACGTCACCTCGCAGCTCGAAAGCCAGATCGAGAGCCTGAAGCGGCAGGCCCGCCAGGCAAACCGCTTCAAGACGCTGTCCGCCGATATCCGCGCCCGCGAGGCGATGCTCTTGCATATTCGCTGGGTGCAGGCCAAGGAAGCTGAGGCCGAGGCGGACAGCGCGCTGAACCAGGCGACATCAGTCGTCGCCGAAAAGGCGCAAGCCCAGATGGAGGCGGCGAAGAACCAGGCCATCGCCAGCTTGAAGCTACCGGAACTGCGCGAGGGTGAGGCGCGCGCCGCCGCCGCTCTGCAGCGGTTGCAGATCGCCCGAAGCCAGCTGGAGGAGGATGTCGGCCGCATTCTGCGCCGCCGCGACGAGCTGACACGCCGTCTCGCCCAGCTTGGCGAGGATATCCGCCGCGAGGAGCGGCTGGTCGCCGACAATGCCGGTATCCTGGCAAGGCTCGATGCCGAAGAGGCCGAGATTTCCGAAGTGCTGGCCGATTCCGGCCGTTATGCCGAGGAAACCCGCGAGGCCTTCGAGGGAGCGGCGGCAAAACTTGCCGACAGCGAACGCATCTTCACCCAGCTGACCGCCGAGCGCGCCGAGGCCGCTGCCGGCCGCAACCAGCTGGAGCGCGCCATCCGCGATCTCGCTGACCGCAGGATGCGCCTCGAACGCCAGATGAATGAGGCCAACCACGAACTCGCAACCATCGGCGACAAGATCGCCGGCCTGCCTGACCCGGATGAAAAACGCGCCATCGTCGAGGCCGGTGAAATCGCGCTCGCCGACGCCGAAGCCGCCGTCCAGCTCGTCGAGCAGGCGCTTGCCGCCGCCCGCCAGACCGAGGCGCTGGCGCGCGCACCGGTCGAACAGGCCCGCTCGAGCCTCAATGCGCTGGAAACCGAAGCCCGCACCATTTCCCGCATGCTTGCCGCTGGTGCCGCTGCCGGCAAATTTCCGCCGGTTGCCGATGAGCTGAAGGTCGATCGCGGCTTCGAAACAGCACTGGGTGCTGCCCTCGGCGACGATCTGGAATCGCCGCTCGCTGCCGAGGCCCCGGCTCATTGGTCTGACAATGGTGATGGCGCCGGCGACCCGGCACTGCCAACCGGCGTCACGCCGCTGCTTGCCCATATCAGCGCGCCCGCCGCACTCACCCGCCGCCTGCGCCAGATCGGCCTGGTCGGGGCGGGGGATGCCGAGCGCCTGATGGCGGCGCTGCAGCCCGGCCAGCGGCTGGTGACGAAAGACGGCGCCGTCTACCGCTGGGACGGCCACGTGACAGGTGCCGACGCCCCGAGCGCTGCAGCCCTGCGGCTTGCCCAGAAGAACCGCCTGGCCGAACTCGAAGGCGAGGCGGCCCTTGCCCGCGACGTGCTTGCCGAAGCCGAGGAGCGGCAGGCCGCCGCCGCTGATGCGATCCGCGGCGAAGAACGACGGCTTGCCGAGGCCCGCGACATGAGCCGGCTGTCCTCCCGTCATCTCGCCGAGGCGCGCGATGCGCTTGGAGCCGCCGAGCGGGCCTCTGGCGATCTGATCCGCCGCCGCGATGTCGTCAGCGAGGCGGTCAGCCAGCTGGGCGCGCAGCTGGAGGAGGTCGCCATCCAGGAAGAGAATGCCCGCATCGAGCTGGAGGACGCGCCCGATCTCACCGCGATCGACGAGCGGCTGCGCTACCAGCAGGCGGAGGTGGCGACCGATCGCGGCGCGCTGGCCGAAAGCCGCGCTCGCCACGAAAGCCTTGCCCGGGAAAATGAAGCCCGGCAGCGCCGCATCCTGGCGATCGGCCAGGAGCGCGAGACCTGGCGCCAGCGGGCGGCAAGTGCTGAAGAGCACGTCGCCACGCTGCGCGAACGCGAGGAAGAGGCGCGCGAAGAGGCAGCCGAGCTCGAATTGGCGCCGGACGAATTCGACGACAAGCGCCGCGCTTTGATGAGCGAATTGCAGAAGGCCGAGGAGGCGCGCCGCAACGCCGGCGATCTTCTGGCCGAGGCCGAACGCATCCAGCGCGAGGCCGACCACAAGGCGACCACCGCACTGTCGGAACTTGCCGAATGCCGTGAACGCCGCGGCCGCGCCGAGGAGCGCCTGGTTTCCGCCCGCGAGAAGCGCCAGGAAGGCGAAAGCCGCATCCGCGAGGTCCTGAATGTCGCCCCGCACGAAGCGCTGCAGCTGACCGGGCGTCCGGCCATGCAGGCGCTTCCCGACCCGCGCGAGGTCGAGCGCGAGCTGGAGCGCCTCAGGATCGAGCGCGAGCGGCTCGGCGCCGTCAACCTGCGCGCCGACGAGGAACAGAAGGAGCTGAGTGACAAGCTCGAAGCGCTGATCAGGGAACGCGACGACGTCATCGACGCGATCCGCAAGCTGCGCGGCGCCATCCAGAGCCTCAACCGCGAGGGCCGCGAACGGCTGATCGCCGCCTTCGACATCGTCAATGCCCAGTTCAAGCGGCTGTTCACCCATCTTTTCGGCGGCGGCACCGCCGAGCTGCAGCTGATCGAATCCGACGACCCGCTGGAAGCCGGCCTCGAAATCCTGGCCCGGCCGCCGGGCAAGAAGCCGCAGACCATGACGCTGCTCTCAGGCGGCGAACAGGCGCTGACGGCGATGGCGCTGATCTTTGCCGTCTTCCTCACCAATCCGGCGCCGATCTGCGTGCTCGACGAAGTCGACGCGCCGCTCGACGACCACAATGTCGAGCGCTACTGCAACCTGATGGATGAAATGGCGGCGTCGACCGAAACCCGCTTCGTCATCATCACCCACAATCCGATCACCATGGCCCGCATGAACCGCCTCTTCGGCGTCACCATGGCCGAGCAGGGCGTCTCCACCCTCGTCTCCGTCGACCTGCAGACCGCCGAGCGCCTGCGCGAGATCGCCTGAGCAATTCCAGCCTGGATCAGCGCAATTTCAGCAAAGCCGTGACGCGGTTTTGCGCCCAGAAATTGCGTGAAATCAGAAAACTGGGAATAAACACCAAAAAAGGTCGGCTCTCTTGCCGCCTGTACCCCATTTGGGTGATGCTCTTTTCGCTGACTTGCATTAGAAGTTGTTTCGACGCAACCTAATTACCCAGCTGAAAAGCTGGCAATCAAGCGTTGCGCATTGTCGAATTTGCGTGCGGTTTTCCGGGCGAGGGCAAGAACCGGAAGCCGTTAGAGTAATTCCAGGGAAGGACAGATCTGTTTTCCCCGGAGTTGCGTAAGATGATGGTCAGAGCGGTTCCTTTTTCAAAAAGCTGAACCGTTCCTGGGTTGTGGGACCCCCCGTCCGGTTTTCCTGGCCGGACGGAAACAAGGCTTTGCGGGACATTGTTGCAGTCCCGCAAAGCTTTTTTTGTACCTTTTTCTTGTTCCCACCGGCTTTCAATCGTTTCGACCGCGGCCGTGCCGAAGATTTATTGTGCAACGCAACATTTTGCCGCATTTGTCGATTTTCATCTCAACACCAACGGATTAAGCTAATCCCGGTTTGGTGTTGGGGGGAAGATGACCAAGTGGGTCTATACGTTCGGCGACGGGCAGGCTGAGGGCCGGGCGCGCGATCACGAGATTCTCGGCGGCAAGGGCGCCAATCTCGCGGAAATGTGCGCCCTGGGGCTTCCCGTTCCGCCGGGGCTGACGATCGTCGGCGATGCCTGCAACACCTATTACAAGAACGGCCGCCATATCGAGAACGCTGTGAAGGTCGAGGTGCGCGCCGGCATTGCTGGCATCGAGGCAATCACCGGCCGCCGCTTTGGCGCCGGCAGCCAGCCGCTGCTGCTTTCGGTGCGCTCCGGCGCCCGTGTTTCGATGCCGGGAATGATGGACACCGTGCTCAATCTCGGCCTCAACGACGAGACCGTGCAGGCGCTCGGCCATGATGCCGGCGACGCGCGGTTTGCCTGGGACAGCTACCGCCGCTTCATCCAGATGTATGCCGATGTCGTCATGGGTCTCGGCAACGACGCCTTCGAGGAAATCCTCGAAGACGAGAAGGCCAAGCTCGGTCACGAATTCGATACCGAACTCAGCGCCTCCGAGTGGCAGCATATCGTTTCTCTCTACAAGCGGCTGATCGAGGAGGAGCTGGAGCAGGAATTCCCGCAGGATCCTGAGGTGCAGCTCTGGGGCGCCGTCGGCGCGGTCTTTTCCAGCTGGATGAATGCACGCGCCGTCACCTACCGCCAGCTTCACAATATTCCGGGAGCCTGGGGCACGGCGGTCAACATCCAGGCGATGGTCTTCGGCAATCTCGGCAATGCGTCCGCCACCGGTGTTGCCTTCACCCGCAACCCGTCGACCGGCGAGAAGGCGCTGTACGGCGAATTCCTCGTCAATGCGCAAGGGGAGGATGTCGTTGCAGGCATCCGCACGCCTCAAAGCATCACCGAGGAGGGCCGGATTTCCTCGGGCTCGGAAAAACCGTCGATGGAAAAGCTGATGCCGGAGGCTTTTCGCGAGCTTTGCGGCATTTGCACCGAACTCGAGATCCATTACCGCGACATGCAGGATATCGAATTCACCATCGAGCGCGGCAAGCTGTGGATGCTGCAGACCCGCTCCGGCAAGCGCTCGACCCGGGCGGCAATGAAGATCGCCGTCGATATGGTCGACGAGAAGGTGATTACCGAGGAGCAGGCGGTGCTGCGCATCGAACCATCAAGCCTCGACCAGCTGCTGCATCCGACGATCGATCCGCGTGTCACCCGCCAGGTGATCGGCACCGGGCTTCCGGCTTCGCCGGGCGCTGCCACCGGCGCCATCGTCTTCACCGCCGAGGAGGCCGTCGAGGCCGAGGCCGAAGGCCGCAAGGTCATTCTGCTCCGGGTCGAGACCAGCCCGGAGGATATTCACGGCATGCATGCCGCCGAAGGCATCCTGACCACCCGCGGCGGCATGACCAGCCATGCGGCGGTCGTTGCCCGCGGCATGGGCATCCCCTGCGTCGTCGGCGCCGGCACCATGCGCATCGACATGCGCAACGAGCGGCTGCTCGGCATCGGCGTCACCCTGAAGAAGGGCGATATCATCACCATCGACGGCTCGGCCGGCCAGGTGCTGAAGGGCGAGGTGCCGATGATCCAGCCGGAACTGTCGGGCGATTTCGGCCGCATCATGGGCTGGGCCGACCGCGCCCGCCGCATGACGGTGCGCACCAATGCCGATACGCCGGCCGATGCGCGCGCCGCCCGTTCCTTCGGCGCCGAGGGCATCGGCCTTTGCCGCACCGAGCACATGTTCTTCGAGGGCGAGCGCATCCATGCCATGCGCGAGATGATCCTCGCCGTCGACGAGAAGGGCAGGCGGCTGGCGCTCGACAAGCTGCTGCCGATGCAGCGGCTGGATTTCACCGGCCTCTTCACCGTCATGCACGGCCTGCCGGTGACGATCCGCCTGCTCGACCCGCCGCTGCACGAATTCCTGCCGAAGACCGACGACGAGGTGGCCGAAGTCGCCTTCGCCATGGGCATGGAGGCGGCAGCGCTTCGCCAGCGCGTCGATGCGCTGCACGAGTTCAATCCGATGCTCGGCCATCGCGGTTGCCGGCTGGCGATCTCCTATCCCGAAATCGTCGAGATGCAGGCCCGCGCCATCTTCGAGGCGGCGGTTGCCGCAGCGAAGGAGACCGGGGCGGCCGTCGTGCCGGAGATCATGGTGCCGCTGGTCGGCCTGCGCTCCGAGCTCGATTACGTCAAGGCGCGCATCGATGAGGTCGCCGGCAAGGTCATGAACGAGGCCGGCATGAAGATCGATTATCTCGTCGGCACGATGATCGAGCTGCCGCGGGCCGCCCTTCGCGCCCATGTGATTGCCGAAGCCGCCGAATTCTTCTCCTTCGGCACCAACGACCTGACGCAGACCACCTTCGGCATCTCGCGCGACGACGCCTCCGCCTTCATCCCCACCTATCAGCGCAAGGGCATCATCGAGCACGATCCGTTCATCTCGCTCGATTTCGACGGAGTCGGCGAATTGATCAGCATCGCCGCCGAACGCGGCCGGCGCACCCGCAACGACATGAAACTCGGCATCTGCGGCGAACATGGCGGCGACCCGGCCTCGATCCGCTTCTGCGAGACGATCGGGCTGGACTATGTCTCCTGCTCGCCGTTCCGCGTGCCGATCGCCAGATTGGCGGCGGCGCAGGCGGTCATCTCAGGAGGTCTTTCAGACTTCCGGTCGGGAGGTCTGAAAGACCTCGGGGGGAAATAGTCAGATACCGGCAAGTGCCCGCGGACGCCCTTAGGGCGCCCGGCTTAATGATGATGGTGCCAGTGATCGTGGTAGACATAGGGCCCGTTGAGATCCCAGGCCATGCTCTGCATCATCTCGGCACTTTGCGCCCGCGATTCGGCCCGCCGGTCGAGATCGATGCGCTGCAGGCAGGTGGCAAACCCATCCGTGCCGCGCCGGAAACCATAGCTCAGGCACCGCCCTTCATCCGCTGCCCGCCGCTCCTCCGGCGTCATCGTCTGGCAGGCGGAAAGCGCGGCGGCAAGGGTGGCAATGGTGATGAGGAGGGAAAGGCGCATCGGGGTATTCCTTGCTTTTCCCTGAGGAAATGCCATTCGGGTCCGGGCGTCAAGCTGCGGCGGGGAGGCGTGTAGTGGATGTGAACGGTTTCTCCCGCCTATCCCACCCTCCGTCATGCTCGGCCTTGAGCCGAGCATCCACGCCGCATCCATCAGCAGCAGCCGTATGGATCCCAGGCTCAAGGCCTGGGATGACGGAGAGTGTGGTTGGCGTTTCCGTCAAACTCGTCGCCAGAGAACAGGGACACACTACACCGGGTGCTCAATTGGCCCAGCGTTTACTAAGTTCCAGTGCCTGTCACAGTGCGCCCAAATCCTTCGGTAGGGGACACTCCGCACAGGAGCGAGCGGGCGTGAAGATGACGCTCACGCCGCCCCAGCCGGATCCCCAATCGGCAGCAGGGCCGGATCGAGCGGTGGGTCCTGTGGGTTCTTCGTGTCCGACGGGTCCTGCACCGGCGTCAGCGGAGGTTTTTGCTGGGTGGGGTCGGGAATGCCCGGCGTCGGCGTCGGGCCGCGTGGGGTGTCGGCATTCGGGATCGGCATCGGGTCTCTATTGGGCATGATCGCCTCCTTTTCAAAAAAAGGAACGGCATCCCCCGCATATGGTTCCACTTTCGCCATCGGAGATTCCTCTGTATGAGGGGCTTGCAAACACTGGAACGAGCATGGCCATCCGCGATCGATTTTCGAAAAAACTGAACTGCCCGCAATGCGGCAATGAGGGCTTTGCCGAAGCCTCGGAAGTTGACGATCCGAAGCGCAAACACCCGGATTTCAAGGTCGATCGGCTGCCGCGCGGCTTTGGCGTGCAGCGTCCATCCAACCACCAGGAAAATTTCGTCATCAAATGCGAATGCGGCCGCAAGTTTCCCTTCCGCAGCGTTGCGGAAGCGGCGGCCGAGCGGCGCTAGCCCATCTCTCGGCATCACGCTCCGAAGCTCTAAATCCGCTCCAGCACTTCGATAAAGGCTTCGGCGAAACGCACCAGATGCGCAGTTTGCTCATCGGGCGCCTGCATGCGGATTTCGGTGCCGGCATAATCGAGCAGCGCCAGCACGACGCGCATCTCACTGCCGTCATCGGGAATGCGCAGCACCGCGATGCGGCGGCAATCCTCGATAAGACCCCCGGCCGGCAGGTCGAACAGCAGCTCGCCACCCGACCGCTGCGCTGCCTGGCGCACCGCCTCGCAGAAGCCGGCATCGCCGCCGGCATACCCTTCGAGCGAAAGTTCGAGCTCGACGAGCTCCATCGGCAGCATCGGCTCGCTGTGGTCGATCCCGCCAAGCGCAGACGCCTGCGGCCTTGCGGCTATCTCGGTTGAAATCATCCCGTCGCTCCTTGCCTTTAAAATCGGAGATGAAACCGCGGCAGAATGGCTCTTTTTTACCATATCAGCAAGAGCTTATGGAATCGCCCCGTCTTCGCCCCGGTCTTCATCATGGTCTCGTCATGGTCTTCGCTCGCGAATTCCATCTGATATTCCGAGACAACAGTTTCAATTCAGCCGAATCTTGCCCAGATCCGGATGATTTTAGGCCGGGCTGGCCTAAAATCTGAATCCGGATCTAAATCAAAGAAATAGAGCATGATGTCGTCCGAAAACCGCTTCACACTTTTCGGCATCATGCTCTAAACAGGGATATGGCGATTTGCGTGGTTGAAGGCGCGGCGCTGACGAGCAACCGGTAAGTTTGATGGCCATCCGTTTCGACCGTCCCGTTTCCAACGCCGCCCGCTTTTCGCGGCTGCTCGGGGCGTTTTCCCTGGTGCTGGCGCTGGCGGTGCTGGTCGCCCATCGTTTCGGCGGCCTCGCCACCCCCTATCTGGTGCTGCTGTTGATCGCCGCCGCCGGCGGCGCGCTGCTCGCCGCCCTGCTGGCCGCCGTCGGGCTGCGCAGCCTCTGGATGACTGGCGCCGAAGGCGGGCTGGCCGCACTCGCCGCGCTGATCTACGCCGCCTTTCCCTTAGCGCTCGGCGCCTTTGCCACCGAGCATTATCTGACCTTGCCGGATATCTACGACGTCTCCACCGATCCGGTCTCGGTGCCGGATTGGCTGTCGCCGCCGAAAGCCGACCAGATCTGGCTGAAGCGCAATCCGGTGATGCCGGAGGATCGTGAAAAGCAGATGACCGCCTATCCCGAGCTGACCGGCCGGCGTTATGAGGGCGCACTCGACCGCGTGCTGGAGGCGGTGCGCAAGGTCGCCAAGCTGCGCGGCTTCACCATCATCCGGACCACCGGCGATACCGAGCCCGACCGCGACCCCGAGGACCGGCCGGCCAAGCCTGAGCCGAGCGATGATGCTGCCGTCGCCGATGCGCCCGATATCGTGCCCGTGCCGACGCCGCGCCCCTATGACGACGATGTCGCCAAGCTGATCCGCGGCGCCAACGGCGTGACGCTGCAGGCAACCAACCGCACGCTGATCCTCGGCCTGCGCTTCGATATCCTCATCCGGCTGCGCGAAGAGGCCGAAACCACCTTCGTCGACATCCGCGTCGCCTCCCGCTACGGCCAACACGACCTCGGCTTCAGCGCCGACATCGCCGGCGATTATCTGAAGGCGCTGGATTCCGAATTGCTGGGGATTGCGGGTGGGTGAGCCGCGGTGCCGCCAGAGGCGGCAGCAATCGATCCAGCGAATCGATTGCAGCGGCGAACGCCCTGAGCCCAAAGCGAAGGGCCGGGATAGGGTGCGGCAGATTCAGGTCCGTTACGGTGCCACAAACTCGACGTCGCGCCGTATCACACAACCGCGCCGGCCCGCACAACGATCAGCCCTCATCCTGAGGTGCCCCGCCGGGGCCTCGAAGGACGAGGGCGGGTGGTTCCCTCAGCCGCATCCGCATGTGGCAAGACAGGTGGCCAGCCCCGTCCTTCGAGGCTTCGCCCTGTGGGCTACGCACCTCAGGATGAGGCTGGAGAGAAGTCGCGCCAGCATCTCCGCCTTCGCTCAGCGCATTCGCGGCTTTGATAGGGCAGCGCCTCTGTCTTTCGATCCAGGCGGCCCGCACAACGATCAGCCCTCATCCTGAGGTGCCCCGCCGGGGCCCCGAAGGACGAGGGCGGGTGGATGAATTCCCTCAGCCGCATCCGCATGTGGCAGGACCGGTGGCCCGCCCCGTCCTTCGAGGCTTCGCCCGGTGGGCTACGCACCTCAGGATGAGGCTGGAGAGAAGTCGCGCCAGCATCTCCGCCTTCGCTTACGCTCCGCGCATTTTGGTCTCGCCCCGTCTTTCGGACCCACGGGGGAGTGGGGAGGTGTCGCGTCCTCCCCTCACTCCACCACCAACCACCCCGTATACCGCACCACCAGCCCGGTCAGCCGCCCGCCGATCTCCACATGGAAACAGAACCGCCCATCCCGCTCCTCCTCGTAAGTATCGCCGCAGGGCGCCAGGAACAATGGCAGCGGGATGCCGCAAAAGCGCCAGCCGCGCACGATGAGCCGCAGCCTCTCGCCCTCCGGCACCAGCGCCAGCAGCACCCGGAAAGGCCCGAAGACCTCGGCGAGCAGGTGGCGGTCGCGGCCGGTGCCGGCGGCCTGCCAGCTGCGGAAGGTCTTGCTCCCGAAACTGCGCGTCCAGATCTCCCTCTCACCATCGGCAGCAAAGCGCACCGCCACTGGCACATCTTCGCCAGCGGCGGGAAAGCCGATGATGCCGGCGATCAGCCGGGCGAGGAGCCCGCTGCCGCGCTCGATCCGCGCCCGGCCGGAGGCGAGGCGCGTGCCGCCCGCATGGATCGCCGCCAGCGCCGGCGGCAGGCTCTGCCAGGCGTCGCCGAGGATGCGCCGATAGAGCGGCTGCGGCTCTTCCGCATGGTCCAGCCGGATGCCCGAGGTGATCCGAAAACGCCGGAAGGCCGTTTCGAAATCGGCAAGCTGCAATTCGCCGGCCGCCGGCCGCGCGCCACTCACCGGCCGGATGCCGGCAAGCAGCCGGCGCACCAGCGCCTCGACGCCGATGACCGGAATGAACGGCCCGTCATCGCCTTCGGCAATCAGATGCCAGTCCGATGTCAGCCGCCGCCCCGCATGATCGATGCCGCCCAAGCGCACGAACATGCCGCCGCGATGTTTGCCGATCGCCAAGCGGTGGCTGGCGCGCTGCATCAGCCGCGACAATGGCAGCAGCGACCGCAGCAGCCGGAGGCTGACGAGCCGCGCCGTAAGCCCGAGCAGCCGCTGCAGGCCCTGCGGCTCGGTGCCGACCCCGGTGAAGCTTGATTGCAGGCCGGGAAAACGCTGCGGCAGCAGCGCCAGGTCAGGTGCATCCACCAGCAGGAAATTCCGGCTGCGAAGCGGCGCCACGTCAGGCGGAGCGATCGTCACCCGCATGGCATCGATCAGCCCGCGCCCGGTGGCCGGCTGCCCCTCGCGCAGCACCGCCACCGGCTTGCCGGCATAGGTCGATATCGCCCTGACGACATTGAGGCCGATCTTCACATGCGCCGACGGGGCGATGCCGGCCGCCACAGTTTCGATGCGGGAAAACTGCGGCGCCATCGCCTCGAGCGCGGCAAAGGAGAGGGCGGGCAGGCTGCTGAGCCCGGAGAGCGCGAAAGTGCCCTTGGCGCGCGCCGCGGCATCGAGCCCGCTGATGCCGGCGACGAAGCCGGTGCTGTCGGCGATATCGGCATAATCGATGCCGAGGCCAATGCAGGCGCGCACCACCTTATAGGGGTCGTCCCCGAAGCTCTGAAACGGCCCGGAGGCATCGATGACGAGATCCGGCCTCAGCCGCGTCAGCTGTTCCGCCAGATTGCCATCACGATCGAAGCGCACGGCCTGTAGCGTCGCCCCCAGATTGCTGCTTCCCAAGCCCTCGGATCCATCTTTCGGGGCTCTGAGATCCGCAACGAAATCGTCTGCCTTTTCAAGCGACCGCCCGGCGATCAGCAGTCTGAGCCGCGGTTCATCGCCAAGCAGCCGCGCCAGCCGGCCGCCAAACGTGCCGTAGCCGCCGATGATCAGCAGCGAAAGCCTGTCGCCGCTCATGCGATGAAGCGGCTGCGCTGCTCCGGCGTCGGCACCATGCAGCTCTGCCGGCCGGCGATCTTCAGCCGGTTGCGGGCGATGAATTCATAAAGCGTGTCGGCCACCCGCCGCGGCAGCAGCCGGAAAAGCCTGATCAGCGAATAGGGAAAACCGAGGCCGGCGACCATGCGGATCGAGCCGTCGGATTTGAAGAAGGCGCGGCCCTCTTCGATGAGGATATTGGTCTTGTAGTCGCGCCCATCCAGCCCATAATGCCGGTAGAGCGCGGCGCCGAGCGGCGTCTGCGCAGCGAGGAAGCGGTATCGCCGCTGCTTGTCGTGCTTCAGTGCGAACTTCACCCAGCCGGAGCAGAACACGCATTCGCCATCAAAGACGATCAGCGGCCGGTCATCGGCAAAATCGGGCACATCGGCATCGTCGCGATAGCTGTAAGCGGCGCCCATCTGCTGGCTCATCTCCCTGGTGCCGGCCGGTAGAGGGCGGAAAGCGAAGGCGGCCCATCCGCGGCAATCTCGCCGCGCTCGAAGAGATCCTCGATATGGGCGAGCACGGAAAGCGCGGCCGCCCCATGCAGCTTCGGATCGGTATCGCTGTAGATCGCCTTGACCATCTCGGTGATCCCCTGGTCGCCCGCCCGGATGCGCGTCAGGATCGCCTGCTCGCGCCCCAGCCGGTGCGCCTTCAACGCGCGGAGGAAGCTGGCCGGCTCCGTCACCGGCCCGCCATGGCCGGGCAGCAACAGGGCGTCGTCGCGCGCAATCAGCCGGTCGAGCGAGGCCATGTAATCGGCCATCGACCCATCCGGCGGCGCGACGATCGAGGTCGACCAGGCCATGACATGATCGCCTGTGAACAGCAGATCGCCGCCGTCCAGCGCGAAGGCGGCATGATTGGCCGTGTGCCCCGGCGTCGGCACGCCTGAAAGCACCCAGCCGTCGCCCTTGATGGTCTTGCCGTTGCCGATCGAAATATCGGGCACGAAGGCCATGTCGGAGCTTTCGGAAAACGGATTGATCTCGCCGGCGCGCAACGGCCTTGCCGGCCGGTGCGGCCCCTGACCGACGGTCACCGCCCCGGTTGCCGCGCGCAGCCGGCGGGCGAGCGGCGAGTGGTCGCGATGGGTGTGGCTGACGAAGATATGCGTCACCTCACGGCCGGCCAGCGCCGCCATCAGCGCCTGGAAATGCGCCTCGTCCTCCGGCCCGGGATCGATGACCGCGACCGACGAGCCGCCGATTATATAGCTGTTGGTGCCGTAAAAGGTGAAAGGCCCGGGATTGTTCACTGTAACCCGCTCGACCCCCGGCGCCACCGGCACGGCCCGCCCATAGGCCGGCTCGAAGGCAAGGTCGAATGCGGGACTGTCCATGAAGGCAATGATCTCGAGGCCGATGACACCGCCAATTCCTAGCACGGCCCACCGCCCCGCGCGCGCATAAATCTGCTTGAGGCGCAACTTAGTCATTGTGACGGACGGAGAGCTTTGCTAATCAGGCGTCGATTTGAGCAGGCGGTTTCCGCCGAAAGCTCTGGTGGGGCGTCGCCAAGCGGTAAGGCAACGGTTTTTGGTACCGTCATCCCTGGTTCGAATCCAGGCGCCCCAGCCAAGAGCTCCCGTTTCAAGCCGCGATCCAGGTTTCCGGCGCTTTTCCTTTTATTCGGCCTATCCCTGCGCCTTCTCCCCATTGCGGCGGTTGTGAAGGAATCGCATTCGCATGCCCACGGCGCGAAGCCTTTCGGGCCGGTCTCGCTTCGGATTGACCTTGAGAAGCCGGGCTCACGATGACAGAAAGGGTTAGCAGAAACATGAAACTGCTGATCGTGGTCAGCAAGCTGCTCACTGGTTTCGACGCACCGAGTTGCACCTACGTCTACCTCGATAACGAGTTACGTGATCATAATCTGTTTCAGGCGATCTGCCGTACGAACCGGCTTGATGGCGACGACAAGGACTACGGTTACATCGTCGATTTCAGGGAGCTGTTCGGCGATGTCCAGAATGCGATCGCCGTATATAGTTCGGACGAATTGGACATCGATCAAGGCACTGCTGGCGACAACAATGTTGAGATCAAGAATTGGCTAAAGGAAGGCAAGAAGCACCTCGATGAGATCCGCGAGGCATTGCGATATCTGTGCGAGCCAGTGTTGCCGCCGCGTGAGATCGAGCAGTTTCTGCACTATTTCTGTGGAAATGCAGCCGACCCTGAAGCTCTCACTGAAACCGAGGCACTGCGGGTTTCCTTCTACAAGGCTGTCGCAGCATTCGTGAGGGCCTTCGCTGCCATTGCCCAGCACCTAGACGAAGCCGGCTATTCGGATCCTGAGGCCGCGATAATCCAGCAAGAGGTGGAATTCTACGCGGATGTGCGAAGCGCCGTAAAAAGACATTCGGGGGAAGAGTTGGATATCAAGCCGTACGAGGCCGATATGCGCCATCTCCTCAACACCTATGTTCAGGCTGATCCGTCGACGATCCTTGGTTACCTCGCCAGCCTTACACTGACGCAGGCGATCATTGAAACGGGCATCCATGATGCAATTGCCAAGAAATTGAACGAGAAGGGCAAGCTGTCGAAGAACGCGATCTCCGAGGGGATCATCAACAATATCCGCAAGACAATCATTCGCGATCAGCTCACCGATCCGCGGTTCTACGACCAGATGTCGATATTGCTTGGGGATTTGATTAGGCAGAGCCGGGACGATGCTGCGGCCTACGAGGAGTTTCTTCGGCGCGCGGAGGACCTGGTGCGGCAACTCGCGCAAAAAGGACCGACTGCTGGCATTCCTGCCGCATTGCACGGAAACCGAGAGGCTACAGTCATTTTCAACAATCTTCCGACCTTGCCGGCAACATTGTTTGCATGCCCGAATGATGAAGACCAGATGGCTGCCCTTGCACTCCAGATAGATTTGGCGATCAGGCAGGGGGCACCAGCCGGGTGGAAGGGCGATGAAACACGTGAACGGCAGGTCAAGAATGTGCTCTTTCCAATCTTGAACCGGGATAGCGACGCCACGCGCGCGTTGTTTGAGATTGTCAAAAGTCAGCCGGGGTATTGATGCGCGAGATCATCGAAATCGGCGACATGGTGATCGATGTGACGAGAAAGAGTGTGAAGCACGTCCATCTATCCGTTCATCCGCCAAACGGTCGGGTGACCTTGGTCGCGCCTTCGGCAACTAGGCTGGAAGTGGCGCGCGCCTATGCGATCTCCAAGCTGGGCTGGATACGCGATCAGCAAACGAGACTGATGAACCAAGTGCGAGAGTCACCTCGCCAATTCATTGGTAGGGAGAGTCATTTCCTCTGGGGTCGTCGATATCTGATGTCAGTGATCGAAAAAGATGAAAGGCCGTCGGTCAAACTTGACCATCGGACGATTCACCTGACAGTTCGCCCGGAAAGCTCGCCGGCAAAGAGGGCGGAGGTCATTCACGAATGGCACAAGACGCTGCTTCACGGGGTAGTGCCCGGCATCATTCGGAAATGGGAGGCTCGTCTTGGCGTAAAGACATCGCGGTATTTTCTGCAGAGGATGAAGACGAAATGGGGCGGCTGCAACCCAACCGCTGCAACCATTAGGCTGAACACGGAGCTCGTGAAGAAGCCGAAGGATTTGCTGGAGTATGTGATTGTCCACGAACTGACACACCTTCTCGAGCCACGGCATAGCGAGCGCTTCTTCGAGCTGATGAGTCATCACTATCCAGCTTGGCCTGAAGCGAGGAAGGAGCTGAACGAACTGCCGCTTGGGGCAGAAGACTGGCCGCAGCGCTAGCGAACCTCCCCGCGCCGCCGACATTTTATGCACTGTACTGCTGGTCAACACAGCGGGTTGACGGCCCTTTAGCGGGAATGTTGTCCGTCACATCCATGATCCCAATGGAGATAATCGTTCCCGCGCAACGCTAGGCCTCTGCCAAGACTATGACGCGGGCATTCGCTTCAAGCCATTCCTCTAATTCTTTGCGGAACGCCGCGACGAATGCTGTCGCCATTGCCGCGAACTCCTTATCCGGACTGCAGTGCAACTGCATATCTTCCACGCTACGCAGAACCATCTGCAGTGCCGGCACCTGCGCCGCTTCCGGTAGTTCTAGGGTGGCTTCCAGGCTGTCCATGATGCGGACCCTTTGCCCTCGCAGAATGTTTAGCTGCTTAGTCCGTGCTTCCACGAGGCCGACGCGGTTCAGCGCTAAACAACGAATTGTCTCGTCGCCCTCAATCGACGGCTGCCCCGCAACTGAGCGGGGCGTGATGATGCTGAAATCGGAAGCATGGCTCCAACGGAGATAGTTGTTTGGTTCACAGCGTGTAGGATCCAGCAGTCTCGGCTGCTCAATAGTATGGTCATCCGACTTGGCAGTTAGGCGAGTCGTTCCGACAGGGAAGTTGTTGGCCTTACCAGCAAGTTTCGCTGCGGGCTTCGCCTGAAGCGCTTCGACGTCTTCGATGGTCATGTCCACAGTGACGAGGTGCTGCTTAAGCCCCTTATTACAAGGTCCACACGTAGGCAGGAGATTGGTCCAGCTGTGAGCCAACCACCAGTAACCGGGATGATCGGGTTCACCTACCCCACCCTTCGGCCGATAATGTTCGACCTCTCGTGTCCCTTTCTCGATGGCGCGCTCGCAGTAGGCGCACTTGCCGTGGAATAGCTTGCGTAGCGCATCGATGACGTCGTTTCCGGCATAGGCCTTGAACTTGCCGTACGCGGCCATCCCAGGCCGCCAAGCATTATAATAGATCTCTGCCGCGTTCTGCTCCGCCTTTGCCGCGGCCGCGCCGAGCGAAGTAGGCGCGGCCTCTGGTCGTTTCGCGCGGATCACGCTGGATCCCCCTCCCGTATCCCCGTCGCGTCGAGGCGCGGTGGGGCGGCCAGCGCTTTGTAAACCGCCTCGACCGCCTCCGCCCGAACGTCTGGCCGAAGGCCACCTGCAGGCTTCTCACGCGCCTCAAGGAACCGTTGAAGCGCCGCCTGAATCACCTGCTCGCCCGCGCTGTCGCCGAGCGTCAAGCGCGATACGATCTCGCTCGTCACGTGCTCGTCGGGTCGCTCGGCGACCGCCGCAGCAAAGCGCACCATCTCGAGTTCTGTTTCCGGATCGATGGTACTCGAGAGTCCGAAGTAGTCCGACGTGAGCAGTTGTTCCGCCCGCATTCCTTGAAGGCTCGGCAGGTTCTCCAAAAGCGTGATTTCCCCGGCGTCATCGCGTTGCAAGACCACGACCTCACCATCCTCCATACCACGAAGGCAGAGCGGGTCGTGGGTCGTAACAATGAACTGAACGTTGGGCAGTGCGCGCCGGAGAGCACGCATAACCTGCATCTTCCAGCGCGGATGGAGATGGGTTTCAACCTCGTCGATTAGGACGACGCCATGTGCGCGCTCCAGATCATCAAAGTGCCTCAGCATCTCCCGGAAAATGTCGGCAGCGAGCGCGAAGATCGAGCGATAGCCCTCGCTCAGCCGTTCTATGGGAACGGGACGGTCCTCGACTTGGACGCAAATACGACCATCGGCGTCTAACACCAACTTGTCATTCTCGCTGAGCGCCAAAATCGGACGCAGCGCCCGCGCAACAGCATCGAACTGATGATCGGGAAGGCTGTTCAGCCAGACACCGGGGTATGGGATGGTAGCCAACGGGTCAAAGAGCGTGCGCACGCAGGCGTAAGGCTGCGACGCAGCGGTCGAGTGGCGACGATCAAAAAACCGGCGCGGCCCGTAGCCCAGGACGAGCGTGGCAGGCAGATCTGAACCCACGATGCGCCGTTGTCTGTTGTCGAATAAGAAGTCGGCGCGTCCCTCGCCAAACAAAAACTGCACGTTCACCGAAGCCGCCTCCGGAGTAAGCTGATCCCAACGGTCGGTACCTTTGCTACGCAGGAAATCGTCCGCCTTGAGCCTAAGGCGCCGGGCCTGCGGGCCGCCTAGCAACGCCAGTGCGATTCCCTGCAGCAGGGTAGACTTGCCGGTGCCATTCTCCCCGAGAAGCATCAGACACGGCGCGCCCCTACGAGTGCGGCTCTCGGGGCTCCCCTCTATCTTCAACCCGGTGATCCCTTTGAGGTTGCTGATCGCGATGTGCCCCACGTGACGCGGCTTCGAGGACGGGTGAAATAAAGCGCGCTGATTTTCCGATTGCAACTTCCCTGCCGCTAACCGGGATGGGTAGAAATCCCGCTCGACTCGTCGCGCTTCGTCGGAATTCCGTAGCTCGTCCAATTGCTCGAGCAACCGAGGCCGTTCTTCTGGGCGGTGCGCGAAGAGCCCTTCCAAGCGTTCTGGATGGTGCCGCCTGGAGCCGCGGACCTCCCTCCCCAAGAATGTAATTTCATCGACCGCCCGTTTCAAAAAATTCAAGCGCGCGCCTACAAATGGACGTCGACGGTCGAAGATGTCCCGCAGCCGCATCGATCTGTCGTCGTCAGCCCAGGAGGTCAGTTCGTGCTCCAGTTGCTTAAGATCATCTCGTCGCAGGTTGCACAGGCGTTCGCTGTCGAGCTCGAGCACTGCTATTGTTGTTTGGCCTCGCTCAGTTCGTGCCGCACATCGCCCGTCTAGGAGCAAGTCGAAATGCCGCTCCGGCGCGTCAAAGTATGGATCAATGAGCAGCGGTTGCTCCAGCCGCCGTACCTCTTCCAAGCTGGCCAAATAGGGTGCGCGGGTGCCGCCCGTCGGAAACTGGTCTTCTTTTGCGCGCGCACAGTAACTGCAGACGTAGATCAAATTGTCCCACTCATACGCTAGCCAAGCGTAGTGGTCCCAAGCAGGGGAGCCGTCGATCGCGCGGGCACGCAGAGGCCGGAAATGCTCCACACGCTCCCCGGCGTCGCGGGACTCGCAGAAGACGCACTTGTGATAGCAGCGCTCGGCGACCGAATCCCTTAGCTCCCCCGCGTAAAACAGTTCGTCGGCGATTGGTAGTCGGCGCTGTAGTCTGTCAGATTCGGGTCGGCGCAGGTAAGTATACAACTGCTGCCTGCGCTCACGCATAAGCGACGAAGCGAGCAAGATGGGCGCCGGTCGGCTGGGGATCCTGATCATGCGGCTGCTCCGAGGGGGCAAATGAACCGACCGAAGGGAGCTTTGGTAGAAAGGCTAAAATTCCTCGCCGGTAATTTAAGATACAATGTTCACTTCCCTTCTGAGCCTCGACTTAAGATGCATAATTAGTCGCTGCAGCTGGGTCTAACTTTATTGTGGCACCCTTGGAGGCACCGCGCAATCAGCCGATCTTGCACCTTACCCCGGCTCCGCGAACAGACAAACACCGGTCACTTCGGCAAGCTTTTCCACCAGCGCATCTTGAAACAGGGAATCGCTGACCTCCGGCAAGGCCTCCCGCCGCTGCCGATGGTACCAATAACCGCCGCTGACTTTCGCGGCTCCCGCATCGCTTGCCGCAAGCCATGTCTGGGTGAGGTGCCCCATTTCGAGGTCATCGGGCGCGCCGGTGCCGCCCATCTTGGTCGGCACCCAGCCGGGATCCACCGCGTTGCTGAAAACATCCGGCCAATGGCGGGCGATGGCGGCGGCGAGGGTGGCGATGTAGAGCTTGCTTTCCGAATAGGCCTGGCTGGCGTTCCACGGCCGTCTCTTCCAGTCGATATCGTCAAGGGTGCTGCCGCCGCTGCGGTGCATGCCGCTCGTGAGATAGACCAGGCGATCGGGGCGGGTGATCCAGGCGGTGAGGAGGTAGGGGGCAAGGGTGTTGACCGCCAGCGTCTTGGCGTGGCCTTCCGGGGTGTCGCCGCGGCTGCGCTCGAGGTAGATGCCGGCATTGTGGATGACGGCGTCCATGCGGCCGATGGCGTTGACCTGCTCGGCGATCGATTGTGTCTCGGCGGCGCTGGCGAGATCGCCGATGACGAGGCCGAGGGCGGCAGCGGAGATGTCTGCGAGGGCGGCGGCGCGCTCGCGGGAGCGGGCGTGCAGCACGACGTCGTGGCCTTCGTTCATCAGGGTGCGGGCGGCGGCGAGGCCGAGGCCATCGGTGGAACCGGTGATGAAGATGCGGCTCATGGGGGTTCCTTTCGCGTGCGGCGTGGGTGGGCCCAGAGTGCTTGGCCATGGGTCCTCGGGTCAAGCCCGAGGGCGACGGAGATTGAGGTCAGCGATCGGCAAGAGGCGCGACGTTGGGAGCAATTCCTCGTTTTCCTCAATCTTTCGAGGTCAGCCTGGCTGCCTCGGCCCGGCTCTTTATCAAGCCGGCGATTTCATCGATTGGGTCTCGATCAGGCAATATGTCTGCGAGCTCGTCAGCGACCTTATCGGCCGCTGCTATCACCTTGTCGCAGAGCTCGTTTACCCGGCGGCGCAGCAGCGGAGTGCCAACGCCGGCTTCTCGCGCAAAGACATGCCAGCCCTCCGCATCCATCTCGGCGAGCGTGGCACGTTTGCCGATTCTCATTGCCAGCTTTGGCGACAGCTCCGGATAAATCACGGTGGAGAGGAGGTCGTAGAGTTTTGCCAGCCGCGGGCCTTGGCTATCGTAAAGGATGGAGAAGTTCTTGCCGTGGGCATCGGCATTTCCGGCGATCAGGTTGAAGATGGCAGCGTCCAGCAGCTTCAGAACATCGATGGCCGGTCTTGCCGAAATCCGTCTCAGCAATTCGAAACAATCCTTGAAGGTCGGCCCGCCTTCGCTCGCATATTTCGTTTCCGGCGGTACGCCGAGCGCCTGGCAGAAATCCTCCTGATGGATGCGGCGAACCAGGCCGCCGGCGTCGCGGACGCGGTCATATCGTTCGACCAGAAGAAACGGGCGTTCCCGCACATGTCGCGGTTCGACCGCTGCGACATCCAGCTCGATGGCGGCTGCGAGCCTCATCACGAAAGCTTCGTTTTCGGTCGTCGCCTTGAAGCGCGCTATTGGTGGCTTCAGAATATGAGTGGTCGCCTGGCCAGGCAGGGGAAGGCCGATCCGGCCGTCGATCAGAACAACCGGCACCTTGGATTGCGCGCCGGCGAGCGACAGTCTCAAGCCTTCCTCGCCGGCCAGCAAAGGGCGCACGGGAAGCGCCTCCAGCACCCGAACGATGCCGGCTTCGTCCAAAGGCGCGGATTGGCGATCTGCAGTCGTCGCGGTTTCCGCGGGCTCCTGGCCCTCGGCAAGCAGTTGCAATGCACCGGCGACATCGCCGCCAAGGTGATCGAGAAGCGCAAAGTCATTGGCCGGAGAAACGCCCAGGGCCTGCGCGGCAGCTATCCGCTGGCTTTCCTCGGGCAACAGGCCGCCGAAAAACGGCCGGCATTCCCGGCGGGAAAATCGCTCCGGTCGTTTCGGGAGAGAGGCCGAGAGCGGCAGCGCATCATCATCGCCGAGCCAGCCTTCAGCATAGGCAAAGCCGATATCACCGTGTCGGTCCTGCGTGAATTGACCGACAATGCGGCCGTTCCACCAGACGTTGAGGATCCTGTCCGTCATCGTCTGCGCTCGCCGGGCGCCAGAATGTCGATGGAGCAGCCGAGCGTTTGCAGAACCTGCAGGACTTTGCCGATCTGCGCCGTGGGCTTGCCGGCTTCAAGGTCGACGATAAACCGAAGCCCGACGCCGGCGACGCCGGCAAGCTCGTCCTGCCGCAGGTTTTGCTCCTTGCGCGTGCTTCGAACAAGGGCGCCAATATCGGCTGGAGTTTTAATCTGTTTCGACATGTGATTTTCCCGATCGGGAAAATATAGTGAAATTTCGGCGGGCGTCTAGGGGAATTTACCGATCGGGATATTTTGACGATATGGAATGGGTTGAGGCCGCGAAATTCCCCGCTCGGTAAGATGGGTAGTGGTTTTGGCAGGCGCTACATCCGGCGCGGAAGATTGGCGAGGCCCAGCCCCTCATCCGGCTGCCGCCACCTTCTCCCCGCTCGCGGGGCGAAGGGGATATGCCGCGGCCTTTCCGTTTCTCTCCAACGTCTCGCGTAACACGTCCCCTCGCCCCGTTTACGGGGAGAGGGTTAGGGTGAGGGGCATTTTTGGGGAGGAGTTTCCGCTCCGGGCATGGGTCCTCGGGTCAAGCCCGAGGACGACGGAGGGGAGGAGGGCTCTTGCCAAACCCACCCCGGCCGCACTCACCCGCCATCACCGCCGCCGCTCCGCCCCCGCCGCAATCGTCTGCACCAGCTCATCCACCTCCCGTGCCAGCCGTTCCAGCGGCAAGCCGACGAAGCGGCCCTCCAGGCTGATGCTCACCACCCCATGCACGGCGCCAAACAGCGTGCGGGCGCGGATGGCGCGGTCTTCGGCCGGCATGTCGGGCTGCAGTTCGGCCAGCGGTTCGGCGATCACGTCCATCAGGAACAGGTGTTCGTCGAGATGCCATTGCGGCGTCGGGCTGGTGTCGGGGGGGAAGTGGTCGAACAGCGCTTTCCAGAGGTTGCGGTGCTCGACGGCGAAGGCGAGGTAGCCCTGGGCGAGGTTGCGCAGCCGGTCGGTCGGGCTTTTGTCCTTGGTCTCGGGCAGAGTCAGCCTGGCCTCCAAGGCCTTCAGCGTTGCGGAGTTGACGTGGATGACCAGCTCGCCGAGGTCTGCAAACACCGTGTAGAGGCCGCCGAGCGCGCAGCCGGCGTCCTGGGTGATGTCGCGGGCGCGCAGATTACCAAGCCCGTCGCGGGCGATGCGGTCGCGCGCCGCCTCGATCAGCCGCGCCTTCAGGTCCTCGCGTTTTTCTTCTCGTCTGCCGGCCATTCACCATTCCACTTCGATTTTTGAACGTCGTTCAAAATTTATCTTGAACGACGTTCACGATTCTGCCATAACACCACTCGTGAACAACGTTCATAAACCGGAGGAAGGAAATGTTCAAACTGATTTCGATTCTGTTGCGGGGCAGGGCGCATGATGCCGAACAGGCGTTTGCCGATCGCCACGCCGTGCCGCTGCTGTCCCAGCAGATCCGTGATGCCGCCCAACAGATCCAGTCGGCGCGCCGCAGCGTTGCCGTCGCCATCGCCCAGAACGAGCAGGAGAAGGCACAGCACGCAACGATCGTCGCCCGCATCGCCGACCTCGAGATCCGTGCCTGTGCGGCGCTCACCAAGGGCAATGACGGGCTGGCCCGCGAAGCGGCCGAGGCGATCGCTTTTCTCGAAGCCGAGCGTGATGCCTCGGAACAGGCGCAGGCCCAGTTCACCACATCAATCGACAAATTGAAGGCGATCGTCCGGGCCTCCGAGGCGCGGCTGCAGGCGCTGCAGCGCGGCGAGCGCCTGGCCCGGGCGACGCAGGAGGCGCAGAAGCTCGATGTCGTCGTCGCCGGTCCGGGCCTTGCGACGCTCGACGACGCCGAGGAGACGCTGGCCCGCCTGCGCATCCGCCAGAGCCAGAACGAGCTGACGGCGGCCGCGCTGAAGGAGATGGAAGGCTCGATCCGCCCGGCCGGTATCATCGAAAAGCTGGCCAATGCCGGCTGCGGCCCAGCCCTCCACTCCACAGCCGATGACGTGCTCGCCCGGCTGAAGAGCCGCATCACGCCGGCCGCCTGAAATCGCCTTCATCCAACCATCCAATCCATAGAACCTTGAGGGTTACGATCATGAACGACAGTTTCCAGAAACACTCTTCCAGCTGGGTCAGCTTCTCCTACATCTCCTTCGGCTCGGCCGCCTTCATGTTGGCGCTCGGCCTGTACATGATGCCGCTCGATCTCTGGGGCAAAGGTTATCTCGCCATGGGCATATTGATGCTGGTGCAGACCACGGTGAACATCACCAAGACGCTGCGCGACAATGCCGAATCCGAAAAGTTGATCCGCAAGGTCGAGGATGCCCGCACCGAAAAACTGCTCGTCAAATTCAATCGTAGCGACGAAGATTGACCTTCGTTAACCACAGCGCAGAGTTGTTTTCGCACTCAACCATTGCGTAACAACTCTGTGGCCTTCTCTGCCAGCCGATAGAGGAAAGCGCCCGTGCAAAACAAGCTGATGACATCCAGGAAATTCGCGCCGCTGTTCTGGACCCAGTTCCTGACCGCGTTCAACGACAATTTTCTGAAGAACACTTTGGTGTTCCTCATTCTTTTCAAGATGTCGGCGAGCGAGGGTGCCGCCCTGGTGACGCTTGCCGGCGTCATCCTCATCGTGCCCTTCCTGCTGCTCTCGGCGCTCGGCGGCGAACTGGCCGACAAACACGACAAGGCCAAAATCGCCGAACTGCTGAAACGCTGCGAGATCGGCATTGCCGCCTTGGCCGTCGTCGGCCTCGGCTTTTCCTCGATCTTTGTGCTGATGGCCGCACTCTTCGGCTTCGGCGTCATCTCGGCGCTGTTCGGGCCGATCAAATACGGCATCCTGCCCGATCACCTCGAACGCCGCGATCTTCCGAAGGCCAATGCCTGGATCGAGGGCGGCACCTTCATCGCCATCCTCGCCGGCACGATCATCGCCGCCCTCGCCTTCTCGAGCGGCGACAATGTCTTCCTGTTCGGCTCGATGATGATGGGGCTGTCGGTGCTCTGCTGGCTGGCCAGCCGGATGATCCCTCCCACCGGCTCCAAGGCGCCGGATCTTCAGATCGACCGCAATGTCATCCGCTCCAGCTACACGCTGGTGATGGAAATCCGCCAGGACAAACGCCTGTGGCGGTCGGCGCTGATGAACTGCTGGTTTTGGCTGGTCGGCGCCTTCGTGCTGTCGATCCTGCCGACTATGGTGACCGAGCTGCTCGGCGGCTCCGAGCTGGTCGTGCCCGCCTATCTCACCGTTTTCGCCATCGCCGTCGCCGTCGGCTCGGCCATTGCCGCCTGGATGTCATCAGGCCGCATCGTGCTGCTGCCGGCCCCTGTGGGAACGGCGCTGCTCGGCCTCTTCAGCCTCGATCTCGCCTGGAACCTCTGGGGCCTGGCTTCAGTCGCCCACGCAACGACGATTTCCGATTTCTTCGCCGGCCAGAATACCATCCGCGTTGCCATCGATCTCGCCGGCATGGCAATCTCGGGCGCCTTCATCGCCGTGCCCACCTTCGCCGCGCTGCAGACCTGGGCGCATGAGGACCGCCGCGCCCGCGTCATCGGCGCCGCCAATGTGCTGTCGGCTCTGTTCATCACCGTCGGCCTTGGCCTTGTCGCCGCCATCCAGGCGCTCGGCGCTTCCATTCCTCAGATCCTGATCGGGCTTGGGATCATCAACTTCGGCGTCGCCTGGCTGATGCTGAAGACGCTGCCGACCAATCCCTTCCGCGATTTCATCTCGATCCTGTTCCGCGCCTTCATGCGGCTTGAGGTCGAGGGGCTGGAGAATATCAAGAAGGCCGGCCGCGCGCCGATCATCGCCCTCAATCACGTCAGCCTGCTCGATGGCGCCCTGGCGCTCGCCATCACCGAGGAAGAGCCGACCTTCGCCGTCGATTACAAGATCGCCCAGGCCTGGTGGGTGCGCCCCTTCCTGAAAATGTGCAAATTCCTGCCGCTCGACCCGACCAAGCCGATGGCGACGCGTTCGCTGATCAAGGTGGTGCAGGACGGCAACCCGATCGGCATCTTCCCCGAGGGCCGGCTGACGGTGACCGGCACCTTGATGAAGGTCTATGATGGCGCCGCCATGGTCGCCGACAAGACCGGCTCGATGGTCGTGCCGGTCAGGATCGACGGGCTGGAGAAGAGTTATCTCTCCTATCTCGACAACGGCAAGATCCGCCGCCGGTTGTTTCCCAAGGTCAAGGTCACCATTCTCGAGCCGGTGAAGCTCGAAGTGCCGCCGGAGCTGAAGGGCCGCAAGCGCCGCACCGCGGCGGGGGCTGCCCTCTATCAGGTGATGTCGAACCTGATGTTCCAGACTGCCGACACCTCATCGACCGTTCTTGGCCGCGTCATCGAGGCCGGCCACGAATTCGGCATGAAAAAGCCAGCCGTCGAGGATCCGGTCACCGGCAGGCTGACCTATGGCAAGCTCCTGACCGGCGCTGCCGTGCTCGGCGCCAAATTCCGCGCCAAATTCCCGGAGACGAACCTCGGCGTCATGCTGCCGAATGCCAATGGCGCCGCCGCCACGCTGCTCGGCGTGATGAGCGCGGGCAAGGTGCCGGCGATGCTGAATTTTACTGCCGGTGCGGCCAATATTCTCTCCGCCTGCAAGGCCGCCGAGATCAAGCACGTGCTGACCTCGCGCGCCTTCGTCACCCAGGCCAAGCTCGGCGCGGTGATCGAAGAGATGGAAAAGCAGGTGACGATCGTCTGGCTCGATGATCTCAGGGCCGAGATCGGCCTGATGGACAAGATCCGCGGGCTTCTGCGCAAGGGGCGGCCGCTGGTGAAACGCCAGCCGGACGATCCGGCGGTGATCCTCTTCACCTCGGGCTCCGAGGGCACGCCGAAGGGCGTGGTGCTGACCCACCGGAACATCCTGTCGAACGCCGCCCAGGCCGCCGCCCGCATCGATTTCCACAGCGGCGACAAGGTGTTCAACATCCTGCCGGTGTTCCATTCCTTCGGGCTGACGGCCGGCACCGTGCTGCCGCTGATCTCCGGCGTGCCGGTCTATTTCTATCCGTCGCCGCTGCATTACCGCATCGTGCCGGAGCTGATCTATGTCTCCAACGCCACGATCATCTTCGGCACCGACACCTTCCTCAACGGTTATGCCCGGACGGCGCATCCGTATGATTTCCGCTCGATCCGCTATATCTTTTCCGGCGCCGAGCCGGTGAAGGCCTCGACCCGCCAGACCTATATGGAAAAATTCGGCCTGCGCATTCTCGAAGGTTACGGCGTCACCGAGACCGCGCCGGTGATTTCGATCAACACGCCGATGTACAACAAATCCGGCACCGTCGGCAAAATCCTGCCGGGCATGGAATGGAAGCTCGAACCGGTGCCCGGCATCGAAGAGGGCGGCAGGCTGCATGTGCGCGGCGCCAATGTCATGGCCGGTTATCTGCGTGCCGAAAAGCCCGGCGTGCTCGAGCCGCTGGTCGATGGCTGGCACGACACCGGCGACATCGTCACCATCGACGAGGACGGCTTCGTCAAGATCCGCGGCCGCGCCAAACGCTTCGCCAAGATCGCCGGCGAAATGATCTCGCTCGCCGCCGTCGAAACCCTCGCCGCCGAACTCTGGCCCGGCGCCCTGTCGGTGGTCTCCTCGCTGCCCGACGCCAAGAAGGGCGAGCGCCTGGTGCTGCTGACCGACGCCCCCAATGCCACCCGCACAGAATTCCTCGCCTTCGCCAAGTCGAAGGGCGCCATGGACATGATGGTCCCGGCCGAGGTCACCATCGGCAAGGTCCCGGTGCTGGGCTCCGGCAAGGTCGATTTCGTCGCGGCGCGCAAGCTGGCCGAGGGTGCGGTGCAGGCGGGGGAGGCGGCGTAGGCGGGGCTTGGCCGGCGTCAGGCGCCGAACAAATTCAAGCGAAATGCTTGCGGCATGGATACTCGGGTCAAGCCCGATACTCGGGTCAAGCCCGATACTCGGGTCAAGCCCGATACTCGGGTCAAGCCCGATACTCGGGTCAAGCCCGAGTATGACGGAGGGTGGGGCACGCGGGGCAAGAGGCGAGACGTCTGGAGGGAATTCCAGCAAAATGGGAATTGCGTAAACAACGACGGCACGACGGCAATTCTAACAAAACATCACGCGTTTGCGGCCCTTGCCCCATAGGCTCCACCACCCTCCGTCATACTCGGGCTTGACCCGAGTATCGGGCTTGACCCGAGGACCCATGCTGCAAGCGCTGCGTTGCGCTCACACTGACAATAGCGATCGCCGAACAAATTCAAGCGGAGTGCTTGCGGCGTGGATACTCGGGTCAAGCCCGAGTATGACGGAGAGCGGGGACAACGAGCGGCAAGAGGGGAGACGTCCGGAGGAATTCTAGTAAAATGCGCGAGCGGTTTTGCGCGGCAATCGCGTAAAATAATAGGCGGCAATTCCAATAGAACGCCGCACGCTTCGATATTTGTCGCGTAGGCTCCCCCACCCTCCGTCGTCCTCGGGCTTGACCCGAGGACCCATGGCCGCAAGCACCGCGTTCGCGTTACCACAGCGTAAGATAGAGGTCGCTCCACTCAGGATTCATCGCCTCGACCAGATCGATCTTCCATTGCCGGTACCAGCGTTTCAACGACTTCTCACGCTGGATCGCGCTGCCGATATCCCAATGTTCCTCGTACCAGACGAGGCGTGTGCACCCATATTTCCAGGCAAAGCCCTTCGTCAGCCCTTCGCGATGTTCATAGATGCGGCGCTCCAGATCGGATGTCACGCCGATATAGAGCGTGCCGTTTTTCTGGTTGGTGATGATGTAGACATATCCCGCCATGCCCGCAGAGTGCTTGGTTGTGGATACTGGGGTCAAGCCGGATCCTCGGGTCAGGCCCGATACTCGGGTCAAGCCCGATACTCGGGTCAAGCCCGAGTATGACGGAGAGCGGGGACAACGAGCGGCAAGAGGGGAGACGTCCGGAGGAATTCCAGTAAAATGCGCGAGCGGTTTTGCGCGGCAATCGCGTAAATGATAGGCGGCAATTCCAATAGACCGCCGCACACGTTGATATTTCTCGCATGCGTTCCCCCACCCTCCGTCGTCCTCGGGCTTGACCCGAGGACCCATGGCCGCAAGCACCGCGTTCATGTCACCAAACCGCCGCCCGCTCCGCCGTCTTCAGCCGCAAGCCGAGAACCAGCGGCACGGTGAGCGCGTAGACGATGACGACCGATAGCCAGATGGCGCCTGGCCATTCCTCCCGGGTGAGGAAATAGAGGCTGGAGAAGGCGAGCGGCGCGACGATCGAGGCGAGGCTGACGGCCGAGGCGAGCACGCCCTGGAACTGGCCCTGGCTGTTCTCGTCGACCTGCCGGGTGGCCAGCGACTGCAGCGCCGGCACGCCGATGCCGCCGAGCGCGAAGATCGGCATGATCGCGAAGATCATCCAGCCGCTTCCGGCAAAGGCCATGACGGTGAGCGCGATTGAGACGCCGGCGACACCCGTCAGGATCGCCGCGCGTTCGCCGAAAAGCTTGACGGCCGGTCCGGGCAGCAAGGCCTGGGCAAGCGTCTGGCAGATGCCGAAGGCGCCGAGGGAAAGGCCGATCGAAAGCCCGTTCCACTGGAAGGCATCCTGTCCCCACAGCGCCCAGCAGGTGCCGTAGGCCTCGCCGGTGGCGCTGAAGATGAAGAACAGGATGACGAGCGGCAGCAGGCTTTTGACCTCCAGCACCGAGCGCAGCGGTTTCAGCGGATTGAGCGAGGAAAGGTCGATTGTCTCGCGGCTGCCCGGGCGCGATTCCGGCAGGATGAACAGGGCGAGCAGCAGGTTTGCGCCATTGAGCACCGCCGCCGCAATGAACGGCAGCCGCAGCCAATGGTCGC
Organism: Rhizobium sp. NZLR11; assembly: GCF_019685115.1. Classification (NCBI taxonomy): domain Bacteria; kingdom Pseudomonadati; phylum Pseudomonadota; class Alphaproteobacteria; order Hyphomicrobiales; family Rhizobiaceae; genus Rhizobium; species Rhizobium sp. NZLR11. The sequence goes on along the minus strand of NZ_JABDWD010000007.1, from coordinate 225,184 downwards.
CGAGCACGCCGCCGGCGACCGGGCCGATGATGAAGCCGAGGCCGAACATCGCGTTGAAAAGCCCGAAGCGGCGGGCGCGTTTCTCCTCCGGCGAAATGTCGGTGATATAGGCTGATGCCACCGAGATATTGGCGCTGGTCAGCCCGGCAATCGCCCGGCCGACGAACAGCAGTGCGAGATTGGGCGCAAAAGCCAGGAACAGGGAGTTGACGGCGGCACCGGCGAGCGAAATCAGCAGCACCGGCCGGCGGCCGAGCCGGTCGCTGAGGGCGCCGAGCACCGGCGCGAAGATGAACTGCATCACCGCATAGAGCGCGGTCATCGTGCCGATCATGGGCGCGACGTTTTCGGCATGGGTGATATCGCGCAGCAGCGACGGCAGGATCGGGAAAATCAGCCCGATGCCGACGGCATCGAGGACAATGGCGGTGAAGATGACGATAAGGGATCTGGTCATGGTGCGTTCCGGGTCGACGCGAGCCTGCAGCACCGCCGGAGCGGTTCCCGCCTTCATCAAGGCGAAAAACGGGTCCAGCCTTGGTCGCCGGGCAATACCTGGACAAACCAGTGGAATTGCTCGGGGACGCCGATGGCTCACGATGAAGTCTGACGCTGTGTCAGGCGTTTGGTTTCTGGGAAATGCTGGCCGAACCATGCGCTGGCGCATGGATGGCGTGTGCTCGACCGCCTGGACGACAATTCGTCCACCTGTTTACTCCGCCACTGAGCGGATCAAGGGAAGCAGCCGCTTTTCGCGACGGCCAATAGATACGCCGGACGGTTGAGTGCGGCAAGCCCCTTTTTGAGACGGGGTTTGGTCGCAGGTGTGCCGTTGGATCAACAAATCTGTCGACCTGCCCGCGCGCTGCTTGGCGGGCGCACCGATTTGAGGCGCACTTCTCTTTAGCCGTGATGTCGCAGAACGTGCTGTTCATTGAGCTCGGCAAGCGAGGTAATGCCGAGCAGCGCCATGTTCTGCTGAATTTCCGTCTGAAGGATCTCGATTGCGCGCTCGGCGCCCGCCTGTCCGGCAACTGCGGCCGCGTAAAGAAACGGTCTTCCAACGAATGTGAACTTCGCGCCCAACGCCAGCGCCTTGAGAATATCGGTTCCCCGCCTTATGCCGCCATCGATCATGATGGTCGCGGACTGTCCGGTCTTTTCGACGATTCCCGGCAGCGCTTGCAATGGCGACATTGCGCCATCCAGTTGCCGGCCGCCATGGTTCGAGACGATGATGCCGTTGGCGCCGGCCTCCACCGCCTTGACGGCATCGTCTTCGTGCAGAATGCCCTTGACGACCAGGTTCCCGCTCCATCTGCTGCGGATGCGCTGCAAGTGCGACCAGTTCAGATGATCCCGCTTGGCGAAGTCACGCATCACCTTGGAGGAGATGATCGGCGCACCCCGCTCGGCGTAGGAATTCTCGAAATGCGGCATGCCGTGGTTTGCGAGTGTGGGAAGAAATGTGCCGAGGCTCCAGCGCGGGTGTGACAGGCCTTCCCAGAGCAGCCGAAGACTGGGACGCAGCGGCGTCGAAAACCCCGCCCTGATGTTGTTCTCACGGTTTGCCAGCGTTGCGGTATCGACCGTCAGCAGGATGGTTTTAAAACCGGCAGCCGCAACACGGTCTACCAGGGCGTCAATTCGATCCGGCGCGCCAGGCAGATAGGCCTGGAACCAGGCATCGGGATTGACTTCTGCCACCTCCTCCATCCGGATCAGCGACGAGCCGCTCATGATCATCGGAATGCCTGCCTGCGCCGCTGCCGATGCCAGAACCAGGTCGCCGCGATAGGCCATCAAGGCGCTGATCCCCATCGGCGCGATGCCGAAAGGCCCCGCATATCTGGTTCCGAAGATCGATGTTTCGCTGCTGCGCGCCGAAACGTCGATGAGCACTCTCGGCTTGAAAGCGTATGTCTGAAACGCATCCCTGTTCATCCGCAGGGATGCGTTGGTCTCACTCGCGCCGGCAATGTAGCCGAACAGCGGGCGCGGCAGATGGCGCCGCGCTTTGGCCTCGAAATCGTCCAGCGCCAGGACGCCTCGCAACGGATGGCTCGCCGGCTTCGTTCGAGCGACTGTCATCACTTAGTCCAGTCCTCGCTCGCATCGAATGCCGCTTTGCGGCCCTTTCGGATCGCCGGCAGAATGAGTGTCAGCAACATCAAGGCGGAGCCTTGCGCAAAATGTAGCCGAGAGCACCGAAGAGCACAACCAGGGCCACATCCTTCGACGCCCACAGTGAACCGACGATCACCCGCAGGTCTTCGTTTTTTCAGCCAATACAAAACAGGCGGCACATCGGCCGCCTGTTTGCTCGTCTCTTAAGGTCGACCGTTACTTCTGTTCGGGCGCCAGGAACTCGGCGCAATAGGACGGGCCGTTGACGCCGGGAATGTCGGCGACGGTGCGGACGTCGCGGATCGTGTAGTCCGAGCTGGTGGTGATTTCGGTCTGGCAGCGCAGATAGGAGGTGCGGGCCGACGCGATCTGCTTGCCGCGCTTGCCGTCGGCGCCTTCGGCATATTTAGCCGGAATGCGCACGGTCTTGTAGCCGCCGCGCCAGGTATAGACGGTGGTCGACCCTTCCTCGCGGTCGCTGAGCGGCGGCCCGTAGGCGGCAAAGAAGATGCCGGCCGATTTGCCGACCCAGCGGGCCTCGATCGGATTGCCGGCGGAAGGTATGGTGGTGCATCCGGCAAGCCCAATTGCAAGCCCGGCCGCGGTGATGGTGCGGAGTTTCATCGTGTCGTCCCTGATCTCTAGCGCAGTGGCTGCGAATCCGCTCTTTACGCGCGCTTTCGCCTGTCCCGTCGAGCCCTTTAGCGCGGAACCCGGCAAAAGAAAATTGCCCCTGTGGCACTTCCCGACGATTTGCTCCGAGTGTGTCTTTTTGCAGCAGCGGCGCACCGCCCGCCCTGTCATCAACCCGTCAAAAAATCCACCGGCTTTTTGGAATTTGGTGCTTGTGCAACCAGATAGGCTGTTCTATAGAAGCGCCGCTGGTCACGGAGTGTAGCGCAGTCTGGTAGCGCACCACGTTCGGGACGTGGGGGTCGGAGGTTCGAATCCTCTCACTCCGACCAGATAGAACCCCCGCTCCGGCGGGGTTTTTCGTTTCTCGCTGATGTCTGCAAAAATCCCCAGCATGTTTGCTGCGATCTCAGCCGCCGACTGTGATCTCACCATCGGCAACACGTTTCACAAATATCTTCAAACCTTCATGCCTGAGTTTCTTCCAACTGCCGTCGGAAACCATTGATTTAGCCAGATCGGCAAACCCCGTGGTGAGGTAGGGAACCTGCGATGCCGGTCGTTTGCCGAGCGCTTGAATCAAGCAGTCAGTTCTTGGCGGGGACGAGAACGTGTTTCCGGAACGTTGCATGCCGATCTCCACATGATCTGAGCCGTCCGGAAATTTGATCGTCCCATAGCCGCACTTGGCCGCCGCATTCACTTCGGCCTTGGAGAGCTTGTCTTGCAGAAGAAATGACAGCTGGCTGAACGTGTTGTCAGCGTAGTCGAACTGACCCAGTATAATGAAGTCCAGCTCGTTCTGCCCCTTCTTGGCGCCTTTGATCTTGCCAAAGAAGTCGGAATTCACCTTGGTGTCTTTGCCGGTCGTCATGGCAAGCATTTCGCCCAGCTTGATATAGATCCTCGGCTTTGACGAAACGTTTTCGGAAGCCGCCGCGGCGTTGCCTGAAGGCAGACTTGCGGTCTCAGGCTTGGCATAGGCGTCAGCGAAGGCTTGCAGCGTCGTGAGGTTGAGCGCCTCGGGAAGCGAACCGCTCTTGAACTTGCGGCAAGAGAGCGCGGCTTGCCGTGTTGTCTTGTCAGGCTTGCCCTCAACATTCCCTGGCTTGCAACCCAAATGAGCCAGTTGCTGCTGCAACCTCTTGAGCAAGCCTGCTTGTTCGGCGGAATAGTCGCTGACACCGCGGGTCACACTGATATTGCGGACATCGATGCCGATACCATCGCGCTGCACCACGTCAAACTGGGACGTATGATTGTCATAGGTCTTCCAGTCATGACCCCAACCCATCATCACCGGGCCGAGAATGAAGTTGAATGATTTCGGGTCGCGGTGTGATTGCGGCTCGCACTCGTTCGATTCCCAGCAATTCGGAGCCTGGTTGGTTGCTTCGCCTTCGGCGGCGTAGATCACCTTGTTGTCGCAGCTTGCCGTAACCCATCCGCTCTCATCGCTTGCCCATCGGATTTTCAGCGAGAATGTCGCCCATTTGCCGAAATCTCCCGGTTTTTGGCACTGGTGGGCGAGAAAGTTCACGCCGTTGCGCGTGTCGGCTTTCAGCATGTAGATGAAATTGTGGACTGCCGGCCCTTCCCAGGAGGCGAAACGCAAATGGCTGTCCCGGCCATCGGGATAAAAGCCATTTGCGGAGTTGTTGTGCCAGCCTTCGTAGGCAAAAGTCGGATCGAGCCGGAAATCAAACGTGTATTCGACGCTTTCGCCAGCCTTCATGTCTCGCGTATAGCGAATCGTCGAGCGGACGTTGCCATTGCGACAATCATTTTCGCCGCGTCCATCTCCATAGTCGACATTGGAACATTGACGGTCGAATATCTGAAACCGGGTCACGCCGTCCTTGGCCTCCGGTCTGACAGATCCGTTGAACTTGTGGCGTTCAAAACCTTTGGGGAGCGGATCGGCGGTCGCGACTGCGTCGGTCAAAAAAACCGCAAGCGCGCCAACCGCCAGTCCAACTATATGATTTTTCAACATAGTTGTTTCTCCAAATTGGACTCCGAGCATATCACGATCTCGTTTGGAAGGTAGGGTTTAGATCGGTCCCTTGCCGCAGAAGGCCTTCACCAGCTCGCTCTTCTCTCCAGTTATAATTTTTCTGCAGGAAAATTATAACGACGCGATTGAACAGCAGCGCGCGGCATCGGCATTGCCCGAATCAGCTTTGATGCGCCGGTTTTCGAATCAACCGGAACGAGTCCCAAAGTGATTCGTTGAGTCGAGTTCCGTGTGAGATACTGCGCCATGAGCAAGCGACGAAGCTTCAAACCGGTGAAGATCACCATCAATGGCAAGGTGAGGACGGTCTATAATGTCGTCCAGGCCGGCAACACTTTGCTGAATGACTGGCCCGACCAGACGGCGGCGGCCAAGGTTGCTGAGCGGCTTGTGCTTGACGTCTTCAACGATGCCGCCGAGCCCGAGCAGGTGCGGCGGGCCTTCATCACTGCGGCCAAGGCGAGCGACATCAAGTACAGCTCGTGATCGGTGATATCGGGCAAAGTCCTGGCTCACTTCCATGAGACCTGTTCCTGATCGGTGCGATCCTGGTGCTTGAACTGCGTCTCCATCCAGGCGGCCGTGATGATCGCGGCGAGGAAGCCGAAGGTAAGGCAGGCGATGGCCTGCTTGCGCCGGGAGATGAAGGTTACCGGCGCCGGGGTGAGGGGCTTTTCCACGCATTCACGGCTCAAGCAGGAGCAGCCGGAAAACGCCTTGATGATGCAATCGGCAGGCATCTCCGTTCTCCTCAGGCGTAAAGCTGATCGTGATCGGTCATGCCCATGATCTCGCGGGCATAGCGGTAATGCTCCTCGACCGAGGCCGCAGCGCCGCGCAGCCAGGAGGGGCCGCGGATCGAATGTTCGGGAAGGCGCAGGAAGGCAAAGCCGAGGGCGCCCATGCGCTGCGCCTCGATCGCCATATAGGCGCTGCAGTCGTTCATCCCCCACGCGCCATTCCAGCGGGCGTCACGTTTGCTCTCCTCGGTCTCGATATTGCGGATGTGCTGCATCGCCTGTCCCCTCACGCGCCTCTGATCGGTTTGTGAGAAGAAGGTATATATCATACCCGATTGCGTCAATGGTATCAGGTATAAAAAATACCCTACAGATTGACGAGGTACGAATCATAGGCGTATGTCTGTCGCCAGTGATTGGGCGACCGGGTGCAACTCCCGAGCTGACGAAGCCCAGCGGCGCGGGAAGCGAAAGTCCTTAAGTGCGCTGTCAGAAAATCAGGACGAGGGCGAAGCGAATGGCCCCTCTGGCACGTGTCCCATCCCGGCTCCGGCCTTCAGGACTTGGCCAATGCTCTCCCGGCTTCATGGGCTTTGCTCATGGGGTAGGGGGAAGCTTTGGCCGGAACCCTCCCTCACCAGCCTTCAGGAGCTAAGACAGACAGAGATAGAAAACAAAGTTATCTTGGAGTCTGATGCTGCGAGAAAAACGGGAGGTGCAACGAGATCGAAAACGCCGACGCGGTGACCGCGGGCCTTGGGGTCACCGAATTTTGCGATCCGCGGGAGAGAGGCTGTCCTCGCAGCCATTCGTTCCATCCCGGCGGGCTGATGCGGACGGCGTCCGGAGCTTTTGCAGTTTTTGGTTTCAGAGGAGAGGATGTCTCTCACGATCCTGGTCGCCGGACTGGGAGGTCGGAGCGAGAGCCTACAGGCCGTACATCTCGCGCGCGGCGCTGAAGGCCAGGAGAAACACCGCTGATGTGACGATATAGAACCAAATTCGGCCGGCGCGCGAGGAAGGGCGGATCATCTTGGTTTCCTTGATGAATAGGGCTGATTTGCAGTATTGCTGCCGAGCATCGGTCCCTACATCTCGATGATCGACCGGCGGACGCGGCCGACGATGGTGACGGCGCCCTGGAATTCCGGCGGCGGCACGTCCTCATAAGACGCCGGCTGGAAGGGCGGGTCGTCGTTCGGGCGATAACGCTTGTAGGTAGCAGCACCGGTTTCGTCGGCGACGACATAGAGCGCGTTCGGCGCCAGGCGCTTGTCGCGAAGATTGACGAAGATGATCGAGCCCGGCGGCGAGATCTTATTCATCGAATTGCCTTCGACCTCGAGCGCGATCCATTCGCCATCGGGCAGATCGAGGGCGGCCACCGTCGGGAATTCCGAAAAGTCGGTGATCGGCGCCTGCTCGCTCAGCTGTCCGGCGCTGACCCAGGAGATCTTCGGCACGTCGGCGACGGAGACCGGCAGCTCATCCGGATCGAGCGCGTTGCCGGTTCCGAACTGCAGCCAGTTGAGATTGACCTTGAAGGCGCGGGCATATTTCTTCGCATCGGCAATGCCGAAGCCGTTGCGGCCGGACTCATGCGCCTTGTAGACATTCGCATTCCAGCCGAACCGATCGACGATCGCCTTCGGCCCGGCAAAGCCGGCGTTTTTCCTGGCCATGACCAGCCGCTTTGCGCGTTCTTCGCGTTCAAATTGTTCCTGATCTTTCAACATGATATGAAAAATACCCCAATTTAGGGTATATGTCATGCCCTATTGTGCTTGACATTCAGGGTATTAAATATACCCTAGCGCACATGACAAACAGCGAGACCATCAGCCCCTCCACCCTGGCGGCAATCGGCCTGATCCAGCGCGGAAGCCGCCGCTTCACCGGCTGCCCGATGTGCGGCAAGGCGCTGTCGATTGCCGAGGTGATCGAGCGCCACTGCGAAAATTGCGACCGGCAAACGAGCCCGAAAGAGATGCGGAAGATCACCGATCCCGATAGCCCCACCCCTCCCTGACGGCTGTCGGTGGCTGGCGTCGTCGCCTCCCTCGGCGACGCCGGCATCAATTCCCCGGGTAGTAGCCCGGCAGACGACCGGAGCCTTTGCTCCCCCAACAGAATTCGAAATCAAGCACCGGGGCAGCCCCCGCTTCGGCGGCAACGGTGCGCTGCGCTCGAAATGGACAACAAGGATCACTGGCATGAACGCGCTCGAGCTCTTCCGCACCGGCCGGGACTATATCGAAATCGCAGCCATCCTCGGCGTGTCGGTGCCTTCGGTCGAGACCGAGATCCACCGGCTTCGAAGCGCCGAGAAGGGCGACACCGCGGGGCTGGATCATGCCGGCGCTGAGATCCGCCGGTTTTCCCCGCGCCTCAAGCCGGGCACTTCAGTCAATTTTTTCGGCGGGCAACGGCGGATTTGAGGTCACGGCGGGGCCGTGGCTCGATCGGCGAGAGAAAGGAAACGGTATGGCGAAGGACGCAATGAGCAAGGACATCATGGACATCCTCAGCCCGGTGCTGGGGGAGGAGCTGGCGGCAGCCGTCATCGAGCATCGCAAGCGCACGCTGAGGAAGCCGCTGACGGCCTATGCCGCCCGGATGCAGGCCAGGGAATATCTGCTGACCGGCGATCCGGCCGGCGCCGCCGAGATGCAGATCTTCCGCGGCTGGCAGGCGATCAAATGCGACTGGTACCTCAAGGAGAAGGCGAGGGAAGCCGGGTCGATCAACAGCAGCACGAGAAGGACGACAGTCGATGCCGCAAGAGATTTCCTCTCCGGTGAAGATCATAGCGGGGATGCTTTCGGGCTTCCCGGCATCCGCCGGCACTGATCCCGATATGCAGATCCGCGCCTATCTCGTCGCCATCGACGGCATTTCGGCCGAGGCGGTCTGGCGCGCCGCCAGAGGCTTCATCTCCGGGAAGGTGAGGGATCATAACCGCGCCTTTGCCCCGAGCAGCGCCAGTTTTGCCGAGGAGTGCCGAAATCAGCAGGCGGCGATGGCAGCCCAAAGCCGCCCGCGCATCGAACGGGAAGCCGAGGCACCGAAGCCGAAGGTCGCCGCCTACAAGATGCAGCTGCTGCGCGATGCCGCCAATGGCAGCTGCAGCGCCAAGCGCGAGCTGGCGAAAATGTTTCCCGACAACCCGATCATCGCAAGAGCCGCGCGCGACGCGCAGGAGGCAGCAGGGTGAGAGACCTATTCTGGACGGAAGACAGGATCGTCAAGGCCGCGCAGCTTTGGCAGGAAGGGCGCTCGGCAAGAGCGATCGCCGAGCTGTTCGGCTCGAAGAAGAACACCGTCATCAACATGGCGCACCGCAACCGCGACAGGTTCCCCGCCAGGCAGGACGCCAGGCAGGACACAAGGCAGAAGCCGCCGGAGGCCGATGCCGCGCCGGCCGCGCCGATCCGCCATCCCGACCGCGTCCGGCGGGTGACGTTTTCCGGCGCCGAAGTGACGATGCCGCGCGTGCCGTTCATCGATGGGCCGGCGCCATGAGCAAGATCACCCCACGCGAGACCGAAATCATCGGCTGGATGGCGGCCGGAAAGACCGCCGCCGAGATCGGCACCATTCTCGGCATCTCCCACATCACGGTGAATACCCACATCGCCAACGCCAAGGCGAGACTCGGCATCTTCAAGGATACCGCCCTGGTCGCCGCCGCACTGCGCAACGGCATCATTCGATAGGAAGGACAATCAGCATGGGTGGCAAAGCAGCCAAGGCTAGGACACAACGGGCAAACAAGGGCGCCGGCCGGCCGCGCAAGGAGAATGTCGAGCGTTTTCCCTGCGGCAAGATCAAGCCTTTCGAGACCGAGAAGGACAATATCAGCGTCGCCATATCAGCCCGCCGCCGCATCCACGGCTTCGGCCGGACGGTCGATGACGAGACGGTCAAGAGCCCGTTTGCCGGTTATACCCTCGGCCGCATGTTCCTCGACGGCTTGATCAGCGCCGAGCAGCGCCAGGCCGGCGACGACTATGCCGAGGCCATGGCCCGCTACCACAAGACCACCGGCATCCCGGCCCCGAGCCCGCGCGCCCAATCGCTCTTCACTGTCAAAGGCCACGAAGGCGAAGTGACCGAAAGCCTCGCCGACCGCGCCCGCAAAGCCAGCAACCGCATGATGGCCCTGCAGGGCATCCTGCTGCGCTGCCAGGACGGCCCGCAGGTGAGGAGCACGGTCTATAACGTCACGGTGATGGACTACGAACACCTGCGCCAGATGCCGCCGCAGCAGCTGCTGTGGCTGCGGCGAGGGTTGATCGCGTTGCGCGGGGCGAGGGGTGGGTGATGGAGGGGGTGAGGCTTGTGGTTGAGCGTCGGATTGGCGGCATGACGATGACTGCGGACCGAAGCAAAATTGGCCCCTTCCTCCGTCCGCCGTCGCTGAGTTTGCCAGAGAGTTTACCCCACCTCCGTCCTCCTCGGGCTTGACGCGAGGATCCACGCCGGCCTCCATCAGCTGCGGCCATGGATCCCAGGCTCAAGGCCTGGGATGACGGAGGTTGGGGGCGCGTTTTCGACAAACGCCGTGGCGATCAAGCGCAACATTTGCGAGTGAGGTCAATCTTCCTCGCTCGGCCAGAACGGCCGCTTTAGCTCTTTGTGTTTATGCATGTCGTTATCCCGGAACCGCTGCACACTTCCGGGCGACATGCATTAGCACCAAACATGATGACGGGGCGGGCGACACTGCTATGAGAACCCGTGCCATTTGCCTATAGCGCGCCTCCTCTGGACGAACTTGCGGTATTTCTCGGGTGCTAGCACGTGCCTCTGCCTGTGGCGGATTTGGTTGCAAAACCAGCAGGCAGCCACCACGTTCCCAACGTTATCTTTGCCGCCGCATGATTGCGGCACCAAGTGCTCAGCTGTGCACCGGCGGATTGAAGCTGCAGTGCTATTGATCATCTTGCAATCACAATACCAGCAGCAACCGGCCTGACGGACGGACGCTTCGTTTCTCAATTTCTGTAACTGTTTTGACACGTAAACTCCTGAGATCTTTTCGTTGATCCAGAAGTTGCTTAGCTCGAAGAGCCCACCCGCACTCGGCCGCTGATAGCGTGCAACGGACTGAGTTATACCCTCAACCCTGATGTGTGCGCTCTTAATTTAGTTGAAGCCGAGGAACTTGGCAATATCGTTGCTGACCAGGCCGAGAACCTCTTTCAGAACAGACGATCGACAAATTGCTCTGTCTCCCAGGTCTTCAGAAAATCCGCTTCCCGCGCGATCCAGCCGACGGTCTCGCTTCCCCATTCCTGTGCCCGGCTGGCATATTCGCCCATCAGCCAGAAGTGGCGGACGATCACGAAGCGAAGGGCTGCCTCAAAATCGTCCGGCGTGATCGGCCGGACGGCGCGATAGCCGTCGATGAAGGCGTTCCACATGGCGGTCGAGCTCCGGCCGAAGGAGACTTGCGCCCACAAAAAGACTGAGAGGTCGTAGGCGAGGTACCCCGGGCCGCCGTCGTCGAAGTCGAAAAATACCGCTTCGCCAGCGTCGTTGATCCGCGAGTTGAAGCCGTGACAATCGCCATGACAATAGGTCCAGGTCAGATCTCCGAAGGCTTCGATCGCCTTTGCGGTCCGCGCCGCGATCTGTTCGAGATCGCTACGGACGTCGGCGTCTTCGACAATGCCGCTGTCGCGTATTCGCGCGAGCGGCCGAAACAGCAGGTGTTCGAGGTCAAGCCGATAGAGTGCTCCGTCCGGAGAAAATGTCTCGGCTGCATTGTGCATCAGAGCAAGGGTTTTGCCGTTGGCGGCGGCATCGCCGGCATCCGCCGCCTGCGGCTTGCGGCCCTCGATCTCCCGGAAGAGCACCCCCTCGCGCGCACCCTCCGGCGCATATCCCTGCAGGGACAGGGCGCCATCGCGTGTCGGGATCGGTGCTGCGACCGGAACGGCCGATTGCGTGAGATGTGTGAGGAAAGCCGTTTCGGTTCTGACGTCGGCCGGACCCCGCGCCCGCTGATGGGAAAGTCGGAAGACATAACGCTCGCCGTTGCTCCCAACGACAAGATAAACATCGTTCAGGCCGCGTTGCAGCATTCGGCAAGAGACCGGCCCGGCAAGCGAATAGTGCTGATCGATGAACTGTTTGACAGCCTCAACCCGCGGGGTCGAATACAGCGGATCAAAGTCGAGCATCGGCGCTGCTCCCGCGTTTTGCAGACAACTGAGAGGGGATGCTCGGGTGCGTGAGGTCGCGTGAGGGCTGCGGGATCTCGCTGCGTTTTGACGCTTCTGTCGCCGGTTTGCCCATTCCGTTCCACTTTCGAATCGAACTTTTCCGCTGATCGCTCTGGAACAACCAGATAGCATAAGACGCGAAAGCCTGTCGCTGACCGCGAGCTTGGCAAGGCAACTGGCAATTGTGGCTGCTGCCGGCCCAAGGCGGTCCGGTTGGCGCGGCGTGGCTCGACCCGTCCTTCGAACTCCCGAAAAATGGGGAGAGGGGACGTGCAGGGTAGAGCGGGCGGGGAACGGAGAGGGGCAAGGCTTATGATTACGGACTGGCGGCGTAAGCGCGGACGCCTTTGCATGACCCAAGCAAAATCCGCCGCTTCCTCTGTCCGCCATTCGCTGTGTTTTCCCGAGAGCCCACCCCACCCTCCGTCCTCCTCGGGCTCGACCCGAGGATCCACGCTGGCCTCCATCGGCTGCGGCATGGATCCCAGGCTCAAGGCCTGGGATGACGGAGGTTGGGGGCCTGTTTTCGACAAACGCGTTGCCGATCTGGCCGAACAACTGCGCTGAATTCTGCCGCAGCGATTGTTGTGGCGGGGGAGGTGATTGATGGCGTTGGGTCCACGTCCTGTTGACGCCGTGGCTCCGCGCCTGGTCTTTGTTTTAACCGCCGGCGCGAACCGGACAGCCGAGGCGTCCTGCTATCTCCGCCGCATCTGCGTCACAGCCAGCCATACCGCCGAGACCAGGAAATAGAAGGCGCCGAGGCCGGCGTAGCCGGCGATGTTGGCGATGGATGGTGGTTCCGGCATTTGCGCCTGGGCGATGAAGAAGGCGCCGGCCACCGCCGACTGGCCGCCGCTGAGGATCATCGACCATTGGCCGCCGTTGGTCTTCCAGCGGCGAACGGCTGTTCCGAGCTGCAGCAGACCGGAAAAGATCGCCCACAGGCCGAAGACGGCGAGGACTGAGTTCATGCTCATGGTCAGCGCGGCGATCACGGCGGCCGTTGTCACTGCGCTGACGGCGACGTTGATCGCCTGGCTGCGGTTATTTGCCAGGCCGCCATGTCGAGCAGCATCGACGAAATTGGCGGCGGCATCCCAGGCCGGGTAGAGGATCAGCAGCGCTGCCGCCACCGAGAAGGACTGGCGGCCGGCAGTCAGGGCGGCTGCGACCCAGAGGAGAGAAAACGCTGCGCGGGTGAAATAATACCGCGTCAGCCATTGTTCCCTGTCGCCAGCGGCGACGGTGGTTTGATCGTAGGTCATCATGAGTTCTTTCCTGAGTTTGGGATTGTTGGTCGCCAATCGACCCGGGGCGGCCGGGCCGACCGGCGACGGCGTGGCTCACATCGGCGGAACCACGCCATTCCTGCCGACAAGCACCTGATGGGCGATGGTGCCGGCGGCGGCCTTCTCGGCGGGCACGAAGACGACGGCGCCGGCAACAAGATCATCCTTGGTTGCCGGAGCGATGGTGACGACCGGCGTGCCGTCCGGAATGGAAATCTTCTTTTCCTTGCCGTGATAAGAGACGGTGACCGTCCGGCCGTCGACGCCCTTGACGGCGTCGGCGACGGTGGCATTGGTCATGCTGCTGTCCGGCTTGAGATCCCAGCCGTAGCTGCCTTCACCGGCGCCTTTCATGGCCGGCGGGAAGATCAGCACTTCGAGCGCGCCGTCACCGCCGCCCTCTTTCGGCAGGGAGGCGATGCCGACGAAGTCGCCCGGCTTGATGTCGCTGACCTCGGCCTTGGCGACGCCCGCAAGTTTAAAGTCGTCGGCGAGGGTGACATCGACGCTCGCCCCTTCGCGCGTCTTCACCGTGAGGGTCGAGCCGCTGTAATTGACGATGCTGCCTCTGACGTGAATCTGCTCGGCCTTCTGGTCCTCAGCGAAGACAGGCATGGCCGATAGAGCCACCGACGAGATCGCCGAGAGGCTGAGCATAAGGGCGGGGAGAAAGTTCGTTTTCATCTCGTTCTTCCTACTAGTTGGTAGTTTTGTAGGCCGGAATTGTCACTCCGGGCGGCCATTCCGCCCGGAACCTTATCGAGCGACGGTCGGAGACAGCCGCTGCAGGGTCGGGGCCAGAATGGTGGGAAACACCTCCGGCGTCCCGTAAGCCCGTGCGGAAAGCATGGCGCCATGGACGGATGCCATGAACACTTCGGCCTCGACGCGGGGTTCGCTGGACAGGCTCAAAGCCCCGGTCTTGGCGCCGCGTTCCATGACCGAAGTCAGCCAGGCGGAGAGAAAGCGGAAAAACCCCTTGACCTCCTCGGCGACCTCTGGCGGCAACGCCGGCAGTTCGCTGGCCAGCAGCGCGCAGACGCAAAACGGCCGGCTGGCATCGTCGATGCACTTGGCCCAATGGCCCGCATAGGTTTTGAGGAGCTCGAGCGGGTCCTGCACGTTCCGCTCCAGAGCCGCTACGCCCATCTCGGCATCGTCCCGATATCGCCGGATAAGCGTGCGGACCAGATCGGTCTTGCTGGGAAAATGGTGATGGATGCTGGCCTTGCGGATGCCGACGACCGTGGCAATATCGGCATAGCTGAAGCCGTTATAGCCGCCGGTGGTAATCAGCGCCCGCGCCGAGGCAAGGATCTCATCGGATGTCGTGAGAAGATTGATCATGGGTTGCTTCTACCTTCTAGTAGGTAGGCCGTCAAGCGGAAAACGACAGTTGTGGTTCCCTCCGGTTCGCGATGCCGGAGATCTCGCCGCCCTATGTCCGGACCGAGTTGACCGGCGCTGCCCAGGCGGCCGACCCGCGCGCCATGCCGCTGAGCGCTTATATCGCGGAAGTCATGGCGATGCTCGAACACGGCAACCACCCTCGCGGCGAGCTGGTGCTTGGAAGCGACCAGGCGCGCCGCTGGGCCGAACGCGATTGCACCAATGACAGCATTTTTGCCGCCATGAACCCTCTCTGGAGAGGCCATCGGCGTCGGGTGCGCTCCGAGTGCGCGCCGAGTGCGCTTGCCGCGTTCCTTCCTGTCACCCATCGGTCGAGAGGGTGACAGGCTTCCACGCCTCGATCTCTTGGCTAAGGCGGGCGATCCTGCCCGTCACATGCTTCAGCGCATCGCTGCCGAGCAGAAGCTGCGGCGGTGGCATGTCGGATTCCACCAGCGCCAGGACGGCGGCGGCCAGCTTGGCGGGATCGCCGAGCTGCTTGCCGCTGACCGCCTGGCGCGCCTGGCGGATCGGATCGAACAGCGCATCGTAATCGGCAATCGACCGCTCCGTGCGCACCATCGATCGCCCGGCCCAGTCGGTTCGGAACGAGCCGGGGCAGAGCGTCGTCACATGCACGTTGAACGACGCCATTTCCGCGCGCATCACCTCCGATATGCCTTGAAGCGCAAACTTGCTGCCGCAGTAATAGCCGATGCCGGGCATGGTGATCATCCCGCCCATCGAGGTGACGTTGACGATGAACCCGTTGCGTCGCGCGCGAAACCTCGGAAGAAACGCCTTGGCTACCGCGACGGCGCCGAAGACATTCACCTCGAACTGACGCCGCATCTCTTCGATCGGCGACTCCTCGAGCACGCCCTCATGGCCGTAGCCGGCATTGTTGATCAGCACGTCCACCGGGCCATGCTCGTCCTCCGCCTGGCCGACCACGTCAGCGACACGGTCGAACTCGGTGACATCGCAGAGGACCGGCCGTAGGGCAGGCAGTGCCTTGGCGAGCGCTGCGCGTGAGGCGTCCGAGCGAACGGTGCCAATCACCGTATGGCCGGCCTCGACCGCCGCCGTCGCAATGGCCAGCCCGAAGCCGGAATTGGCGCCGGTGATGAAGAAGGTCTTTTTCGACATGATCTGCAAACACTCCTTGATTGGGGGTGTTTGACAAATAATATGAGGCGATCAGTGCATCGATGGCGGATTGTCTGAATACGTTGCCAAATCCTATCAACGATCGAAACCCATCCAGGCGGCTGGAGATGGTCGAGCTGGCCGCAACGCTCGCGCCCCGCCACGGCTATAATCCGACGGCGCTTGGCTCCGTGCGCATATTGCGGACAGAAGCGGTGCTCGACGACGTGCCCGTGCTCTATAAGCCAGGCGCGGTGTTCGTCCTGCAGGGCAGCAAGCAGGGCATCCTCGAAGGGGAAGTCTTCACTTACGATGAAGACCACTATCTGGCGGTTTCGCTGCCCGTTCCCTTCCGGATGAAGTCGACCGCCAGTGCCGAGCGGCCATTGCTGGCCGTCTATGTCGAGTTCGATATGCAGATGGCGGCCGAGATCGCCCTGCAGATGGAAAAACACGCCGAACTTAGAAGCGACGAACCGAGAAGTCTGGTGTCGAGCCGGATGGCCGGCGATGTCGAGGATGTCCTGCTGCGCCTCTTAATGGCGCTTCGCGGCACCGCCGACATTGCCGTGCTCGGCGCCGGCCTGCTGCGTGAACTGCACTACCGGGTGCTGGTCGGGCCGCAAGGCGGCGCGATGATCGCGGCCCTTCAGCAGAAAGGCAGATCCGGAAAAATCATCCGGAGCCTGGCCTGGTTGCGGGAAAACTTTGGCCGCGAGATTGCGGTTTCCGATCTGGCCAGGGAGGTGGGCATGAGCATTCCTTCCTACCATGTCCACTTCAAGGATCTGACCGGCAGCAGCCCGATGCAATATGTGAAAGCGATCCGGCTGCACGAAGCACGGTTGATGATCGCCCGCCAGACGAGCACGATCGCCGAGGTCGCAGCCTCGGTCGGCTACGCCAGCCCGGCGCAATTCAGCCGCGACTTCAAACGCCATTTCGGCCGCACCGCATCGGAAGAGACAAAGTGGGTCCAACGCCACCTGGGCGAGGTGGGGTGAGGAATGCGGGGATGGGGCAGGAGTGGGCCGCACAGAGTATCGAAGTGCATGGCTGTGTTATGACGCACCTCCGCACGGCCCATCATACTTACGATCGGCGGAGCCTGTTGTTCCCGAGGTGAGGGAAAATTTTGTTGCGCCGACTATCCCGCTGCGTCGGGCTTCGGAGTTTGGCTGCTCAGCTCCAGCGTTCAAAGAACTTCGTCCTGATGCCGAGGTAAAGCGGTGCGGGCAATAGGCCAATCCCGACATAACGGTGGATGTAGACTGCTGCGATAAGGACGAGGGCGATGCCGCTGCCGCAAATGACGCCGATAGCGGACATCGAGAAAGCGCGTCTTAATCAAGGTCGGTCACCGCGATGCCGCCAACATTACGTCCGCCGCATCATCAATGACATAGGTCGCATAGCGATGGTCGCGGATCAGGCTTATCTTTTGCTCCCGCCATTCGAGCAGCATGAAATAGCGAGGACCATCAGACGGTTCGGCTGATACCAGCAATATTTCCCGGCCTTCCAGCCAGGCCGGTTCGAGCCTGACCGGCGGATATTCGGCATAATAGGTGAAAAATCGACCGACGTCGGCGGCACCCGAGATTTCCGGCCGTCGCGCCTGACGAAGCCGAACATCCTCGGCCAGCAGGCTGCGCAAAGCGTCCCAGTCCCGGGCGTTGAAGAGCGCTGCAAAGTTCAGGACCTCGGGACTAGGCGATGGCGCAACCTCGGACCGCACGTCGGAAATGGCTCGCAATCTCGCCCGACCGCGCGACAGATGGGCCTTGACTGCATCGACGCTCAGGTCCAGCAGCGCTGCGATGTCCGCGAGCGACTCTCCCAACACATCCTTGAGGATCACCGCGCTGCGTTGCGGCACCGGCAAGTCTGCAAAATGGCCCAGGGCGACCCGCACCGTGTCCTGCCGGATCAGCGCGTCCTCCGGGCCGACGGCGCTGATATCGGCCAGATCAAAGGCCATCTCAAGGGGCTCGGATCGGCGCGTACTGCGCTGGCGCAGGGCATCTATGGCTCCGTTGTGGACAATGCGAAAGAGCCAGGGTCGCAGCGGGGCGCCCGGCGGGATCGAGCCAGCCGTCGCAAATACCCTGGCAAACGCGTCCTGAATCACATCCTCGCCGTCGATCACCGACCCTACCAGACGAGCAGCATAGCGATGCAGCTCGGGGCGAAGCGCGTCCGCTTCGCTGGCAAGCGCCGCGAGCAGAATTTTCCTCGCTTCGGCTTCGAGAGCAGCGTTTTCCGTCATTCGATGACCGTCACACCCGTATCGCCGCGCACGGCATAGACCATAGCCTCGGCGAGAGCCGTCTTGCCGATCAGGTCGGCAACCGTATCACCGAAAGCCCGCGGCGTCATGTCCGGCCAGGTGGCGGCCTGTTCGGCAAATGTCCGACCCGCCGCCGCGGCGTAAGCCCCGATGCCGGTATCACCCACGCCGGTTCCGGCGAACATCTGCCGGGGAACGATGACCCGGAAGCGCAGACCCAGGCCGAGTTGCGCCGACAGGCCCTCGGCATATTTTGCAATGAACCACTGCGCGCGCTTGGCTCCCGCATAACCGCCCGATAGCGGCGACCCCTGCACGGCCGCTCCGCTGGAGACCAGGACGACAAGCCCGCCCGGCGTCATCGGCAGGGTCAGGGCAGCCTGTACCCAGTGGAGCGCGGCCTTGACGTCCACATTCCAGTTGGTCGTGAATGCCTCCCAGCCAATCCGGTCGATCCGTTCCATGAGCGGTTCCGCACCGGCATTCATGATGACGAGATCAGGTCGCGTCTGCTCCATGATCCGCCATGCGGCATCGACATCGGTTGCATCAGCCGATATGGCGGTGACGGTCGGTTGCTCGGCTGGCCCCTGCGCGGCCGCGGCGTTGCGGGCGACCACGGTGACTTCGGCCGCGCGAGCCACGAATGCCTCGGCAAGCCCCCTCCCCAAGCCGCGGCTCCCGCCGACGACCACAATTCGCTTTCCTTCCAGATCCATGTCTCAGTCCTCATTCGGGTCGGATTCGACCGCTCGACGACGGTCGCTACAACGACGTTCCAACGAGGTGAAAAGAGTCATGGTCATCTGCGATTTTCGCAGGCCAGTGTCTAAAAGTCTGACTCGACCGAAATTCGACGGTGGTGGCAACTGCTACCGTATAGCGAAAAATTCTCGTCATCCACATCGTCATGTTTTCACCACCGAGAAGAAGAGGAACCGCGGCGTGGTCGTCAGGTTTTGATAGGCCCGCGGAAACAGCGTGCGGGCGCGAGGATCGGGCTGCGGCTCGCTGACGATGTCGATCTGAAATCCAGCCGTTTTGAGTGCGTCGAACATGGCGTGCAGCGGCCGATGCCAGAAGCGCATGGCGATCTGCTTTTCGCCGCGCTGCCAGGTCTCGTCAAAACTGTAGGTCTCGAAATAATTGTCGCGGCCGCTCGACGGGTGATCCATGAAGGGATGGTGTGTCGAGAAAACCAGGCGGCCGCCTTGCGGCAGCAGCCGGTTGAATTCCATGAGCGGCCCCGACCAGTCCGGCAGATAATGCAGCACCAGCGAGGCGAGGATCAGATCGAAGGCTTGATCCTCGAACGGCAAAGCTTCGCTGAGATCAGCCGATAGCAGGCGCGCGCGCCCTTCCAGGCGGCGTTGCGCGATCTGCAGCATGCCGGCACTGGCATCGATCCCGGTCACCACAGCCCCACGCTCGACAAGCGCTGCCGCATGCGCCCCGCCGCCGCATCCCGCATCGAGCACGGAAAGCCCGGCGACCTCGCCGACCAGGGCAAGAATGGCCGGCCGCTCGTAATAGGCATTCCAGGCGTTGGCCTCATTATCCGCGTCGTATGCCGCCGCGAAGGCATCATAATCATTCTCGGCCAAGATTTTCCCCTTCTTCAATGACCGCTTCGGCTCATTGCCCCCATGTCCTGACACGCCGCCGTGTTTGCCCCAGGGCTCACCCCACCCTCCGTCCTCCTCGGGCTTGACCCGAGGATCCACGGCGGGCTCCGTCGGCGGCGGGCATGGATCCCAGGCTCAAGGCCTGGGATGACGGAGATTGGGGATGTGTTTTCGCCAAACTCCCGGCCTGCGCAACGGATGGCGCGTCGGCGTTCTATGTGAACCGCAGTCTTTACGTTGCCTCTGTTGCCCGCCAGGCCCGGTGCGTCGCTGTATTTGCCCCAGCGCTCACCCCACCCTCCGTCCTCCTCGGGCTTGACCCGAGGATCCACGGCGGGCTCCGTCGGCAGCGGGGATGGATCCCAGGCTCAAGGCCTGGGATGACGGAGGTTGGGGAGACGTTTCGCCAAACTTCCAGCTGAGGCTAAACCTTGCCCAGATGCTTCGGCCAGAATTCCTGATGCACTTCGGCGGCTTCGTCTTCGAGGTTCGTCGGGCCAACCACAGTGACGATGCGTGCGCCGGTTTGCAGGATCGTCCGGCTCGGCACGTTCAACCCGATGCCGGCGATCTCGCCAAGCCGCGTTTCGGAGCACGCAAACACCATACGCCCGATGCCCGACCAGTAAATCGCCCCGGAGCACATCGCGCACGGCTCCGTGCTGGTGTAGAGCGTGCAGTCGGCGAGAAAAGCAGTGTCGTAGTGCTGCGCCGCCAGTTTCACCAGGTTCATCTCGGCGTGGTTCGTCATATCATGGCCTGTGAAGACACTGTTTTCGGCACGCAGGATGACCTCGCCGTCCTTCACCAGCACCGAGCCGAATGGTTCGTCGCCCCGGTTCATCGCAGATTTCGAGAGCGCAATCGCCTCGCGTAGAAACGGCTCGTGGTTTTCCATCAGAGTCTCCCCAAAAGCTAGAGCCGGACGATCTTGTCTTGAATCGGAGGGATTTCCAAGGGCTGCAAATCCGATTGAGGATCGGCGATCCGGATCGCGGCACCCGCCTTCTGGTCGCCCAGCAAGGTCTGCCGGCTGGGGACCGCCGCCGGATGTCTCGTGCAGCCTGGCTAGTCTTTCAATTTCCGTTTGACGCTGCTCCAATGCAACCGTCTAACTATAAGCGCGAGAGTGGTTTTCTCGATCAGTTGCAAGGGGGTACAATGCTCAAAACATTCTCGTTACAGGGTAGGCTTGGTCGTCTTCGCTATTTCCTGTTCACCGTGGCAGTCATCGCTATCGCCGCGATCACGATATTCGCGCTCACGCGCCTGCAGACGCAGATCGGACCTCGGCAGGCGTATTCAATACAGGGGTTAATCGCTCTGACCTATGTGCTGGCTATCATCGCCAGCATGTGCCTGATGGTGAGGCGACTGCATGACTTCGATCAGAGCGGCTGGTGGACCCCTTCAGTCTTCGTGCTTTACTTGGTCCAAGGCTATTACGAGGCAGTTGGCTCCCTCACGGCGGTCATTCTCACGGGTATCTTGGTGCTGGCGGCCTTTCTTGCAATCATCCTCACTCCTGGCTCGAGGAACCCCAACAGGTTTGGCGAAGTGCCCGGCTCGGCCGGAGCGCCCGTTTAGGTTTGCTCGGCGGATAATGGCCGCCGCGGGCAAGGTCTGCCGGCTGGGGACCGCCGCCGGATGTCTCGGGCGTGCAGGGCACCCGCACTTCCGCTGCCCCACACTCCAACCCTTGCCACCTTACAAAAATGTATAGCCCCCGCGAGGTCTCCGTGAGGTTTGGAGCGCAGCTTGGCGCCATCATTGCCAAGTCGAGGTCAGCTCTCTCATGAACATGCGCGCCACACCTGCCGCCCTGATGCCGGCGATCCATCCGGTCAGCCTGCGGGTCGACACCTATCTGATCAATCTCGACCGCGCGCCGTTGCGCCGGTTTCGGATGGAGCGCCTGCTTGTGGGCATCGGCCTTGCCTTCGAGCGGGTGGCGGCGGTGGACGGAGCGGGGCTCAGCCTGCCGCATCCGGATTTTGACGAAGCCTCCTATCTGAGCCGGCATGGCCGCCGGCCGAACCCTTTCGAGATCGGCTGTTTTTTTAGCCACGTCGAATGCGCCAGGCGCTTCCTCTCCGGCAATGCCGAATTCGCGCTCATCCTGGAAGACGACCTCGATGTCGACGACGATCTTGCCGAGGTGCTCGAGGCCGCCCTGCAGCACCAGACGCGCTGGGACATCCTGCGTCTTTCCACCGTCAACACCGGGCGCAAGCACAGGGTGGAGCCGCTGACGGCGTCGCGCTCGCTCGCTATCGCGCTGACCCGCGAGAAGGGCTCCGGCGCCTATCTGATCAACCGCAGGGCGGCCGGCTGGATTGCCGGCGCAATGCTGCCGATGCGGCTGCCCTATGATCTCGCCTTCGACCTGGAATTCGACGAGGGCTTAAGCGCCTGCTTCGTCGATCCGCTGCCGGTCAGCCAGAGGGCGGATGCCAGCTCGCAGATCCAGTCAGGGCTTTCGGCCTACCGGCTTGGCCGCCGCCGGCCGTGGAGCGTTCTGCCCTATCGCACTGCTGCCGAAATACGCCGCTTTGCAGCCCGCTTCAGCCGCCTCGCGGTGTCGAGGGTGAGCGGTCGGGACCGCTCACCCGGGATGAAAGGTCAGGATCGCTCGCCGGGATGAGCGGTCAGGATCGTTCTCCCGAGAGTAGGGGGAAGGCGATCGAGACGATGAGGCCGGGTTGACTGTCTCCCATGGTGATCTCGGCCGCATGCAGCTCGGCGATCGCCTTGACGAGGCTGAGCCCGAGCCCGCTTCCGGGCGTCGTCCGGCTCTTGTCCAGCCGATAGAGCCGTCGGAAGACCTTGTCCCTTTCGCCGGCGGGAATGCCGGGGCCGGTATCGGCGACCGAGAGGATGGCGCGATCGTGCTCACGGCGCAGCGAAACCGTGATCACCGTTCCAGCCGGGCAGTGGTTGATCGCATTCTCCACCAGGTTGGCGATCATCTGGGTCAGCAGATCGCGGTCGCCGCGGATGATGGCGGGAGCGCGCGCCGTTATCCGCAGCGACTTCTGCGCATCTTCGGCGACATCGACATAGACCTCGGAAATCACCGCAAGCACGGCATCGAGATCGGTCGGCTGGAAACGCTCCTTGCGGGCGCCGGCCTCGATCTGGGAAATGCGCAGCAGCGCCTCGAAGGTGGCGTTGATCCGGTCGCTCTCGTTTCTCGCTTCGTCGAGAAGGGCCGACACATCCGCCTGCCGGTCATTGCCCGCCACCGCGGCATCGAGCGTCAGCCGCAGCCGGTTCAGCGGCGTTTTCAGATCATGGGCGATATCGGTGCTCACCTGCCGCATGCTCTCGACCAAGGTCTGCAGCCGCACCAGCGCCGCGTTGATCTGGATCGCCACCGTATCCAGATCGTCGCCGTTGCCGCTGATCGGAATGCGGGCGTCGAGCGCGCCGTGGGACACGTCGTTCATGGTGTTGGCCACCCTGTCCAGCCGCGCCTGGGCGCGAACGGCGAGAAAGGCGCCGCCGCCGATCGCCGTCGCCACGACGATCGCCGCGGCCCATTCGAAACTTTCAAGCACGATCCTCAGCATCTCGTCGACATCGTTGAAGTTGTCGCCGACCACCAGGCTGTAGGGGCCGATCGTCGACACCTGCATCCGGTAGCGTTCATGCCCCTTCAGCCCGACATCGCCCGAGCTGACGGTATAGACGCCGTTCGGGATGGGCGGTGCGGCGAAATTGCCGGCGAGCTTCTTGCCGGCATGGTCGGTCAGCGAATAAAGCCCGTCGGAGGTCGACTGGAAGCTCGCATAATTGTTCAGCGTGTTGACGAGATCCCCGGTGTCACCGGGCTCGTAGGTCGAAACGATCAGCGAATTCATCTCGGTGAGCGACTGTTCGAGATCGCGGGAGAGGCCAAGGTCCAGCATGTGATAGATGATCGCGCCGCTCAAAAAGAAGGTGACGACGAAGAGCAAGCCGAAGGTGACGGCAAGCCGGAACGGCGTGCTCCGGCGCAGGCTGGAGAACGATGCCAAAAATCCTGTGGGGTTGGGAGCCATCATGTTCTAACGCGGCGCATGCAGGCTGTATCCGGTGTTGCGGACCGTGTGCAGAAGCTGGGCCTGGAACGGTCTGTCGACCTTGGCCCTCAAGCGGCTGATATGGGTCTCGACGACGCTGGTCTTCGGATCGAAGTGGAAATCCCAGACCCGCTCCAAAAGCATCGTCTTGGTGATGACCCGGCCTTCGCCGCGCATCAGCACTTCGAGCAGGACGAACTCACGCGGCTGCAGCTCGATCACTTGGCCGGCGCGGCGGGCTTCGCGGCGGATCAGATCGAGCTCGAGATCGGCAACCTTCAGCACCGTCTTCTGCTCCTGCACCGGCGGCCGGCGGCCAAGCGCATTGACGCGCGCCATCAGCTCGGAGAAGGCGAAAGGCTTGGTGAGATAATCGTCGCCGCCCGCCTCCAGCCCTTCGACCCGGTCGTCGACGCCGCCGATCGACGTCAGGAACAGCGCCGATGTGCCGATCTTGGCAGCCCGGAGCGAGCGAACGATCGCCAGCCCATCGAGCCCCGGCAGCATGCGATCGACGACGATGACGTCATAGGCCTCGCGCTGCGCCTGAAACAGCCCATCGCGGCCGTCGCCGACCACGTCACAGACATGGCCTGCCTCGGAAAGGCCCTTGGCGATATAGTCGGACGTCTTGGTATCGTCCTCGATAAGCAGGATTCGCATCGGCCCGATCGTTCCCGGCATGCCTGGAGCGGGCAATTTAGCCGAGGCGGCGGCTTGGCCACAACTTACGGATTGGTAAGGTGCGGGGGCCCTGCTCAGTCTGGGCCTTCTGCCGTGGAATTATCCCGCAGGGTATATGTTTCCAAAGGCTCTATAGGTTCAATTGCGGCCATGAAGTTCTCGACCTCAGGCCCCCGATTAGTAAGATGCCTTCGCGACGACAGACGGAAACGGGATGCCATGACCATTAAACCTACACTGCAAACCGGTTCTCAGGACGAGTTCATTGGCAGGGAGAAGCTGATTGCCCATTCGGAGGAATTTCGGCCACGCGTCGTCCACGTCACCGACGGGGTATATGCCGCCATCGGCTACTCGGCCAGCAACGTCACCTTGATTGCCGGCCGGGGAGGTTCGATTATCGTTGATACCGCCGCCAATCCTGTTGATGCGACGGCCATCGTAGAGGCGTTTGGTTCTCACCTCGTTCGTCCCGTTCAGGCGATCATCTATACCCATAATCACCCCGACCATACGGGCGGTGCGACTGTGTTCGCGGGCAATGAGAGCCCAGGAATTTATAGCCACGAGCTTTTGCGTTCTGCGACACCCAGCATGGGTCGCGGTCAGCGCGATGGAGGCGATGCCTTCGGCATGCATCTTCCGGCCGAGGACTTCATCAACGCGGGCACGCAGTTGGAATACGGCAGGACGATGCCTCATACCCGCCAAGGCTTTTTGCCGCCGACCAATACGTTCGATGGTGATGAGAAACCCATCACTATCGCAGGTATCGCACTTCAACCGATTTTGACCCCCGGGGAAGCGGACGACAACATTTCGGTATGGCTCCCGGAGCAAAAGGTACTCATCGCCGGCGATGTCTTGCTGAAGACTTTTCCGAATATCGCTCCGTTGCGCGGCCTGCCGACGCGCCCGGTAGACAAGTGGATCGAGAGCTTGGACAAGCTGCTCTCGCTCGAACCGGATTTTATTGTACCCGGCCACATGGGTGTGATCGAGAATGCGGCCGATGCTCGCAACGCACTGACGGCTTATCGGGATGCCATCAAGTTCGTGTACGAAAAGACGATTGAAGGCATTGCCAAGGGTATGACCCCTGACGAGCTGGTGCAGCAAATCAAGTTGCCTGAAGAACTAGCGCAGCATCCCTACCTGCAGGAATTTTATGGGACCGTGCCGTGGTCGATCCGTGGCATTTATTGCCAGAATGCAGGCTGGTTCGATGGTAACCCAACCAATATTTGGCCCCTTGCTGCGAAAGAGCGAGCGGGAAAACTCGTAGCGATGTCGGGCGGCTCCGCCAAAATGCTGGAAAGTGCTGAAGCGGCGCTCGCAGCCGGTGAATTTCAGTGGGCTGCAGAGCAAGCGGACTATCTGCTCGACCTCGAGCCCGGCAACCGCGCGGCGATGACAGTCAAGATGAAAGCGCTGCGCGAGCTAGGGGAGCGCCAAATGAACGCCACTGCTCGAAACTATTATCTATCGGTCGCCAATAACTTGAAGGCTCGCTATCTGGACGACGGTGATGGTCTCCGTAGTCCAGCCTGAAGAAACGGATGCATAATCGTGTAGATATAACGCGCTACTGCGCGAAGTTGCCGTCCGTCATGGTGGCAGCCTTGGGGCGGCTTGCTCAATGAGCGAGAGAGATGGCGCTTAAACCCAAGCTCGTAAAATCCGCGCAACTACGCGCCATTCAACGTCGGTTAGATCATAGCGGCTCATCCTGGAATCTGAATCAGGTTCCGCTACTACAGGAAAGTCTCAGCTCCAAACGAACGCAAAATTAGACCGTCAGGCTAGGGATGAAAGACCACTCCTCGGCCATGAACTCAAGCGTTTCGTCGCGAAAATAATAGAGGAAATGTCGGGAGTTAGCGGTGTCTGCCCGGATTGTCTCCCAAGGCACGGCATCGCGGATCGTGTCGTGGCCAACTAACTCATAGAACTCGCCCCAACGCGGGGCTATGCCACTGTAGCGACTATGGCCATCTACCTTATACCATTCATGATCGTTGGTGTCGTCCCAGCGCCACCGGCTGCAACCAATGAAGCTTAGAGTGCCCCATGTCTCATCAAACTTCGGACCGGCCTTCGAAAATAGGTTCAAAGCCCTGAGAATACCCGACGGTTTTCTGTCTTGCCGGGCCTATACGAGCGGAAACAGACGTTGACCGAGGGGCCTGCAACTGAAACCTGAGGCTCTGGCGCATTTGGCTCGGCGACCCAACCTTGGCCGAGCTGTTGTTCTACAAACTTAAGCATGGACTACGACTAGTCGATTTGCATGACGGGTTCCACCCAGGGCGGTCATCAAGACTTATGGGTTCACGGCCTAGTCCTGTTGTGGGTCGGCCTCGATCGCCCGGATGTATCTCGCGATTGATCGCTCCACGACATGCGATCCTTCGCGTTTGATCGTCCTGCCTGAAAATCCTCCATAGATCGCCTCGAACCGGAAGGGACGCACCGCTTCTCCTATGCCTTTCACCGCGCGCGCATTTAACGGTATGAGGTTCGGATAACTGCGCATGAAGCTGACATATCTGCGATCGAGGGTTACCTGCATTGTGTCACCAGCAAACAGCGCACCCCGTCCGTCTTCCAGCCAGGGGCAATAGAGCACCGAACTGCCGGCGAAATGGCCGCCGCAGCGGACCAGGGTCGCCTGGTTCAATTCGAAGATTTCGCCCGTCCATGGGCTGAGTGCCGGCCCTGATCTCCGCACCCATTGGCGATCATCGGCGTGGACATAGACAGGCACGTCGCCAAGGGCTTCACTCCACGCCATCATCGACGAATAGAAATGCGGGTGCGAAATCGCGATGGCCGCAAGGCCGCCCATGGCAGCAATTTTCGTGATGCTGGTCTCGTCCAGCAGGCTGAGGCAGTCCCACAGAATATTGCCGTCGGGGCCTTCGATGAGGAAGGCTCGCTGGCCGATCCCGAACTCTGGTGACATCTGAAGAGAGTGAAGGCCCTTGGCTTCCTCGGTCCAGAGTATTTTATGGGTCGAGCCGATGACCGCCATGTTCGTCCATGCCTGACCTGATGGCGGCACGAACTGTCGATCATCTTCGCAAACGGGACAGGCAGAGGGTGGCTCCGTGCTTTCGCCGAACTGAGTGCCGCAGGCGGTGCAGATATGACATGTCATGGTCAGGTTCCTCGCAAGCTTGGTACGTGTTCAGGGCCAGCATCCCGGTCGTATTCGACGATTTGGCCGGGATCACGTCGGTAGAGCCACAGCCCACCCGCGTCCCGGAACAGCTTCGACAGGACATGCAATCCGATCATCCCGCGCGAGCGCCCAGGCATGAATATCGGCATCGCTGTCGATTTCACCTCGCTGACGCCCGCCGGCATCCGGCACGGCTCTGTCAGCGTTCGTAGCGGATGAAAGAGGTGCGTCGCGCCAGCGTATCGTAGAGCGCACGACCATCGGCGTTGAACTCCTGCGTCATCCAATAGACGGTGGCCGCGCCGGACGCATCGGCGTAGTCGTAGACCGCCTTGATCAGGGCCCGCCCGGCGCCACTGCCGCGCGCCTCAGGCGAAACGAACAAATCCTCGAGATAGCAGACGTCGTTGGCTGCCCAGGTCGATGGATGGAACAGATAATGGGCAAACCCGATCAGAGCGCCGTCGCGCTCGGCCACCAGCCCATGCGGCTGGCATCCGGGATCGACCAGGCGCGAAAAGGCGAGCGACGTGAGTTCCTCCGGCAGGCGGTGGCGGTAGAAGCGCAGATAGCCTTGCCAGAGCGGCAGCCATTGTGCCTCGTCCGGCGAAGCGATGGGGCGGATCACGGTCGTCATGGGGTGTGGCTTTCAAGGTTATCTGGCACTGAATTCATCCAGTGCCATTTTTGCGATGAAAATCACAACAATTCTCGCCGCAAAAGTCAGGATACTTACATATGTACAGAGACGGATGACGTGAAGAGCGCACTCGGCGACATAGGCAGGTTGACCGAGAAACTCATGTTCTGGGCGCCGCATGGTTCGCAGGTTTGCCATGCGCCACTCGCGGTGACACGCGCCATGCTACCCTTGTCGATGCGCGGCTTCCGGGTCATAGGTCATGGCCCGTGATTTCCTTGAGAACATAACGCCATGGCCGATCCCGCCTTGAAGGACCTTTCCAGCAATCGGCCAGCGGCGTTTATCTGCGGAGCGGCTATCGGCACCCTTGGTGGCCTGATCGGACTTGGAGGAGCAGAATTCCGTCTGCCCCTTCTGATCGCTCCGTTCGGCTTTGCAGCGTTGGAGGCGGTGATCCTCAACAAGGCCATGAGCCTGGTCGTCGTAGCATTCGCTCTGCCATTTCGGGCGGCGACGGTTCCTTTCGACCAGATTGCGGCGCATTGGCCAATCATCGTCAACCTCCTGGCCGGAAGTCTCGCGGGTGCCTGGCTCGGCGCGGGCTGGGCGACGCGACTGAAGTCCGAGACGCTCTACAAGGTGATCGCCATCTTGCTGCTCATGATCGCGGGCGTGCTGGTGTTAGGTCACGACATCTCAGCCGGGTCGGCCCTTGTGACGGGGACTGCGCAGATCATAGCAGGCGTGGTCGCGGGGCTCGTGATTGGTATCGTGGCATCCCTGCTCGGGGTCGCGGGCGGCGAGCTTCTGATTCCAACCCTCATTCTTCTCTTCGGCGCAGACATCAAGCTCGCAGGTAGCCTTTCCCTGGCTGTCAGCCTGCCGACGATGGTCGTCGGCTTTACCCGCTACAGCCGTGACCAAAGCTTTGCCGTCATCAGAAGCAACCGTATGTTCCTGCTCGTCATGGCCCTTGGATCGATCCTTGGCGCGTTTATCGGCGGACAGCTCCTCGGCATCGTCCCGAGTGTCGTGCTGCTGCCTGCCCTTGCTGTGATCCTGGTGATTTCCGCAATCAAGGTATGGCGGCACGCATGACCGCGGGCGTCCTGCCGCAACCTCATGACCTTCAGCGGTCCTGCGACAGGAATCTGGCAGCAGTTGATCGATCCGGCTCTGTCTGTGGCCGTTGACGATGGCGGTGAGCGTGGCGGTCCGATAGGCCAGCGGATCAACGCCGTTGAGTTTGCAGGTTTCGACGAGCGAGGCGATGGTCGTTCAGTTCTCTCTCAACCGTCGCCAAACTGATAAGGGGGGTTGACGGTATCGTGCAAAAATCAAGAATTCTGCCCCATGCGGTTGGCCTGGAATGGCAGGGCTTTTCAGAGTGGACCGTGTGAGACGAAGCACGGGGCGCGTTCGCCCCGCCGTGTTTTATCGTTCGAAATTCGAGGTTTCTGCTGCTCTACTGACGGCGGCGTCGTCCCGCGTACCTGCTGTTTGCGGTCTAAACCCATGCTCATGATGATGCCACCTATTCAAGGGGCCATCAACTACGGGCGTGAAGACAAGTAAAGGGTCAATGTTCGAGGCCTATTCACACTCAAACCACGAGGGACTGATTGCGGCCAGCTGCATTGAGAAGGAAGCCCGGTTTGGGCCAATGTCGGACATGGCGAGAGGCTCGACTACAGATGCTTGATCACTCGGGCTGGCACCCCGGCTACCATAGAGTTCGCCGGGACGCTTCGACTAACCACTGCACCGGCTGCAATTACGGCATTCTCACCAATGGTGACGCCTTGGAGGATGGTAGCCGCAGCGCCGATCCAGACATTCTTGCCAATGATGACAGGTGCCGCAGTGATACCGTTTCGACGCTTCGAAGGAGACACAGGGTGTCCCGCGGAAACAATGGTTACCTTCGGCCCTATCATTACGTCATCGCCGATAGCGATGCCGCCCATATCCATGAAGTGGCAACCCTGGTTGATGAAGACGTTGGCTCCCACGCTTATGTTCAAGCCGCAGTCGGTCGAGAAAGGAGGGATCACCATGAACCGATCGCCCACTGGCTTTCCTACTAGCTCTTCAAAGGCGGAGCGCAGGCCGGGAAGATCGTCGAAGCCGATCGCGCTAAGTCTTGCCGATAGGCGGACCGCCCGTTGCACATTTTCAAAGCGGGCGCGACCTTCGGCGGAGCGGGCCGAACTTGTCATATGCTGGTATCCCGGCGATTCGGCGCAATTATAGATGATGTCATTGGAAAATGAGAGAAAAGGGCTTTAGCCCATGTCCGCTATGGGCTAAAGGAGGCAAGCACCCTTGGCCGCTTCACGCAACTCCTAGATTCGCGTTTTAGGCAATTCCTAGCGCTACCGCGCAGCCTTAAGCTGGAGACGGGAGACGCCTGCAGCCACATTCAGGCCGGTTCCGGCTTCACCGCTGAGTGGTTGCAATGCGTAGTTTTTCGCATTTCCTCCCACCAGCGCGTTGGCACCGAGGCCGACGCCGACGGACGCACTGGCTGACGCGCCGACATAGGTACCCGCAAGGGCGCCGTCGCCTACGCGCGTAGGGGCAGTATTGACGACGACCCAGCTAAGGTACGATTTGCCGGTTACGCCGATATCAAGGCCGAGCTTTCCGATCGTACCGGTGTAGTGCTCAACCTTGCCGGTCTTCTGCTTGAAGCTGCAGTCGATCGCCTTGCTCGAACCGAGGACCATGCCGACGCCACCTGCGACTTCGCAAGACAGGGTTCCAAGACGGGTCTTCGGTGTATTTACGACCTGCTGAGCGGCATGCTTCGGTTGCTTGGGCTGGCTGGCAGCCTCTGCTGCCGGGACGAACGAGGGAACGACGCCGAGGGTAGCTGCGGCTGCGGTCATCATGAGCTTGTTCATGGGATTTTCCTTTCATGAATACCGCGGTAAACGCATTCCAACAAACTTCGTTCAAGCGCCGACTGGGGCTTTTCCTTCGAGAAGTCGACAACCCTGCCGGATTCGAAGCGGCGGCCGCCGACGTAGATCCGGGCGGCGGACTGGTATGCGGCGGCTTCGCTGCCCGGCGGACGGACGACGGCGATCGATAGCTGTAACCGCTCCGCCCGGTACGGAACCGTCGTCAGCAAGCTCATCGAGGAGGCGGCACAGACCGCGGTTTCGAACAGCGGCGACTGGGAGAGCACCGGGAGCATCATGACGAGGCTCGTGAAGCCCGGAGGCGATTATCATCATCTCCGCGTCCTCGTCGTCGACGAGGACGGCGTCTGCAAGATTTCGGGCCGCACGATCCAGTGTGTGCTCGGCAAGATGAATGCGTTCGTCCGTGACTTCTTGCTGTTCGGGGCGGACTACGCCGAACGAAGGCACATGCGCGCTCTGCGTCAGGTCGCCGCACGACCGAGCGTCTCGAAGCGCTGCGCGCCGACCCGTTTCCCACGCTCTCGCTGGAATTCGATGATGGAGAACTTTGTCAACAGGACCTAGTCCGGCATAACTTGACGCTGTGGACTTGAATTGAACACAATCAGCGGCTACATACGGCCCATCGGCATCGCTGGTGAGTGCTCCACAGGAGCGTTCGCGACGCCGAAGTCGTTAATCTGCCCTTGACCACGGATGTACTGGCACTGGTGTGAAGAGCGATGTTGAGAAGGTCGGTGCGTTTCGCCCGGCCTTTTTTATTGTTCGGAATTGCAGAGTGCGCGCCCGATCGATCCTTCCAGACATTTTCCCTAAAGATTCTGATAGCGATGTCGGGAGCGATGGCCCATGCACGTCCTGGAAGGAAATCGAACGACAAGTGGGAGAGTACAAGCATGGCGCTCAAGCGGATGGACAACGTAGGGATCGTCGTCGAAGACCTCGACGTGGCGATTGATTTCTTTCGCGAACTGGGCCTCGAACTCGAAGGGCGGGCCACGATTGAGGGAGAGTGGGCCGGGCGCGTCACCGGACTGGGAGATCAGCATGTCGAGATCGCAATGATGCGCACGCCGGACGGACACAGCCGGCTAGAACTCTCCCGCTTCCTGCGGCCGACTGTCGTCGCCGATCACCGCGATGCCCCGGTTAACGCGCTTGGCTACCTCCGTGCCATGTTCACCGTCGACGACGTCGACGAGACGCTTGGACGACTGCGTGCGCGGGGCGCGGAGCTAGTGGGCGAAGTCGTTCAGTATCAGGAGTCCTATCGGCTTTGCTACATCCGCGGGCCTGAGGGGCTTCTTGTCGGACTCGCGCAGGAGCTCAACTGAGCAGCAAGAGCGGTTCAGCTTTTCACGGAAGCGCAGAACCGCTCTAAATTTTTGTTTTTACGCAATTCCGGACGGAAAACCGCTTCGCACTTTTTCTGGAATTGCTCTAGCCATCCTTCGCCCGTCTCCACTTCACGAGATATCCAAACCCCGGCACGATCAGAATGCCACCGATCACCCATTCGATCAGGGTCAATGGACGCTCGTCCGGATCGTGTCCTGTGAGATAGAGAAAAAGAAAAAAGGCAACGAAGCCCGCAGCTATCAGAGCCAGTGCGATCAGCAGGTCCTTGCGCGAACTTTGCATGGAAATCCTCTTCGAGAGTTTAGATTTTCGGGGGAGCAAGCTAGTGGACTTAACCGGCCGTGGCGGTTCTTCGAGAAGCTGGAATGATGGGCACCTTTCCGTTGCTACACAATTCCGCATATTTCAACACTCGCAATCGAAGATCATCGCTTAAGACTCGTGCCATCATCTACCTCTCCAAAGTGAATCTTGAATCGGCTTCGACCTGCGCCGTCATTCATCGATCGCAGGATCTGCTCTCGTCGCTGATTTCCCCGACAAGCTCCCATATGTCGACCTTCTCGGCGCGTCCCTTGACCGGGGCCAGGCCGAAGGGGCGAAAGTCGAAGCGGTCGGCGACGGCGGCGCGGGTGGCGGCGCTTGTCAGGATCGATGTGTTCAGATCCTTGTTCATGCCTTCCAGCCGTGATGCCACATTGATCGTATCGCCCATCGCCGTGTACTGCTGACGCGAAATCGCCCCGAAGCTGCCGACGACGGCCGGGCCGGTGTGCAATCCGAATCGCGTCAGGAGCTCGGGGCGGCCATTGCTGAGATTGGCTTCGTTCAAGCCGTCGACCGCCGCTTTCATCGCCAGTGCGCATCGCCAACCATGTTCGGCATGGCTGATATCGTCGACCGGGGCATTCCACATGACGAAAATGGAATCGCCGAGATATTGCACGACGGCCCCGCCATTGCGCTCGGCAATGCTTGATAACTCATGCATGGCGGAACGAATGGCGATGTCGGATGCTAAGATAGCGGCTGGTCTGCCGGTGGATTATTTCGATTACGGAAAAGGGCGACACGAAGTCTCATTATGGTGGGTGCGCTATTCACAGTAGACTCAGAATAAGCGGTCAACAGCCATCAACCTCTGCATAGATGTCAACACCTGAAACTCATGGCAGCGCTGGCCGAAGTGGGCCGTGTCGCGCTCGTTGCAGTCAGTCAGCCACACTTCTCGCGGATGACGCCGCGCGGTGATCCGCGCGGGCTGAAGACTTTATCGATGAGTGTTATCTCTTAAATCCCCGACCCATCGAGCTGCTGGGCGTCGTCGCCTTCCCAGGGGGAGGGCATCGAGATGCGAGCGAGATTGGCCGAGGGCATCGGCATCCAACACTTCAATTCCGGCTCGGCGGCCGGCGCGGCGGGCTTCGCGGCGGATCAGATCGAGCTCGAGATCGGCAACCTTCAGCACCGTCCTCTGCTCCTGCACCGGCGGCCGGCGGCCAAGCGCATTGAAGCGCGCCAGAAGCTCGGAGAAGGCAAAGGGTTTGGTGAGATAATCGTCGCCGCCCGCCTCCAGCCCCTCGACCCGATCGTCGACGCCGCCGATCGACGTCAGGAACAGCGCCGATGTGCCGACCTTGGCCGCCCGCAGCGAGCGGACGATCGCCAGCCCGTCGAGCCCCGGCAGCATGCGATCGACGACGACGACGTCATAGGCTTCGCGCTGCGCCTGAAACAGCCCATCGCGGCCGTCGCCGAGCACGTCGCAGACATGGCCTGCCTCGGAAAGGCCCTTGGCGATATAATCGGACGTCTTCCGATCGTCCTCGATAAGCAGGATCCGCATCAGCCCCGATCATTCCCGGCATGCCCTAAAGCACTCTAGCTGAGGAGGCGCTTTGGCGACAACTTACGGATTTGTAAGGTGGGGGCGGGGACGTCCTCGGCAGACGGCGCTGCTGGAAAAATCGATCCGTATGGTTTTATGCCTGTCGTCTGCCCCAGTCAGCAGAAGACAAGTTTCACCAGACCGCTTACGTTTGATATATGAGATTGTTGCTTGTCGAAGATGACCGGATGATTGCCGAAGCCCTGCTGAAAGGGTTGGGGCGGCATGCCATATCCGTGGATTGGGTGACGGACGGAAAGGCTGCGCTGGAAGCCGTCGGCTTTGTGGAATACGGCGTTGTCCTGCTGGATCTCGGGCTGCCCCGGATCGATGGCATGCAGGTGCTGGAATCGATCCGCAAGGCAGGGAAAGGCGTTCCCATCCTCATCCTCACCGCACGCGACGATCTGCCAAGCCGTGTGAAGGGCCTTGACCTCGGCGCCGACGACTATGTGCTGAAACCTTTCGAGCTCGATGAGCTGCTGGCCCGTATCCGGGCGGTGATGCGCCGCAAGGCCGGGCATGCCCAGTCGCTGATTCAGGCGGGAGAGGTGACGCTGGATCTCGCAACGCATGCTGTAACGTTCAGGGAGGCAACGGAAACCCTGTCTGCGCGGGAATTCGCACTTCTGCGGACACTGGCAGAGCGACCGGGTTTGATCCTCTCGCGCGGTCAGCTTGAAGAGCGTATCTACGGCTGGGGCGAGGAAATCGAAAGCAATGCGATAGACGTTCTGATCCATTATATCCGCAAGCGCTTCCATAAGGATGTTATCCGCAATGTGCGCGGCGCCGGCTGGATGATCCCGAAGGCCTGACATGTCGCTCCGCCGCTCGTTCATTCTCGTCTTTTCCGCGCTTTTAACGGCTCTTGCGGCCTTTGCCGCAGCCTTTTCCTATTACAGCGCACGTCTTGAGGCGTGGAGCATCCTGGACTTCCAGCTCCAGCAGATCGCTCATGTGGTCGGCGATGGCAGCGGTCTTGAACCTCTGGCGAGCGCGGGAGCCTCCAGCGATGAGATTGTGGCTGTCAGGATCACTTTCGCGGATGCGCGAGCGACCCGAACGAACGATCCGCGTGTGGTTTTCCCACCACCCGCCTCTGGCGGATTCTCCACCTTTCTGGCGAATGGCGAGGAGTGGCGGCTTTTTACCGATAAGGGCGATCCAGCCCGTACCGTCATGGTCGCCCAGCGCACGGCCGAGCGCGATGAGCTTGCGGCGGACGCCGCCTGGAACACCGCATGGCCGTTCCTGCTGGCCATACCCCTGTCATGGCTTGCCGCCTATTGGCTGGTGGGTGCGATCATGGAGCGTCTCCATATCCTGGCCGGCCGGGTGGAAAGCCGCGTCGTGGAGGACATTGACCCTCTTTCGGTCAAGGACGCCCCTGTGGAGGTGCGTCCGCTGGTGCTGGCGATCAACCGCGCGTTTGACCGCGTCCGCGCCACGCTGGAGCAACAGCGTGCCTTTCTTGCAGATGCGGCCCATGAGCTCAGGACACCGATCACGGCACTTTCCCTCCAGATCGATAATCTCAGGCAGGCAGGGCAGCCGGAGGAGCGCGACGCGGCCGTCGCCGACCTGGAGGCCGGCGTGCGCAGGGCGACACAGGTGTCTACCCAGCTTCTCAGGTTGGCTCGCAGCGAGAGCGGCGAGGGGGCCGGCCGCGAGGCGGCCACAGTCCATCTTGGCGAAGCGCTTCAAGAGTGCCTGAGCCGGTTCCTGGCAGCGGCCGACGCAAAAGCGATCGATCTCGGCATGGTGCAATCGGTTCCCTGCGTGGTCAGGAGCGACCCCGTGGAACTGGCCGCCATCCTCGATATCGTCGTTGACAATGCGCTGCGATACACGCCGGACCACGGGCAAGTGGATCTTGCCGTGCTGACACGCAACGATCACGCGGTTCTCTCCGTGACCGACAACGGGCCGGGGATTGCAGCCGAACTGCGCGAGCGCGTGTTCGACCGCTTCTACCGTATCGATCCGTCTAAAACAGATGGAAGCGGCCTCGGCCTTGCGATCGCCCGCAATCTGGCCGGCCGCAACGGTGGCACCATCCGGCTGATGGACAATCCTGCAGGACGCGGCCTGCGGGTCGTTCTCGAATGGCCTCTCGCCTGATCCGGCGGCTCTAAGTTTCTCCCAAGCCTTGCGCCCCATGCTTTGAGCGTACCCCGACAGGTGCACGACAAACCAATGGAGACAAACACCATGAACCGTTCCGCCAAACTGATCTTCACCGCCCTCACGCTCGGCTCCGCAGCCTTCGTCGCGCAGGCCAATGCAGCCTCGCGCCCGTGCGAGGACGTATTGAAGGAATACCGCGCGGCCAAGGGGACCGCCAAGGTGTCGGCCGATGTGATGAAGAAGGCCGACGAGCTGGAAACCAAGGCGGTCGAGCGCTGCAATGCCGATGACGACAAGCGTGCCGACCAGTTCCTGCTGGACGCCATGAAGCTTCTTGGCAAGTAAGCCGCGCCCGTGACCTCAGGAGATACCAAGATGAGCACATCATTCAGTCAATCTGCCAGCCGCGTCCCCGAGGTCACGGTCGACTTCTGGCTGATCAAGCTGCTGGCGGTCACCATGGGGGAGACCGCAGCAGACTTTCTCAACGTCAACCTCGGCTATGGCCTTACCGCCACGTCGATTTTCATGGCCTGCGTGTTTCTCTGCGCACTCGCAATCCAGTTCTACCAGGGCAAGTATGTTCCGTGGTCGTACTGGCTGACGGTCGTCCTGATCAGCGTCGTGGGTACCCTTGTCACCGATAACCTCGTTGACAATTTCGGGGTCTCGCTGATGACCACCACGGTGGGCTTCAGCATTGCGCTCGCCGTCACCTTCGCCATTTGGTACGGGGTGGACCGCACGCTCTCCATCCACTCGATCCTGACGCCACGGCGCGAGAGCTTCTATTGGCTCGCCATCCTGTTCACCTTTGCCCTCGGCACATCGGTCGGCGACCAGGTCGCGGAACGCTTCGAGCTGGGCTACCTGAACACGGGCCTTCTGTTTGGCGGCATCATCGTGGTGATCGCGGTGGCCTATTACAAGTTCAAGCTGGATGCCACCACCGCCTTCTGGCTGGCCTACATCCTGACCCGCCCGCTCGGCGCATCCTTCGGCGCCCTCCTGTCCCAGCCGATGGAATATGGCGGCCTCGGCCTCGGCACCGTCACCACCAGTCTTGGCTTCCTCCTTGCCATCATAGCGACGGTCGTCTACGCCACAGCCCGCTACATGCGCGCGCCGATGCTTCCTTGAGATCCCAACAGAATAGCGCCCGCCGCAGAGAAGATGGCGATGGTTCGGGGGCGGGATGGGCCGCTTTCGGCGCAACCGGACGCCACGAGTTCCCACCGTTCCTTGAAAGAAGCGACGAGTTACGCTCTTCTGGTCTCGGCACGTTTACATGACCGGGAGGGCACGATTGGCGAACATTCCAGATAGTATGAAATCAGAACTCGCAGCCTGGAATGATGGTCGAGGGATCAGCCTCCGGGACTGGACCGCCAACAGCGGAAATTTCTCGCTCGCAGTAGGCTATTCAGAGATATTCTGGCCCCGCTTCGTCGCGTTTGAAAAATACGTTCTCGTTGACGGTTTCAATTTGGAGGGCTTGCGATCCTTTGAACGAAATCCTGAGGCAACGCGCCAGTCTATCGAATGGGTGATGAATCATTTTCACATCGCTGACATTCAGCACTCGGCATGCACGGATGTAGCCGGCGACAAGCTGGCGATCCTGGGCGAACGCCTGCGCGAAATCTACATCGCAAAGCTTGGGTGGCAATTTCCTGATCGTACATTCGTCGTAGAGCTTGTTCAGCCGGAGAGATCAGGTGAATTCGAAGATTATCAGATAAGCTTTTTCCAAGCATGATTTCCGTTATTGAAGTTCGCTTGACCGAGGACCCAACCACAAGCAGCGGGAATGAATCCCACTAAACCGCGCGAAAAGACTTTAAGCCTAGCCGGCTTCAGGCATCTCATGACAGCCAGTCCGGCAAGACCTCGATCAAATCCTGCGCGGGATCATGGGCGAGTTTGTCCAGCAGCGGCAGGTCTTGCGGACGTATCAGCCTTTGAGAGGAATCTGCTTCGCGCCACCGATCCCAATCGGAGGTTTCTCGGCCATTCAGCACGTAATGATCTCTGATGACATTGATCTTCACAAACCACAGGCCATTCACCTCACCGTGGCCAAATGCCTGAGGATCGACCGTCTCTCGACGGCATTTCAGCCAGGCCTCTCCTGCGGGCATGAAAAAGTCACGCGGTACGTCGGCTGGGTCGAACTTGATCTGTTTTTTCTCTTTCAGCATCCGGTCGATTTGCGCGTCGCTCAAATGCCAGCGTCTGGTTGCCGCGCTCCAATATTCACAAACCCAATGATCCTCCCATCCTGCCGAGAAGTAGGAGGCGAAGCCACAGCGCACGCGTGCGGGAACACTTTTGCTGCGAAGGATCGAAGACAATGCGAGTGCAAAATCGCGACACGTGCCGGTGGATCGTCTCTCTGCGGGACGCCGGCAGTGGAGCGGCTGAGGATCTCTGGCGAACACATCGTCGAAGCGTTGCGCGATCGGCAATGTTTTTCTCGCCGATGCGTCCAACCTTGTTTGGTCGAGACCGTATTCTGCTGCCCAATCGGCGTGAACGAGCACGCCTTGAATAATTTCATTCAATCGCCCGACCCCGTTCGGCAAATCCGCCATCAAAGGCCTGTGATGGATTGGATCGGACATCTGACTATGGTTGGTCCAGCGTTTCTTTTCCTCCATGTCGCTATGGTTGCCTTTCCCGTTGCGAGATCAAACCGGCAATGATTTTACCGCCGTCTGCAACATCGCAGGATAGGGAGTTTTGCGACAGCCACAATGACAGGTTTAGGCGATTCTGGATCTGGGCGAAAAGAGCGAGCGGGAACAATTTCAGCCGCGGCCGGGTTACTGTTCGGTGAGCCGTGCAGAGATGCTGAAGTAGCTTGGGAGGCAGCACTTCAATGCTTTGCCTCTGCACGGCTCAGCACCCTTACTTTCGCCAGATAACTTTGTTCCCTGGTCCGCGACGCGTTGCCCGATCGGCTGGCGGGGCAATCCCGGTCTCACGTCTATTGCTGGCTTACGCCTTCTTAAGGCGAACTAGGATTGTTTTCGGGTTATTCGGTGCGTGCTCTACATCGACGATACCTGACGACCTCACGAGATCCTTCAACTTGGGGAAGCCGTACTTGCGTGGTTTGAAGTCAGGCGCTTGCTTCACCAGATGCCCTCCCACTTCAGCTAGATTTGCTCGACCGTCTTGATCAGAAGTTGCGGTGATCGCTTTGGTCAACATGTCTCGTGTCGCTTTATCCAATCCAGCCTTTTTAGACGGCGCCTTCGTAGCCGTAGGTTTGGCCTGGACTGTGGTTTTTTGGGCGGGGGCCGCTGCTTCGTCGACTTCTGCAGCCTGAGCATTGAGGACGTCGAAATAGACGAATTTATTACAGGCCGTGATGAAGGAACGAGGCGTCTTCCTCCCACCGAACCCATAGACAGTGACGCATTGTTCCCGGATTCTCGCCGCCAGTCGCGCAAAATCGCTGTCACTGGAGATGATACAGAAGCCCGAGAAACGACCAGTATACAACAAGTCCATGGCGTCGATGATCATTGCGCCGTCGGTCGCGTTTTTTCCGGTCGTATAGGCGAATTGCTGAATAGGCTGGATTGAATATTCGAGCAGGCATTCCTTCCAGCCCTTTAGGTTCGGACCCGTCCAGTCGCCGTAGATGCGTTTGACGCTGGCCGTTCCGCAGTTGGCGATCTCCGCCATGAGACCGACGACGATCTTCGGCGAAGCGTTGTCGCCATCAATCAGCACCGCTAAGGTTCCGGAATTTTTTGCTGCCATTTACCTCTCCCCGCGTTGCTCGCAAAGTATACATTGTCCTGATTATTGCAACTACGATCCTGGATGACAGTACATCTATAGATCGCTAGAATGAAAAGTTCGCAGAAGCAGTCAACGCGAAGAATGTCAATCCTGATTGCTAAGATAAAGTGGGGCGCCAGCACTACGATGATCATCGGCCTTCGTCGCGCCGCGCATCAACGTGGCGTGCGGACGTTAGTGCTCGTCAGGTTCTTGCGGCGCTTGCTCCACAATACCGGTAAATCGTGCAATTTATGCCTAGCTCACTTACCCCTATCAGTGGCGTAAGCTATCCTGAAGAACCCGGGATGGAGAATATGACATGGCGAAGCTCGTCTTCGGAATGAACCTGTCGCTGGATGGCTACGTCGACCACCAGGAATTTGCGCCCGACGCCACCCTCTTTCGCCATTGGATCGAGCAGGTGCGCGGCCTGAGCGGTAGCCTCTACGGACGCCGCATGTACGAGGTCATGCGCTACTGGGACGATGACGATCCTGAATGGACCCCGGATTTACGCGACTTCGCGATGGCGTGGCGGAGCCAGCCGAAATGGGTGGTGTCGCGCTCGTTGCAGTCGGTCGGCCCCAATGCCACCCTTGTCGCGGAGGATGTCGAGGCGGCGATCCGCGGGCTGAAGGCCGGGCTTGCCGGGGAGATCCAAGTCGCCGGGCCGGACCTTGCGGGAAGCCTGACCGACCTCGGCCTTATCGATGAATATCGGCTCTACTTCCACCCCGTCGTGCTCGGCCGCGGCAAGCCGTTCTTCACCGGCCCCCGGCCGCCGCTCCGCCTTGTCGCCAGCGATCGGATCGGCGAGGAGGCGATCAGATTGACCTATGTTCCTGCCTGATCGGGCAATTTGCCGGATCGATCGCGTCGACGCGGCAGCCACGATGACTGATCCTCGTGCTTCTGCGCCGTGACTGCAGTCGGCGCGACGCGGTCATTTGGCTACCAGATGGGAAATGGCTGAGGTCTGCGATGCCATGCGTGGCATCAGCACGAGGCACGGCCGGGGCCAGTCGGACGGAGATCGGCGACGCTGGACTCATTGTCGTGAACAAGGCTTAATGCCGCGCGGGGATGGCTGGGGGATGCCGCTCGTGAGATCATCGTGGCAGAAGAATGGGAGTGCCGATGTTCTTGATGTCGTCGTCATCGGCGCCGGCTGGGCGGGCCTCGGTGTCAGCTATTGGCTGGCACGGCGGGGCCTGCGTCATAGCGTCCTGGAGCGGGGTCGCATAGGCGAGACCTGGCGCACGCAGCGCTGGGAGTCCTTTCGGATGAATACGCCCAACGTGCAGACCGTCATGCCTGGCGACCGCTATGAGGGTCCGGATCCCTATGGTGTTTTCACGCGCGATCAGTTCGTCGCTCTCCTTGAAGACTTCGCCGGCCGCAACGGGCTGCCGATCGAAGCGGATACCGCGGTGAGCGAACTCGCGCGGGAGGATGGCGTCTATCGGCTGACCACCTCGCAGGGCACGCTTCGGGCGCGGAAGGTGATCGTCGCAAGCGGCAACCTGAATTGTCCCGTGCGCCCGATCCCGCCAGATGCATTGCCGCCTGACCTTTGCCAGATCGACGCTTCCGGCTATCGCAGCGCTGCCGATCTGCCCGGCGGAGCAGTGCTGGTGGTCGGAAGCGGCCAATCGGGCGCCCAGATCGTGGAGGAGCTGGCGGAAGCGGGCCGGACGGTCTTCCTTGCGACCAGTCGCGTCGGGCGGCTTCCACGCCGCTATCGGGGTCGCGACATCATGATCTGGCTCCTCGAAAGCGGGCTTCTCGACGTGCGGCGAGAGGAGGTCATTCGGCTTGCGGGACGCATCCCGCCGCGTGGTGTGCTCGGATCGGAACACACGATCAGCCTTCAAGGGCTTGGCGCACAGGGTATCGTGCTTCTCGGGCGATTGACCGGGGTTGCGGGTGGCGGCCGCCTCTCTTTCGCCGACGATCTCGAAACGAATGTTCGTTTTGCGGATGAAGCCTCTGACAATGCCAAACGCCATATTGACGACTATGTCGGCCGCACCGGGATCGACGCACCGGTTTCGCAGCCCGACCCGGCGGAGACGGTCGCGTGGCGTCGGCCGGACCCGGCTATCAATTCGCTCGATCTCTCCCTATCCGGCATCACCAGCCTGGTGTGGTGCACGGGCTTCAAGGGCGATTTCAGCTTTATGAGACTTCCCGGTGCGCTGGATGCTGCCGGGCAGCCCGTTCACGCCGATGGGGTGGGCGTCTTGCCGGGCCTCTACTTTGCCGGACTGGATTTCGCCTCCACACGCAAGTCAGGCATCATATTGGCAATCACCGAAGAAGCGCCCCGCCTCGTCGAACACCTCATAGGGCATTCGTGACCGGCGCGGTGCCAACGATGATCAATTTATTCTGAGCCGCATCGCTGCAAATGCCTGATGGCACTTTTGGTTTTCCATGGATGTCCGCTCTCGGCCCATTGCTGACTTAATGTCCGATGTGATCAAATCGGCATCCAACCAATAACGCCGATGACCGTTTGGAGATAAACTTAATGACGGGCAGACCATCGACTTCGAAGATCGTCCT
This sequence comes from Rhizobium sp. NZLR11, assembly GCF_019685115.1. Classification (NCBI taxonomy): domain Bacteria; kingdom Pseudomonadati; phylum Pseudomonadota; class Alphaproteobacteria; order Hyphomicrobiales; family Rhizobiaceae; genus Rhizobium; species Rhizobium sp. NZLR11. Next base: position 182,444 of record NZ_JABDWD010000007.1, on the reverse strand, counting down.
GGCCACAGCCTTCCTTATCGCTCTGTTCTTGTCCAGCGGAGCAATCATAGACTTGGGCTATGGGTGGTTGACAGCACCTTTTGATAATGCAGCCAGCTTCTCTGCCAAGGCTCTTTCGGCCGAAGAAGAGATACGCTGCAAAAGTGTAACACATGAGGCCCTCATCGCCGGTGCCGCAGACCGTTATGTCCAAGCCGGAATCGCTCATGAAATCGGTCATCAGCGGACGGCGAGCAATCCGTGGCGCTATACGTCCGTGTCCAATTTCCTGGCGATCAATCCCGACTGTTGCGAAGTCTTGGTGACCGTTCCCGGCGATTATTCGCCTGAGACGCAGAGCCTCGGAGCCCCGCATTCCGATCCCCCTCGACTGTATGCAGTGAGGATCGCTTTCAAGGAATGGAGGAGCGATGAGGACACTTTCACGAGGCGTGAAGTCGTTCTCGTGAATTGCTTCGGAAAGGCCGGCGGGGGCGTAAGCTTCGATTTGAGACGAGGTGTCCTTTGACCGCTTTTGGCGGCCGAAGGCTATTGTCGGCCCTGAGCGGACGTCACGCCAGTGTCATGCATCTTTCATAGACGTAAAAATGATCCCCGCGCGAAAGACCTACCGCGATGGCCGAAGCCCGTGATGTATTCAAGGAAATTTCCGGTACATTCTACCGCTCTGTTGTGACGGATAGAGTTCACCAAGTGTTGGACCCGCCGGGACCGAACAGTGCAGGGCGCTATCATCGTCCTGGCGAGCGGACCCTTTACACGAGCGCCGCATTGGAGTGGTCCATACGCGCTATAGCTGGCTACATGCGCGAGAACGGATATCCGCGCGTTGTCGTTCCGCTGAGGGTCGTCGACGCGATGGTACTCGACCAGCATGATGAAGAGGCTTGTAAACGCCTCGGGATAGATCGCGAGTAATCTAACGAATCTTGGCGAACAGCATTGTCGGAAGGACGCGAACCGGCGTCGTGGCGGGCTGTCAATATTGCGCGAGCAGCAGGCGCAGACGGCATCATCGACAGGTCTCGCATGATACCCGGTGGGTGGCATCTCAACCTATTCCGCTGGAATGAGACCGATGGGCCGCTTGTTGAAGTGTGTGGTGATCCGGTGGAAATCGTCCTGTCAACAGACGGACCGAAGTGGGACCTATAGACAGCCACATCGGTGATTACAGTGTATCATCCAGATGTCGCCTACTGGCGCGATACCGACAAACCTATAGCATCGCGGCTATAGCTCGCCATGCCTTCTGCCCAAGCCTTGCATCGGCTTCGTCAGTTCCGCCGTATGCGTGGAGGGTTGATCGTGGCGTCGTCTCGCCGGGAAATAGAATGCGATGCCCAGCATCTTGATCAAAGATCAGCGTTGCCGATCTGCCATGCGCATGCCTGGACTGAACTATCTCCCGAGCAAAATCGTCCGATGGCCAGAGCGCATCGCTACCGCCAGCGACAAGGATCAAATCAGCGGCTGAATTTTCGACTGGAATTCGTGCTCGTCTATTCGCTTGAAGATCGTTTGTGAGGCATCTTTCAAAAAATGACCGATAGGAAACGAGTCCATCCCGGTATTCCTTCTGCCAGTTGATATCGGCGGGAACGAAGTCTAGTGGGGCTCTACCAAACGACCAAGATGAACGCTCAGGCCAAGCTATTCTGTCAACGCCCGCGCCAATGTTGCCCCAAACCACAGAACTAGGACTAATTGCTATGACTGCGTTGATACGCTGATCAATGGTCGAAGCAAGCAGGGCTGCTTCAGCGCCCTTCGAGGTTCCAACCATAACTATTCGTTCACATCCTCTGGACACCAGAAGGTCCGTTCCGTCGATGAAAGTCTCAAGGGGTATTTCGCAGATTCCTGGCGATTGATTAGCTCCTCCAAACCATTGCAACGCCAGTGTGCGAGCCCCGACTTCTGCCAACAATCCCGCCCTTGCCGTATCGACTCTGCCGCTGGAGCCGCCGAGAACGATCACTCCAGTTTTTCCGGAATTAACGCCTTGAAGGAAAGCGCCTCTAACCTTGCCGTCCAGTTGCTCGATGTCGTAGGCGATCACTTTCAGCCCCAGTTTAATAATCGATCTGGCGGATCACGATCCTGGATGGATCACACGTCAACTTCCGCTTGTGGCCTTGCCAACGCCTTTGGTCTGCTGTCGGCCCGAAGCGGTCATGGCACGTGCCGCAAAGGCCGGCCAGCGTTGCCGAAATTGGCCATTCGGCAAATCAGCTCGCGAAGTAGCGCGTTGGCGTTGTGCCCAATGCCTTCTTGAACATGACGATAAAGGCGGTAGCAGATTCGTATCCCAAGTCGCTCGACACCCTCTGGACCGTCGCGCCGCTGGCCAGTTCGCGCAATGCGATGACCAGGTGCAGTTGCCGCCGCCATCGGCCGAAGGTCAGCCCCGTTTCCTGGACCATCAGCCGCTTCAGGGATCGCTCACTCATGGCAACGTGTGCCGCCCAATCGACCAGGGTGCGACGGTCGCTCGGCTCCGCCATCAGGGCAGCGGTGATCGCGTTGATTTTGGGATGGCTGGAAGCGGGCAACTCCAGGCCCTGTATCGGCATCTGCGTGAGTTCGTCCAACAAGACCCGCACCAGACGGCCAACATGATCGTCCGGAGCAGAGTTGACCGATACATCCGCCAGTCGGAGGATCATCTCGCGGAGCATCGGCGACACAGACAAAGTGCAGCACTCCTGCGGCAGCGTCGCCGCGTCGGGTTGAACGAACAGATAGGACAGGCGTGCGTTGGACGTGACCAGGTTGCTATGCGGTATGCCGCCGGGTATCCAGACTCCGCAGTCCGGTGGGACAATCCAGAGGCCATTCTCCGTCCTGCATGTGACTGCCCCGTGCAAGGCCAAAATGAGCTGCCCTTGCTTGTGCTGGTGCTGGGGCACCTCAGCTTCATAGTCACTGAAGTCGAGGCGGACAGCGACAGCCAGGCGATCCGACCAGTCTGGATCGAAGTCGTCGTAGCAGGAACGCAGCAGTTTTGCGGATTGGCCCAATTTGGAGATCATTTGGCATTATCTCCAAATTCTTGCGGACTGCCATAGTCTATTATCGGGCGGTCAACAATCGAATGGAGACTGTCATGCGAATTTCTGTCGTCGGCGCAACGGGACGAATTGGCGCTAAGCTGACCCGGACCCTGCTGAGCGCCGGGCATCAGGTCAGAGCGTTGTCGAGAGGTGGCCCAGGGTTGGACGGGTTGGTCGCGCTTGGAGCAGAGCCATTCCTGGGAAGCTTTGACACAGGAGAGGGAGACCTTGACCAATTTTTCCACGATGCAGATGCTGCGTTCCTGATGGTGAAGACCGATTGGAACAACATCGAGGGACACTACCCCGCTGTTGCCCAGCGCTTTGTCGATGCGCTTGAAAAATCCTCCGTCAAACTGGCCGTAAGCCTGACGGCCATGGGTTCGGACGTGAAGGGGAAGACGGGTCATTTCGAGTGCTTCCACGATCTGGACGAAAAGCTCAACGAACTCGGCAATATCAATTTGGTCCACCTGCGCGCCGCCTGGTTCATGGACGACGTGGCAATGTGGACGAGGCCGGTTGCCAAATACGGTCGAATTGCCTGGTTCTGTAAACCTGATTTGAAGATGCCCTGGGTGGCCACCGATGACATTGCATGGCTGGCAGCGAAGGAACTGACCAATCCGACGGGCAGACACCGCGTCTATCTCGAAGTTGGCTCGGAAGATGTCTCGATGAACGAACTGGCCGTGCTCATTGGCAAGAAGATCGGCAGTCCGGTGGAGTATCGATACATCGAGACGACCCGCAAAGACGTGGAAGCTGAATTTCTGGCGCGGTTCGGGACGCCGGAGAAATGGCAGGACGACACCCTGACTGCTAACGCTTTGAACAATGGCATCGTAAAGTTCCATGGGGAGCACGAGGATCGCCCAAAATTGCCCACAACGATGGAGGTGTTCATTGGCGAGGTTTGGAAGCCGCGTTACCTGGAGGCAGTCAAAGCGGGAGACGAACGAGAGACGTTTCCCATGTGGACTGCCAGGGACTAGCTGGATGTCACGCTTGTTTTTTGCCCCCCAGCAATCTCCAGTCTTTGTTGGACGCTGCCGCAAATTATTAAGTTGCGGCAGCTATATGACCGCAATTGGCGCGTTCCTGCCAAAACCGGAGGCCGGCTATCGGCCCCGTGCGGTCATACCTTCCTCAGCAAGTCTGTGAGGCAGTCAGGGGATACGGTGTCGCTGGTTTCTCCAAGCTCTTGCTCAGACCACCAGCGATGATCGGCCATCACGTCTCGCTCATTCTCGGTCCAACCGGCGTCGGAGACGGAAGGCCGGAATGCTGCATATGTCAGGATTTCTGCGACATGCCGCCCATGTACTGATCAAGATGGCTCTTCCACAGCGCTGGTTTGAACATCAAAGCGTGGCCCATGGGCGCAGCAATGAACTCTCCCTGTCCGCCAGCCGATAAAAACCTTTCGAAATTACCTCGGCAGTGCTCGATCCGATAGTACTGGTCATGGATTCCGTGCAGCCAAAGCGTCGGAATTCCGGAAGTTGCGCCACGTTCAAATAGGCTCGGATTTACACTTTCATGTTTGCGGCAACCCTTGCCCAGCCACCCACCATAACCGGTTCGCGCAGGTTCAGCCTCTCAGTGAGAAGCAAAGGAAATCGGCTTTTCGATTGGGTCACAGGGTCAGTCTTCCTGCGACTTCTTATAAGCCTCGACTATCTCTTCGAGCGAGACCCCATCGATAGAAGACGTTACAACGCGCCCTGTGGCGACGGAACGCCGACGCGAATGGCCTGCGAAAAAGACGGCGAAAGACCGTCCTCGTGCGCTCTTGCCGCGATGTGTGCGGCCGACCGCAGTTGCGACAAGGGAACAGAGATGTCCAGCGCGCGCCGGTCAAAGGCGTATTCCGGCAGGTATCCGTTGACGATGAGGCGCCAGTCCATCGGCACGGCGTCGCCTGTCACACGCATCATCTTGACGATGGTCGTCGTGCAATTGGTCGTCAGCGAATTGTAGAAGGCGGGCCTGGCTGCGAGCGCGTTTGCGTCGGAGACGTACTCGCGCAGAAGAAGCCTCGCAGCCGCCGGCGTCGCCCTCAGGCGGTAGATCTGGACGTCCTCACCGCGAAAATTGGAGCGGAGGCCGATCACATCCCTTTCGTCTGCCGCGATGATGACCAGAGGACTTCTTTTGAAGAGGTCCGCCAGCGGTGAGAACGAACCTCCGGAAAGGCGACGCACTTCGATAGACCACGCCAGATAACGGCCGTCGTCGAAGCCGAAGCTCATTATGACATGCGCGATGGTCGGACCTGACCAGTACGACATGAACATGTCGACGCTCTTCAGCTTGTTCAGGTCGTAACTGCGCGTCGTCCATCGTTCCGTGAAGTCGGTGGCACTGCGCCACTCGAAATCGCGGACATTTGTCAGCGTCAACAGATCACCGTCGAATTCGCCGGTGACCTGACGAGCAACATCCGGAGCCCACGCGCCATTTGCCTGCGGCTCGATCGTGCTCCACCAGAAGAGGACAATGACGAACGCGGCCGCAAACGCGAGGACTGCACGAATGCGTCTCCTGCCAAAGAGCGCCACGATGACGGAGGCGCCAAAAAGCCCGAACAAGATGGCGCTGGCTTGCCTGCCGACCTCAGGCAACGGCAAGCGGTACCAAAGCGCGAGCGACGACCAGGCAACGGCAACGGCGACGACTGACAGGAGCACTGCAATGACGATCGCACGGACCGGTCGAACCATTTTGCTTTTCCAAACGAGTTTGAAGCGTTCGTCCTGATCGTTGGACCCTATCGGTTTCCGGACTTGAAGCCTAGAACCTATCCGAAGCGACGGGCTCCGGATTCTCTATTTTGGTATGGCTTGAATTCCGCTGGCAAGCGGCCCCTCGCTTTTTCCGGCGCTGAACGATATGCACGATCTTGCCTGATCCAACATGAAGAGCATCCGATGATCCACGAATTGCGCATCTATACATGTCTGCCGGGGAGGCTGCCGGCACTGCAGCAGCGTTTCGAGACCGCGACGCTGGCGATCTGGGAACGCCTCGGCATCCGCTCACTCGGCTTCTGGACGACGATGATCGGTTCTTCCAGCAACGATCTGACCTACCTGCTCGAATGGCGGTCGCTGGCGGAGCGCGAGCAGAAATGGGCCGAGTTCATGGCCGATCGCGAGTGGCAGGAAGCGAAGGCGAAGAGCGAGGCGGATGGGCAGATCGTCGCCAACATCGTCAGTTCGCTGCTGCAGCCGACACGCTTCTACCGCGGCTTCTCCAAACCGTCGGAATAACGGCCAGAAACTCCGCACGCAATTGATTGAGAAGTGTTTTCGGATGTGTTTCGGCGTGGAAGTTTTGTACGCCGGTTGACAGAGGAGGCTTCCGGCGATCGACGCACGAGATGGCTGCGCAGTTGCTTCGACCGCCGACGTCGATCCAAGCTACACCGCTTTGGCGCAGATCAATCAAATGTCCGCTTTTCGGCCTATTGGCCCTAGAATCGGACGGTCTCCTTCCGGCCCCAAATCCGTCACCCATCGAGCGGGAGCCGACGTCCGCAAATGGCGCAATCTGCACGAGGCGGACTTCCGCCGGGGCCGCCGCCATCTCGACCATCAAGCGGAAACATGACAATTGCAGAACAGCGCAGCCATCGTTCGTTGATCCCGCAAAAAGGAAACGCCAGAGCAAAACCCTGGCGTTTCGGTTCAGGCCACCAGACCCTTGGTCAGCTCCGACGCCTGCCGCTCGAACAGTTGGCGGTAGATGCCGTCGCTGCGGCGGATCAGCGCCTGGTGGTCGCCTCTTCGAGGATCTTGCCCTTGTCGAAGACCAGCAGAGATAGGGAGTTTTGCGACAGCTACAGTGACTGGTTGGCGCTTCTGCGTCATGACGGCCATCGGTCGAACTTGTGTGAAAACTCCAGCGTAACCAAGCAAGTGCGTCATTGGTTTCAGCGTGACGGGATCGGTTCAGAGCCTGCGAGCTTCCAGACGCCGCTTATCGCGCCCGACATAGTCGGAGCCCAGCTTTGTCAGACGGAATTGTCGTTTCTGAAATTCCCCGCGGATCAGGATGAAGCCTTGCTCTTCGGCTTCGCTCAATGTCTTAAGGCTTGTGCCTTTAGGGGGAGACTGCCAATCCACGCCATCGGCGCTGTGCAGCAATACCATTATCTTGATAATCGTGTTTCTCCATGGCTGATGCAGACAGCCGCACTGCGTCGCTTCGCCAATCCGCTGGCTCCGCTTTCTTGATTTGCCACCATCCGGTAAAAAGTAAGCGGTGTTCCCGGGTCACGGTTTGACGCTGGCTTGGGTCTGACCGATACCAGCCGATTCATCGGCCCGTAACGCTTTCTTGATCTCGATAGCAGCATCAACGAAACTGTCGAACTCTTCTGCATCGAAAGGGTAATATTGATAGTTGCCCGATGCTTTAGAGGCTAACACCACATAGACGCCGCCGCTTCCGCTATCGCGTTTAATACGCAAGGACATAATGCAACTGCCGTTCATAATTTGAACGTCTGATTGTCGGATTATCTTTCCAGTCAGCACTCTCTTCAATGATTTAAACAGTCCCGCCATCAACCCTTAGAACTCCAACAGCAACATAGTCAGACCTAGCTCGTTTCTCATTGGTATCATCGTGTACAGCGGAACGAAAGCTTAGCGGTTTATCGCGGTGCTTTCATTTTACGGCTCAGGTTGTGCTCGGACAGATAGGCCCATGGTAGAAGAGTGTCGATCTGACTGTTCGGGTGGCCGTTGACGATCTTGGTGAGCACATCGATGAGATAGCCGAGCGGTTCGACATCGTTGAGCTTGGCCGTCTCTATGAGTAATGCGATGGTCGCCCAGTGCTCGGCCCCAGCGTCGGAACCCGCGAAGAGGGCATTTTTCCGATTGAGAGCAATTGGCCTGATAGATCGCTCGACTGCGTTGGAGTCGATTTCGATGCGGCCGTCATCGATGAACCTGGTCAGCCCATCCCAGCGCGACAAGGTGTATCGGATTGCTTCGGCCAGTTTTGTCTTCTGGCTGATGAGGCCGAGCTGTTCGGTGAGCCAGGAAGCAAGACTGTCGGTGATCGGGCGGCTCTTCTCCTGTCGGACGGCGCGGCGTTCGTCTTGGGCGCGGCCACGGATGTCGTCTTCAGTCCTGTAGAGTTCGGCAATACGCCGTAGCGCCTCGGTGGCAATGGGTGCGGGACCGGCAGCGGCCAGTTCATAGAAGCGACGTCGAACGTGAGACCAGCAGAATGCCAGGGACACGGCATTTTTGGCCGCAAGCGGTCGATAACCACTGTAACCATCGACCTGCAGGACTCCGACGAAGCCTTCGAGATGAGTCATCGGGCGCTCGGCCTTGCGATCCGGTGCATAGATATAAACGACACCCGGCGGATCACTTCCCTGCCACGGCCGGTCATCACGCGCATAGGCCCAGAGTTGGCCGGTCTTGGTCTTGCCACGCCCCGGATCGAGCACCGGTGCTGTCGTCTCGTCCGCGAAGAGCTTGGATGATGTCTTCAACACGTCGAGCAGCCGTTGATGGACCGGACGAAGGTGCCAAGCGGCACGGCCAACCCAGTCGGCAAGCGTCGAGCGGTCGAGGTCGATCCCTTGCCGCTTGTAGATTTGCGCCTGACGATAGAGCGGTAAGTGGTCGGCATATTTGGAGACTAGAACCTGGGCAACAGTTGCTTCGGTCGGAATGCCGCGTTCGATTAATCGGGCGGGAGCCGGAGCCTGGACGACGACATCCTCGCAGGCCCGGCAGCCGTACTTCGGACGGCGAACAACCAGTACCCGGAACTGGGCCGGAACAATGTCCAGCTTTTCGCTGATGTCTTCTCCGATCCGATGCAAATCATGATGGCAACCTGGGCAGGCATGATCATCGATATCAACGACCATCTCGATCCTTGGCAGGTGAGCTGGAAGCGAGCCTCGGTTCGTTCGCCGTTTGGCGACCCGCGTCTGGCGCAGATCGGTTGAGGCCTGTTCTTTCTCCTCCAGTCCGTCCGCCTCGACCTGTTCGGCCTCTTCCAAGCCCAGGAGAAGCTGATCCTCGGGAAGCGTTTCGGCGCGGCGACCAAAACGATGACGCTGCAGTTCCTTGATAATCTGCCGTAAGCGAGCATTCTCCGCCTCGCGCGAAAGCACCATAGCTTTCAGCGCGTTCAGGTCATCCGGAAGCTCGTCCGCTCTGATCGTCATGGGCAAAGAACAGCATATTCAGCCCCGCAAGACGAGATGTCTGGTGCGGCTGATTCAATTCGTCGCGGCTGCTATCCGGCCTGAACAGGCGTGCGCGTTTCGCTCGGCGCATGCACGCGTTTCCAATCCAGCCCTTCGAATAGAGCCGAGAACTGGGCGGATGTCAGATGCATCACGCCATCCTGCATCCGGGGCCACTGGAACTCGCCATCCTCAAGCCGCTTTGCCACCAGGCACACGCCGCTCCCATCCCAGAAGATCAACTTGATGCGGTCGGTTCGCTTGGCCCGGAACACGTAGATTGTTCCGGAGAACGGATCGGCTCCCATCTCAGCCTTCACCAGCGCGGCCAACCCCTCTGCACCTTTGCGGAAGTCGACAGGCTTCATGGCGATCATGACTTTAACCGCGCCTGACGGACAAATCACGATGATGCCTTCAGGGCTTGAATGACGGCTGCAATCGTCGCGGCATCCGTGCCAGGTGCGATCTTCAGTATCGCTCCATCAATCTCCAACTCAATAGCAAAAAGATGCGGAGTGTTCCTCGCTATCGTCTTGCGCCGGGTCGAAGGCCTTTCCGCTGCGATATCGATCACTGCTGGCACAAACATTGCTGATGAGGCTTGCTCTGGCTGCTTTCGCAACTGCCGCCGCCAAGTGAACAACTGACCGGGCGATAAACCATGCCGTCGAGCAACAGCACTCACCGACACCTCGCCGCCATAGCTCTCAGCGACAATCTGGTGCTTCTCCTCATCGCTCCACTCGCGACGGCGGCCAGCGCCGGTGAAAACCTCAAACCGCTGCACCACATCATCAGCCCTGGTGCTATGCGTAAGTCCTGTAATCGTCATATGTCGAAGCCCCGTTCGAGCACAACATCAACGATCAACCGGCAGTCCGGAAGGTGGGGGTAAAACAGCGCTTACGGTAAAAACTCATTGATCTAAAATGATTATTTTGGCCAATCGGCGTTTCGCAAAAAGCTATTTTATAAAACTCCAATGGGCTTGGTCAATTCAATCGCTGTCGGCGCGCGTTTGACGACTTTGCAGCGTTATCCACACTATCCCTGGGTGTAGCGTCCTGCCGATGGCATCGACGTCCGCTCTCGGCCCGGAGCGGACTTCCTTCTCAATGCAGCTAGCCGCAATCAGTCCCTCCTGGTTTGAGCCTGAATCGGCCTCGAACATTGACCTTTGCTTGTCTTCACGCCCGTAGTTGATGGCCCCTTGAATAGGTGGCATTATCATGAACATGGGTTTAGACCGCAAACCGCAGGTACGCAGCACGACGCCGCCGTCGGAAAGTGTCATTGCGAGCTGGTACGAGAACGCCAGTTTACTCGATAGCTACAGCATTGACTTGAGCGCATCGGAACAGTCGAGCATGCGCGAGCTGGCGACGCGGACACTCGTCAATCCACCCTCGTGGCAAAAGGCGTTGATCGCGCTGCGTGACGCCATGGTTACGCCCTTTCGCATCAAAACCTCCGATACGGTCAGGACGTCCCGGGATAGCCATGAACGGGTGGACTTCTTCCCGGTGCACTGGGAGGCCAAGGACGAAATTGTGCTCGGTACGGATGACCGACACCTGGACTTCCGGCTATCTCTGCTCCGACGGCATTCTCCAATAGGCACGTTGCTCATCGCGACAACCGTTGTGCATACCCACAATGCCTTGGGCTTCACCTATCTCAACGCGATCAGGCCTTTTCATCACCTCGTGGTCAGGGCCAACCTGGCACGCTGTGCACAAACACAACTGCAGTAGCGCTGCAGAAACCTCGAATTTCGAACGATAAAACACGGCGGGGCGAACGCGCCCCGTGCTTCGTCTCACACGGTCCACTCTGAAAAGCCCTGCCATTCCAGGCCAACCGCATGGGGCAGAATTCTTGATTTTTGCACGATACCGTCAACCCCCCTTATCAGTTTGGTGACGGTTGGGAGAGCCGCAACACCGGTTTCCAGCACCCAAGGCTGCTTAGCTGCCATTCTTGCTGGTTGAAGGTCCTACTTCATGATCGCCAGTGCTGCTCATCCAAAGGACGGACAATAGGCAGCCCAACCCTGCCACGGCGAACATGCATCCCATGGGAGCGGGCGTTCCGTTGGCGAAGAGGCCAACAGCCGCTGAGCCGCCTATACCGCTACCGTATTGGATGGCACCGAGGAGTGCCGAAACCGTTCCCGCGCGATGCGGGAAATCCGCCAATGCGCCGGAGATCGAATTGGCAACGATGAAGCCGTTCATCCCGATAAAAAGCCAGGTTGATATCGCCAATCCCCATACGCCGCCAAGACCAGTGAAGGTAACCACGGCCACGACAAGTCCGGTAATCGCTGCACCGATAGCACCGATCAACAGCATTCGGTCGCTACCCAGCCGAGTGACCAGTCGGGCATTGATCTGGTTTGAGATCATGAGCCCCACGATTCCCACTGCGAACAGCAATGCGTAGCTCTCGGGCGACAAGCCATAGAAGTCGATAAACGCAAAAGCCGAACTGGCTATATAGGCAAAGGTGCCGCTGAAGAAGAACCCGGCCGTGCCCGCGTAGCCGACAAGCTTTCGGTTTCGGAGGAGTGAGCCATAAGCAGCTAAGGCTTTGGTCAGGGGTTCATGGTTCCTGTTGTCTGATGCCAGAGATTCCGGCAGCGTAAATAGGCCCGCCAAGGTCGCCATACCGATCACGACGAGCACCCAGAAGATGACTTGCCACGAGCCGAACACAAGGATTTGGGCTCCAAGGCTTGGTCCCGCCAATGGTGCAATAGCCATAACCGTTATCAGGGTCGACAGAACGCGTGCCGCGCGATCTCTGCCGTAGAGATCACGGACAATGGCTCTGGATAGCACTACGCTCGCACATGCCCCAAGCGCCTGAATGATCCGCCAACCAATCAATTGCCATCCGTCCGTGGCGAGGGCACACCCTGCCGAACCGATAATGAAAATGACGATCCCAATCGCTATCGGCATACGGCGCCCGAAGCGGTCGCTGATCGGCCCCCAGAAGAGTTGGCCCAGGCTGAAGCCGATAAGATAGCCCGACACCGTCCATTCCAGAGTGCTCTGACTGGCACCGAGCGACGCGCTCATATTGGGAATGGCGGGCAGATAGAGGTCCGTCGAGATCGCCGCAAAGGCCATCAGCGTGCTGAGGATCGCCAGTCGTTGAAATTCCCGCAGACGCGAAGGTGTCGATACACTGCTCCCGATCCGCTCTGCTACCGTGCGCTGCTCGTCCATGTAATCTCGTCCCAAATCGCCGCAGTTTCGCTTATGCCAACGGCAGCCTGCCCGTGGGTGCACCGCGGTTCGTGCAATTGGCAGATGACCAGGCGGCTCGCGGCGATTGGCCGCGAGCCCATTGATCAGCGGTTGATCATGCTCTGCTGCTGGAAATTGTAGCGTTCACCCTGGATCTTCACCGCAGCAAGAACCTTTGCCAGATCCTGTCTGTCCTCCTCGGTCAGCTCGACGTCCGCGCCGCCGACGTTCTCCGCGAGACGATGCAGCTTGGTGGTGCCGGGGATCGGAACGATCCAAGGTTTTTGCGCCAGCAACCATGCAAGGGCCACCTGAGCCGGCGTTGCACTCTTGCGCTCGGCGATGCGCCCCACCAGTTCCACGAGCTTCAAGTTAGACTGGCGAGCTTCTTCGGTGAACCGAGGCAGCGTGCTGCGAATATCGCCGTCACCGAAGCTGGTGCCGGTGTCGATCTTGCCGGTGAGGAACCCCTTGCCGAGTGGGCTGAAGGGGACGAAGCCAATCCCCAGTTCGTTAAGGGTCGGCAGGATCTCGTTCTCTGGTTCGCGCGTCCACATGGAGTATTCGCTCTGCAGGGCAGTGACGGGGTGAACGGCATTGGCACGGCGGATGGTATCGACCCCTGCCTCGGACAGACCGAAGTGCTTCACCTTGCCTTCTGCCACCAGGTCCTTGACGGCGCCGGCGACGTCCTCGATAGGGACATTGGGATCGACGCGATGCTGATAGAACAGGTCGATCACGTCGGTCTTGAGCCGCTTGAGCGACTGCTCTGCGACGAAGCGAATACGTTCGGGACGGCTGTCCATTCCGGCTCGCGCGCTGCCATCCTTCATGCCGAACTTAGTGGCGAGCACTACGTCCTTGCGGAATGGAGCGGCGGCGTCGCCCAGCAGTTCTTCGTTTGCCGCACCATAGGTCTCGGCGGTATCAAAAAAAGTCACACCGCGATCATGCGCGGCGCGGATCAGCGCAATGGCGTCATCGCGATCCGTCGCCGGGCCATAACCAAACGAAAGGCCCATGCATCCCAGGCCGATGGACGAGACGTTCAGTTCTTCGCGACCCAAAACTCTCTTCTTCATCTAAAATTCCTTTCCTCATCTAACGAGACGAAACTAACGGATTTCCCACTGAACGATAATCCGCTAATATGCGCATGATTTCAGAAACGGAGCTCATGAATGGCGCAGGACAACATCCAGGACCTCGTGGCATTTCTCGCCGTCGCGAGGAAGCGAGGCTGGGGCTCAGGCTGCTCACCAGAACGACCCGAAGCGTTGCGCCGACCGAGGCCGGCGAGCGCTTGCTTCGCACGGTTGGTCCTTACGTAGACGGCATAAAGCACGAGCTCGATGCGCTCAGCGAACTTAGAGACAAACCTTCGGGCAAGGTCCGATTGACCTCTGACGAAAACGCAGCGGAATCCATCCTATGGCCGACCATTCATCGCCTGTTGCCCGAATATCCTGACATTGAGGTCGAGGTCGTAGTCGACTACGGCCTCAGCGACATCGTGGCCGAGCAGTATGATGCTGGCGTACGGTCCGGGGGATACATCGCCAAGGACATGATTGCAGTGCGCATCGGACCGGACATGCGCATGGTGGTGGTCGCCTCACCGACCTATCTGGAAAGCCGGGAGCTTCCGCTCGATCCCAAGGATCTCACCTCCCATGACTGTATCAACCACAGGCTTCCGACCTACGGCGGCGTCTATCCGTGGGAGTTCCGCAAAGATGGCAGAGAGGTCAATGTCCGCGTCAAAGGGCAGCTCGTGTTCAACACGGCTCACATGATCCTTCATGCGGTGCTTGCTGGCCACGGCCTGGCCTATATGCCGGAGCAAATGGTGGTGCAGCACATCCAGAATGGGCAGTTGGTCCTGCTGCTCGACGACTGGAGCCCCACCTATTCCGGATATCACATCTATTATCCAAGTAAACGGCAGGTCACACCGGCTTTCCAAGCGGTGATCAAAGCGCTCCGCTATCCACAGAGACACTCATTCGCAGTCGATTGATGAATTTCCTCATCACGGCTAGAAGAGCTGCCGATCTAATCGTTTCCTCGACTGCTTCCTAAATATGAAGGTCTGAGCGGACACCCCCATAGACCCACTTTCCTGACTGCCTGCAGAACAGCGCAGCCATTGTTCGCTGAACACGAGAAAGGAAACGCCAGAGCAAAACCCTGGCGTTTCGGTTCAGGCCACAAGACCCTTGGTCAGCTCCAGCGCCTGCCGCTCGAACAGTCGGCGATAGATGCCGTCGCTGCGCCGGATCAGCGCCTGATGATCGCCCTCTTCGACGATCTTGCCCTTGTCGAAGACCAGCAGCCGGTCGAGCGCCCGCACCGTCGATAGCCGATGGGCGATGACAAGTGTGGTGCGGCCGTCCATCAGGCGTTCCATCGCCTGCTGGATCTGCACTTCGCTCTCGCTGTCGAGGCTGGAGGTCGCCTCGTCGAGGATCAGGATCGGCGCATCGGCCAGGAAGGCGCGGGCGATGGCGACGCGTTGCCGCTCACCGCCCGAGAGTTTGACGCCGCGTTCTCCCACCATCGTCTCATAGCCCTTCGGTAGGCTCAGAATGAAGTCGTGGGCGCTCGCCTGTTTCGCCGCCTGCTCGATTTCCCGCCGCGAGGCGTTCGGCCTGGAATAGGCGATGTTTTCGGCCAGCGTGCGGTGAAACAGGATCGGCTCCTGCTGGACGATGGCGATCTGGCCGCGCAGGCTTGCTTGCTCGACCCTGGCGATATTCTGCCCGTCGATGCGGATTGCGCCCGAGTTCACGTCGTAAAGGCGCTGGATGAGCTTGACGAAGGTCGTCTTGCCCGAGCCCGAATGCCCCACCAGCCCGACACGCTCGCCCGGCTCGATGACGACCGAGAAATCCTCATAAAGCGGGCTGGGATGCGCGCCGTATTGGAAGGTGATGTGATCGAAGACGATCTCGCCCTTGCCAATCCTGATCGGTGTGGCGTCCGGCCTGTCTTCGATGCCGAGCGGCATCTTGTCGAGCAGCACCAGCTCTTCCATGTCGTTGACGGCCCGTTGCAGATTGCGGATGTCCTGACCGACATTGCGCAAATAGCCCTGCAGGACGAAGAACATCGCCAGCACGAAGGTCACGTCTCCAGGCGTCGCCAGCCCCTGCTGCCACATGACGAGGCCCGTTCCCAGAATGCCGGCCTGCATGGAGACCATCATGAAGCCCTGGATCGTGCCGCTCAATGTGCCGCGCTTCCATGTCCGCCGCGTGCGCTTGTCCCACCTGCCGAGCACATGGCCGAGCCGGATCTCTTCGCGGTTTTCGGCGCCGAATGCCTTGACCACCGAATTGCAGCTGATCGCATCGGCCAGCGCGCCGCCGAGCTTGGTATCCCAGGCATTGGCAAGCCTTGCCGCCGGCGACACGAAGCCCATCGAAAGCGCCACGGTGACGCCGATATAGATCAGCGATCCCAGGCCGACGATCAGCCCCATGATCGGCCAGTAACTGCCGAGCACGATGCTGGCGCCGACCAGCATGACGATCGACGGCAATAGCGCCACCAGCAGCAGGTCGTTGAGCGAATCCAGCGCCCACATGCCGCGGGTGATCTTGCGCACCGTCGAACCGGCAAAGCTGTTGGCGTGCCAGTCGGTGGAGAAGCGCTGCACCTTGTGGAAACCACCATTGGTGACATCCGCCATGGTGCGCAGCGTCAGCCGGATGATGCCGTTGAAGATGAAATAACGCAGCGCCACGCTGCTGAAGCCCAAAGCCACGACAATGACGAAGGCGCTGAGCGCGCCGTCGGCCGCATTCGTGCCGGCGATGGCATCGACGATCTGGCCGGAGAAGACCGGCACCATGACTTCGGCCAGCGTGCTCGATATCACCAGCACGATGATCAGCCCCACCAAAGCAGGCCGGTGGGTCCAATGATGAAAGATAAAGCCGAGCACGTTGCGATAGGCATCGGCGCGGAAATCGAGCTTCTTGCGAGTCATTTGAACCAACCCGGCCGCATATCGGCAACCGGTCCTCAAAATCGAGAGTGAATTGGCACAGCCCAAGCGGGAGACGAAATGATCCCGTCAGATCAATCGGGCTATGAAGGGAGTGAAAACCGCATGTCGGGCGCGCCTGAGGCGGGCCGCGAATGGAAATGACCTAGTGTCGGGACATTCCACACGGGAGGATTTTGGTGAATACTGCTGTCATGCAACGCCTCCCTTATGTTCGATCTGACGCGGTAAGCCTCTTGTAGCGAAGGCGATCGCCGTTGCCAACCGGGAATTTACAACCTGACAGAAAGTGATGCGGAAACGACACAATCTGGAACGTGCAGGTTTAGGCAGTGGCGCTTGCCGAGTGCTGGGGGCAGGTTCGTCGAGCCCGAGGCGGACAGGCTATGGCAGACGCGAAAGGTCGGTCGGCTCCGGTTTTGCACCCGCTGCCGTCAACATCGCGTGCACCTGGCCGCGGTGGTGGGTCTGGTGGTTGAACAGTTCGACGGCACAGTGCGCCTTTGGCCTCTCGACCCGCGTTGCACCATCGCCGGGATACCAGACGAGCATGCCGTCAAGCTCTGCGTCGCGCAATCCTGCGGCCCACGCTTCGATTTCCGCATTGCGTTGCAGACGCAGTGTCTTGAACTCATCCCAATCCGATGGGCTTGTCAGCGAGTGCTTGATGGTTTCCTCGGGGCGCCCATTGCCCTTCAATCGCTCCAGTATCAGGGCGTCGGCCCAATAAAGATGGTTCAGCGTCGCGGCGATCGATTGGAAGAACGCCCCTCGATCCTTCCAGCGCTCCGCAGGCGTAAGCCCATCGGCGGCAGTCACCAGAGAGCTGTTCTGCCAGCTGTTGTAACGGGCCATAAGTCGGCAATATCCGGCTGAGATCATTGTCTCGGGCTCCAATGGTTGGCGATGTTGGGTGGAGATAGGCGAATGGTCGGAAAAACCCATAGGGGTTGTTGCTGACTGTTGCGATGACAGCAAGGGGCGCTTCTGCGTCATGATCGCTCTTGGCCCTTTGCAGTCTTGTGGTGCCGTCGCGAAGTGACAGGTCAGCCCGCCCGCAAAATCCTCAGCGTTCGCGCCGCAACGTCCTATATCGTGGCAGGAGAGAGAACTGATAAGTTGGATTCGCCATGAACGAAATCGGGTGTTTGCTTGGCGTCGGCAAGGAAGCCGAGGTGTTCGCATTCGGAGAACTGGCACTCAAGCTCTACAAGCCGGAAGTGTCGAAAGCATCCTCATTCAGAGAGGCTGCTCACCTTGCTGTCGTCGAGAGGAATGGGTTATCCGCTCCTAGAGTTCATGCCGTGAATGAATATGATGGCCGCTGGGGCGTGGTCATGGACCGGGTGCAAGGTCCGTGTTTAGGCGATGTGATGCCATCCACGGACCGGATGCCGATGCTCAACAAGATGGCGCGGTTACATCGCCAAATTCACGCATGTCACGGTCATGGACTGACTTCCATGAAGTCCAGACTGGCGGCCAATATTCGACGCGCCAGTTTGTTGGACGATGCGCTGCGTGAGCGGCTAATTCGCCAACTTCATGACTTGCCGGACGGCGACTGCCTCTGTCACGGAGACTTCCATCCATGGAACGTGATTGGAGATATCGTGGTGGATTGGCTCGATGCCTGCACGGGCGATCCGTTAGCGGACGTGTGCCGGACGTATGTTTTGTTGCGCCATGCTGCGCCCGAATTGGCGAACGACTATGTCGAAGCCTACGTTTCCGAAGCTGGGATAAAGGCCCACGATGTATTCGCCTGGCTGTCGCCGGTCGCCGCGGCGCGCCTGGCGGAGGGCGTGCCGGATGAGGAAGCCGAATTGCTCCTCCTCGCTGGTGATATCAACGCAGGTCGCTGAGGGGCCTGTGTCGGCAATACCAGGCATGTATCCGTTGGCCCGTTTCTGCCAGAACCTCTCGCCTGCTAATTGGTCCAGGACTGCCGTGCGATCTGCGACCGACCAGTGGCAGCTTAGCAGCGTCGTCTTGGCCGAGCTGGTCCGACTTGTGCCGATCGGGAGCTTGGTTTACGCAAGTCGCATCGGGTTAGTCGAGGATGCCGCTAGTGGGATGGGAAGCACTAGAGCTGTGGGACAAAGACGCGGCTCGCATCGAAAAGCTCTCTGGCGGAGTTGCCAATGATGTCTGGAGCGTTCGCGTCCACGGGCAACTTGCAGTCGGTCGTCTGGGTATCAGGAGCGACGCTGATCTCGCGTGGGAGGCCGAGCTCCTACGCCATCTTGACAGCGAAGGTCTGAGCGTGCCGGTGCCGATCCCGACGGCCGATGGCCGCCTGTTCGCCGATGGCCTGATGGTGATGGAATACATCCATGGCGGGCCACCCGAGACGGAGGCCGACTGGCGTCGCGTGGCCGAGACACTCCGCGAGCTGCATCGGTTGACGCAGGGCTGGCAGCAGCGCCCCGGTTGGCGATCCTCGACTGACCTCCTGCACGCCGAAACCGGGACGAGGATCGATCTTGCCGCGATGCCGCCAAATGGCGTCGCTCGATGCCGAGCGGCGTGGGCGCGGCTTATCGGTCGCGAGACAAGCGTCGTCCACGGCAACCCCAATAACCCTGGCAACATCCGCATGACCGCGAACCGCGTCGCACTGATCGACTGGGATGAGTCGCATGTTGACGTCCCCGACCTTGACCTCGTCCTGCCCTACAATGCCGCCGGTCTGGAAGGCAGTGCCAATGACATTGCCGCCCAAGCATCGGCCGCATGGGAAGCCGCCGTCTGCTGGGAGGACGAATACGCTATCAAGCGACTTGCCGAAGTTCGAGCGGTCTAAGCAACGGCCCGCCAAGTATGGCGCGGCCTCAACCCCAAGAGAAGGCTAGAGCCCAGGCCAGACCCCGCCATCGAGCCGCAGGTTTGTGCCGGTGATATAACCGGCGCGCGGGCTGGCGAGGAAGCAGATGGCGTCGGCAATCTCCTCGAGCGTTCCCACCCGTCCGATCGGCACCTGGGCGAACATCGGCAGCACGCTCTGCTCGATCTCCGTCCACGGCGCATCCGGGGCAAGCCCCTGGCTGATCGCAGCCTTGCGGAAGGCTTCATCGAGGCTGATGCTATGGATCGTCCCGGGTGAAACGGTATTTGCGGTAATGCCGTCCATGGCGACGGCCTTGGCGAGCGAGGCGGTCATTGCGATCATCGCCGCCTTTGCCGCCGCATAGTCCGGCTTCCTGGGCGGAGGCATCAGCCCGGCAAGGCTGGAGATGTTGACGATCCTTCCCCATTTCGCCTCCCGCATGGCCGGCAACAGCCGGGTGGTGATCCTGAGAGCCGCAAGCACATTCCGGTCATAGCTCGCCGCCCATGTCTCCGGCCGCGCCGTCGCCCAGTCTTCCGTTCCACCGGAGCCGCCGGCATTGTTGACGACAATCTCGACGGGGCGAACGAAGGCCTGCGCCTCCTCGGCCAGGCGTTGCACAGCGTCTTCATCCGTCAGGTCGCCGATCACCGTATGCGCCCGCCCGCCGCCGGTGATGATATCGTGAGCGACCTCCTCGGTCTTCGTCCTGTTGCGGCCGTGGACGATGACGATGGCGCCCTCGCGCGCCAGCCCTCGAGCTACGCCTTCGCCGATGCCCTTGCTGCTGCCGGTGACCAGCGCAACCTTCCCATCAAGTTTCAAATCCACGGCGCAACTCCTATGTTTGAGAGATCGGATTAAGAGGACAGGACGATGGATGAGGCAATTACGCACTTAAAAGTGCCCATGGACCGGGGGGAAAGGCATGCCTGCCTCGGGCCGGATGGATCGGTTGCCCATGTCACCAGGGTCCTGCGCATGATCAGCGGACGATGGAAGCTGCCGATCCTGTTTCGTCTGTTCGCCGCGCCATCGATGCGGACGTCGCAGCTGATGCGCGACATTCCAGACATCTCCCAGAAGATGCTGACGCAACATCTTCGGGAGCTGGAGAACGACGAGCTGGTGGCGAGGCAAGACTTTGGCGAGCAGCCGCCGCATGTCGAATATCGGCTGACCGATGCCGGCCGCGGCCTGATGCCGGTGATGATCGCGCTCCGGGAATTTTCCCGCTCTCATTCCCGATAAGGCTGGGCGCTGCTTTCACAACCGGGGCAGGCCATCGCGCGCTAGGCTTTAGGCGCCGATTTCCCCGACAAGCTCCCATATGTCGACCTTCTCGGCGCGTCCCTTGACCTCAGCCAGGCCGAACGGGCGAAAGTCGAAGCGATCGGCGACGGCGTCGCGGGTGGCGGCACTCACCAGGATCGATGTGTTCAGCTCCCTGTTCATGCCTTCCAGCCGTGAGGCGATATTGATCGTATCGCCCATGGCCGTGTACTGCTGGCGCGAAATCGCTCCGAAGCTGCCGACGACGGCCGGGCCGGTGTTCAATCCAAATCGCGTGAACAGTTCGGGGCGGCCATTCCTGCGATTGGCGTCGTTCAAGCCGTCGACCGCCGCTTTCATGGCCAGCGCACATCGGCAGCCGTTTTCGGCATGGCTGATATCTTCAACCGGGGCATTCCACATGACGAAAATGGAATCGCCGAGATATTGCACGACTGTCCCGCCATTGCGCTCGGCGATGGTGTTCAGCAGCTCGAAATAGGCCGAGAGTATATCGACCACGTCCTCGGGCGAATGCTGCTCGGAGATGGTCGTGAAGTCTCTGATATCGGTGAACAGCACCGTCACATCCTGTCGCTTCGCCGTGACGACCGTCCTTCCTTCCGGACTGACGATCCGCCGAACCACTTCACGCGGAACGAAGAGGGCAAACTGGCGGATGGCATGGCGGCTTGCCGCCAGCGCGGTCGCCAGCGTGTTGATCTCCGATATCCACGAATGCGACACACCTTGCTCGCCGACATCCAGATCGCCGATCCTGCGCGCCTCGTCGGCCAGGCGATAGAGAGAGATGCTGACCATGCGGGACAGCAGGACCGATGCGGCGACACCGGCGATCACGAAGGCGGCGGCAATGAACAGGTTGCGCAGCAACAGCCGATTGGCCTCCGCCACCAGGTCCTCCAGCGGCACGACGATTGCCGCCACGCTGCCCTCGAACAGGCCGGACACGCTGACCGGGGCGATCTGCACCAGATAGGTTTCGCCATCGAAATCGACCCGTGCCAGGCCGCCGCCTGCAAAGGCCGGATCCTGCCTGAGCCGCGCCACGGTTTCGAGGCTCGGGTCGAAACTGTTTGCCGTTACGGCAAAGGCGCCTGATGTTCTCGACCATAATCCGATGATCCTGCTCATGATAGTAGGGTCGGAATGGGCAACGAGATTGCCGCCGGCATCGACGATGTAAGCCCGGGCTCGCGGTGAAATCTGACCTGCGTCCAGCAGGCGGCTGACGGTCTGCAGGTGAATGTTGATGCCGAGGACCACCTGGCCATCGTCCCGCATCGGGGCTGCGATCGTCAGCGTCGGAACATTGAGAGGTCGGGTGACATAGGGTCCGACGGAAACCGGCACGCCGTCTTGAACGACCGATTGATACCAGGGGCGTTGCCGCGGATCGTAAGATGTATCCTCGCCATTCCGCTCCCCGATCACTAGTGCATCCCGATCGAGAAAACCAAGCGTCGAGATGATGTCGGCCGCTTGTCTGCGTGCGATCATTCTGATCGCGAAGGCCGTGCCATCGGGTGCGGCAAGCGTCTGGCGGACGTCGCGCCGGGCAGTATTGATCACCTGCAGGTAGGAGCCATCGGGATAGCCGGCGTAAACGCTGGTAGCGTTCGGGACGTTGCGCAGAACCTCCTGAAAGAATTGCTGTTTTGCCTTGATATCCTGAGGCGGTGGCGAAACGAGCTGCGGCAGGGTGGATGCCAGCGCCACGGCCTCGGTGCCGCCCTGCAGCGTATTCCGGTATCCCTCGATCAGCCGCAAGCTCATCGCGCGCATCTGCTGCGCGCCGGCGCTGACCGCAGCATCGCTTCCGTGGCTGAATGCCATCCAGATGATCGGCGCCGACGTGCAAAGCAGCGACGCGACGACCAGGACGCCGAGATGCAGTCTTAGGGGTTTGGACCAGCGCACGCGATTTCCCCCGAAATGCGGACACGTCTCGGCAGTTATAGCTCAATGCCCGTCTTGTGGGGCCTGTCTTCGGCAAGCAGGAATGAACAGACCCAACGATGCCAGCTAACTGCTTTTTGAAGGCTTGCACAAGCCGGTGATATCAGTTCTCCCGCCCTGGAGAGAACTTCGCTGTCGCTGCAGAATGTCGCGAGGGCTCAGCGCTTATAGTCGGGCTCGCTGCGATCGAGCGCGCGTTTCACCGCCTCCAGATGGAGCCGGGCCGACTCCGGATCTCCTTCGCGCATCTGCCGATACGCCGCTTCGGCGATCTCAGGCGCGACGGCAAGGACCTGGCGCCCGGTCGACAGGGCGAGCGTCTGCACCTCGCAGGCGCGCTCGAGATAATAGAGGTCGTCCCAGGCCTCGGCGATATTGGCTGCGCAGACCATCACGCCATGGTGCTTCATGAAGACGATGTCGGCATCGCCGATCGCTGCAGCGATGCGATCGCCCTCGCGCGCGTCGAGCGCCAGACCGTTGTAATCCCGGTCGACGGCCGTGCGTCCATAGAATTTCAACGCGGTCTGCCCTGCAAAGATCAGCGGATCGCCTTCGGTCATCGAAAGGGCGGTGGCATAGGGCATATGCGTGTGGAACGCCGCCTTGGCGCGCGGAATGTTCTTATGGATCCTGGCGTGGATGTAAAAGGCGGTGGCCTCGGGCTGACCGCTGCCCGACACGACGTTGCCGTGAAAATCGCAGATCAACAACATCGAAGCCGTCAGTTCGGCGAAAGCGTAGCCGTAGGGGTTGACGATGAACAGGTCGTCATAGCCGGGAACCACCGCCGAGAAGTGGTTGCAGATCCCTTCCTCCATGGCGAGCCGCGCCGCCATCCGGAAGCAGGCCGCCAGATCCACGCGCGCCTGCCAGATTTCCTCCGTATCGAGTTTCGGCTGGTTGGGGCCGGCGGCAGGCGAGGGGGTCGTGTTGAGCGAGTGGGCCATGGGATCGTTTCAGATGGGTGTCGCGGAGAGGGCGGTTATTTGAATTACGCCCGCATGACCCTGGCATCAAGCCGGCTGGAATGAAACGCAAGCGTGCCGGTTAATAAAGCGTCCGCTTGTATGCATCTTCGAGATCGGCATCGATTTTCCGCATCTCATCCTCATCGCTTGGCGCGCCAGTCGTCTCATCCAGAATGATCTTTACAAGGGACGGCATCTCGGTGCGATCCTGAAGATGATCCGGGTTCCACAAGTGCGAGCGCCGGAAGGCCTTGGCGCAGTGAAGAAAAACCTCATTCACCTTGACGACGATCGCGAGTTTGGGAGCGCGGTCGTTGACACTCATGCTTTGCAGAAGTTCAGGGTCAGTCATCAAAGTGGCGTAGCCATTCACGCGCAATGTGTCGTCAAAGCCCGGAATGATGAACAACAGCCCGACGCTCGGATTGGCGAGAATATTGACTAAGGTGTCGAGGCGGTTATTGCCGGGCCGGTCCGGTATCGCCAGCGTCCGCTCGTCAAGTATTTTGACGAAGCCCACAGGATCACCGCGGGGGCTGACATCGGCTTTTCCATCCGGGCTCTGCGTGCCGATGCACAGGAATGGCGAACGCCTGATAAATTCTTGCGCATGTTTGCCGATAGTGTCCTGACACTTCTGAATGGCCAGAGCATGTGTCGCCTCGAACAGACCTCGAAGAGCTCGCTCATCTCTTATGGCGAAATCTGGATTGACCTTGAACTCCTTCATTCCATTTGCCTTTCGAGTTGCGTTATTGGCTTGATCAGCCTTGCGCCATAATGATGTACGTACCTCATAATGTCGCGGTTTGTCAATGTCCGTAACGCGGCAGAGGGTGGGAGCGGTTTCGCCAGACCCGCCGCCGGCGCACTCGACAGTACCGGCGATAATCGAGGCTGGGCCGTGGGGGTAATGACACTTTTCTTGCACCACACGTCGCTGGATTCACGAGGCTCATCCCACCCTCCGTCCTCCTCGGGCTTGACCCGAGGATCCACGCCGCCTCAATCCGCGACGGGCATGGATCCCAGGCTCAATGCCCGGGATGACGGAGGGTGGGGGGCGTTTTGCCAAAGGATATATCTGTGTGGCTGGTCGGAAAGAAATGGCGTCTGTGCCTTACCGCTGAAGCTCGGCATCATGAGCGTTTTTCAGTGCGTCGCATCCCCCAAGCTCTTTCGTAACGCTTGATGCCCACTCCTGCGCCTGCCGTTCGGAAATCGGTAGGTCAGGGACTTCAGTTTCAGCGAGAAACTGCAAGCTCGCTCCCTCCAATTTTGCGATCGCCTCCTCAACGTCCGAATATATCTGCGTTCCTGGAGGACAGCCCTGCTTTTGGATATATCCCAAAAATCGTGGACGCATCGGCTTCGGCTCTGCCCCGCAATATTTCTCCGCCAGGACATGCACCATCAGTGCGTAGTCGATTCCCATGAATCGCGTCTCGATCGGTTCGTTCAGCTTGATACTGTTTCGGCAAAATTTGGGAGATTCGGCATTGGCGGCAACAAGCGGCACGCAGGCAAATATTACGCCGCAGACATAACGAAACAAATCACTTCCCTCCCACATTTTCCAGGCGCGACGACTTTCCTTGTTTGGGAACGAGGCCATCGAGCAGGAAGTCGAGGCCTTTGCTGAAAGCACCGTCCCAGTCATTGTCCAGCAGCAGCCGGGAGCGTTCGATTGTCGGGTAGTGTTGGCTGAGGCTTGCGAGGCGCTGCTGCGCGGCGGCTCTGTCCTCGTCCGAGAGCTCGAAGCTTGCCCTTGTGGTGGTGGCGCCGATCACATAGTTCCACAGCGACCATATTGCGACGTTCAAATCCGCGTCCGCCACGCCGGCTCTGGACAAGGTTCTGCCCAGCAGTTCCAGGCGAGAAAGGATGTTCGGGCCGAGCGCCCGGCGCGGCAAGAGCGATGCCGACCAGGGATGGCGCAGCATGCCGGCACGCCAGTCTTCAAGCATGTGAACCACGTCGCCGCGCCAGTCTTCCGACGCATCGATTGGCGCCGGGCCGCGATATTCGAGCACCGAATCGAGCGCCAGATCAAAGACCTGCTCCTTGTTGCCGACGTGCCAATAGAGGCTCATCGCGCCGGCCCCGAGGCGATCGGCCAGCCGACGCATCTTCAATCCGTCCAGCCCTTCGGTATCCAGCAGTTCGACCGCCGTCGCGACGATCCGTTCGAGAGAAAGAGGCGGTTCATGGCGCGGTTCAGGCCCGGACTGGGGCAACGGAGTTTTCCGTTGAGACTGCTTGCTCCGAGCGCCGCTGCGTTTGGCTGCCATCCGATTTCCTTAGTGAACAAAACGTCAATTTAAGCCGACAAAGCGACGAATGTCGATGCTGACGGATTGACTCGTACATTGTACGATGCGAGTTAATCGTACAATGTACGAGCCAATCGTATAGGCAACAATTCGACGTTCAAACCTGCAGGCCGTGGGGGAGGTTCCCCTCAGTCCTCAACGCCCAAGAGAATTCATGTCACGCGCAATCACGCATCTGCTCATCGGAGGGCTCATCATCATGACCATCGGAATTTCCGCTGCGACGAAAGCCAACGAGAACGATCTCAAGCTGACCATCGTCAATCCGAAAAACCTCTACGATCCCTCGCCGAACGGCTACAGCACGGCGGTGATCGTGCCGAGGGAAGGCCGGCTGGCCTACATCTCCGGACAGGGCGGCCAGGACAGCACCGGCGCCTTGTCGCCAGACTTCGCCGTCCAGGTGAAGCAGGCCTACGCCAATCTGCGCACTGCCCTCGATGCGCTTGGCGCCAGGCCCGATCAGGTCGCCAAGCTGACGGTCTTCGTGGTCGATCACGATATGTCCAAGCTTCAAGTGTTGACGGAGAACGTCAGGGAGATGTTCGGCGCTGCACTGCCGGCGCAGACGTTGATTCCCGTTCCCAAGCTGGCGATCGACCCCATGCTCTTCGAGGTCGAAGCCGTCGTCATCTTGGAATAAGGATGGCTGGAATAGCGGGCGGCGCAAGCTCCGGCAGTCCGCCCGTCAATCTGCCTCCGGCTGCCCGGGAAGCTGTTTGTAAGCCGTCAGAATGGCCTTGATCAAGCCCGGGAAGCGCTCGTCCAGCTCGGCGCAGCGGGTTTGATTGCGCATCTCCACGCCCTGGCGCTCGCTCAGGATCAGCCCGGACTCGCGCAGCACTTTGAAGTGGTTCGACAGCGACGACTTCGGGATGACCCGCTCGCCGAGCTGGCCCAGCGCAGAACAGGTCCCGCCGCAGCCGGCGCCGGAAAGCCACGCGAAAATTGCGGCGCGCTCCGGATCGGAAAGCGCATAAAGGACCGCTTCGGGGCGGATGTCCTCTAATGCTGGGTGAAAGAGCGGTCTCATGAATTTTATATAGCGACCCTTGACATTAAGATCAACAGTTCCGAATTTCTGAACTACGGAACAAGGCCGTCAGTGTCGATGGCAGTCCGGGTCAGAAGGAATTGGATATGGCAAAGCTCACGGGAAAGGTCGCTGTGGTAACCGGGGCCTCCAAGGGCATCGGTGCCGCGATTGCCAAGGCCCTTGCGGCGGAAGGTGCGCAAGTGGTGGTGAACTACGCTTCGAGCAAGGCCGGGGCAGACGCGGTGGTTGAGGCGATCAGCGCCGCCGGCGGCAAGGCGATCGCGGTACAGGGCGATGTTTCCAAGGCCGAGCAGGCACAGGGCTTGGTCGATGCCGCCGTCAGGGAGTTCGGCAAGCTCGACGTGCTGGTCAACAACTCCGGTGTCTACGAATTCGCGCCGATCGATGAGGTGACCGAGGAACATTATCACCGCATGTTCGACGTCAACGTGCTCGGCCTTCTTTTGACCACCCAGGCGGCGGTCAAGCATCTCGGCGAGGGTGGCAGCGTCATCAACATCTCATCGGTGGTCACCAGCATGGCGCCGCCGGCCTCTGCGGTCTACACCGGCACCAAGGGAGCCGTGGAAGGCATCAACAGCGTGCTTGCCAAGGAACTCGGCCCACGCAAAATCCGCGTCAACGCCATCCTGCCGGGAATGGTCGAGACCGAGGGCACGCACACCGCCGGCGTCATCGGCTCGGATTTCCAGCAGGTCATCGTCGGCCAGACGCCACTCGGCCGCGTCGGCCAGCCGGACGATATTGCCGGCGTCGCGGTCTTCCTCGCTTCCGACGACGCCCGCTGGCTGACCGGCGAACGGCTGAATGCCAGCGGCGGCTTTCGCTAAGGCTGGTTGAAGGTTGCGCGCGCCTTGCCGGGCGCGCGCTCCCAGCCAGAGAAACGGGAGGTTGCCGCGGCCTTGCGGCACCCGCCCCCTCCTTCGAGGCTCCGGCCTTCGGCCCCCGCGCCTTAGGATGCGGCTCTCCTGAGCTTTCGCTTGACGGTTTTACCCGGGTGCCTGCGGCACGGACCAGGGAAAGATATCGCGTGATCGATTGCGCAATATCGCCAGAACCGCGTCCAAGACGCGCCGCGTCCCAGGTGGAAGCCGCGCTTTCCTGATATTGTCGCTGTCGCCGGCGACTTCCCAATGCGTCGCCTGGCCTTCAAGCTTCACCGCGGGTGTTTGCCTGGCTGCTGTCTTGCTTTCTCCAGCATCCAAACTACGGTGCCGACAGGGTGATTTGGGGATTGAGCGCGTGCGTTTGATTGCAGCTTTGGCGATTATAATCATATCGAGCCAGGTGGGAGCGGTTGCGTGTCCTCTCGACGATACCTTGAAGCTCTGCGTATTGAATGGCCGAAGCCTGGCTGCCCTGCACAGCGGCGTTGATCGAGGCGATTGGAAAGTCGACGCGATTTCTTCTCCGCCCAATGCAAGCTCGGAGCCAAGAACCGGCAGCGAGGTTTACACGATGCCGAGCGGGCAGCGGTTCGCCATGCTTTTTCGGGAATACCGAAACCTCTTTTCTGCCACTTGCTCGTTCAATTTTGTCTTAGCCTTGGGCAAGGGTGGTCAGGAAGGGATGCATTGTTCCAACGTTGAGCTTGAAGCCTTCGAAGCTGGGCTCTCTGCAGCCTCGCTGGGTCAGATAACGAAAGAGCGCAGGCAAAGCGGCACGGCCTATTTGATAGAGGGCCAAAACACGTGGATGACTGTGGTGGTCACAAACAGTGGCACGCCGCAAGACGTTTCGAATGCGTGGGTCGAGACTTCGGTCGTTAAAGCGCCTTAGGCAAAACTTCATCCGCTTGCAACTGACGCCTTGATCGCATTGCCGGACGCGTGGCCCGCGCTTTGGCTCATTGCCTGTCACGGCGTTTTCCCTGTGACATCAGCTGGCCGATGACAGCAGCCGGGAGCGCGTCGACGGCATAGCCAAACGTGCCGGCTGATCTCACTTCCTCGGCGGCCCGCATCAAAGCCCCGAGTGCTGCCCGCGCAAACGATCCGCCGACACTAACTCGCCGCACGCCGCCGGCCGAGAGTTCGGCAACGGAGTAACTCGGTCCGCGTAAGCCCATGACCACGTTGACAACGCCTTTCACACGCAAGGGGTCCTTCGCCGGTGCGCTCCTACGCCGGGAAAGGGTTTCGCCACGCATCCAGTTCTTCAAGCCGTTCGTACCAGGTTTGGATATGCCGAAACTTGGCGAGGGGAATCTCGGCGGCGGCTGCATAAGGAAGTGCAGCGGCCAGCGCGAAATCCGCAACGGTCAGGGTCTTCCCGACGGCGACGCTGTTCCTCGCCAAATGATCGTCCAGCACGCGGCCATGGTGACGAAAATTCGTCTTCGCATCTTCGATCAGGCCGACGTCAGGCTCTCCACCGAACAACGGCTTGATCAAGGTTTCAAACCACAGTGTTGCCCCGTGCCGGGTAAAATGACTGGCATCCCAACTCAACCAGCGGAGCACGTCGATCTGCCGGTGGTCATGCGGCCAGAAATCCGATGCAACGCTGTCAGACAGCCTGCACATGATGGCATTCGCTTCCCACAAGGTTCCGGCGTCATCCTGCAACACCGGGACTTTCCCGTTCGGGTTAAGCGCCAGGAATTCTGCGGTGCGCTGTTCTCCGCTTGCCAGGTCAATCCTGACGAACTCGACGTCGGCTTTAAGAAAACGAGCGGCGGCGCAGGCCTTCCGAGGATTGAGCGTCTCGCAATAGTATAGTTTCATCGCCGCCTTACGCATGATCCGGTCCTTCGGATTCTAGAAAAACGCCCAATCGCTCGAGGCTTTGCGACCAACCGGCTTCATGACCCTCAAGCGATGATGCGCTTTCAAATCCACTCTGCCGAAAAGTCATTTCAGTGCCTCCGTCGCTTTCCCTGAACGTGATCGTGACGACCGTTTCCGGGCTATTTTCGCCGGTCCCGCTCTCCCAGGCATGTGTGAAGACAAGCCTGTGTGGCGGCTCGACCTCCAGGTATTTTCCGCCGACCCAGTGCTCTTCTCCACCTGGCGCGATCAGACAGGCGCGGTGTCTACCGCCCGCCCGGACTTCAAGCTCGTCGCCCACCGCCTTGAAACCGTGAGGACCACTCCATTGCGCCAACGCTTTCGGGTCGGTCCATGCCCTGAAAACGAGATCGCATGGGGCATCGAACCTTCGCACAAGAACCAGGTCGCGGGTGTTGTCAGTGTCGATCTCCGGATTTGTCATTTTCGTATCCTTGTACCTTGGACAGATAGTCATCGAGACGATCAAAGCTTTGATCCCAGAAGCGTCGGTAATCGGCGATCCAATCAGCGATTGTCTTCAACGCGTCCGGCTCAAGGACGCGGGGACGCGAATTCGCTTCACGGCCGGAGCGGATCAATCCGGCCTGTTCCAGGACCTTGAGATGCTTTGATATGGCAGGCTGAGACAACTCGAAGGGATCAGCGAGTTCGGCCACGGTCGCCTTGCCGTGAGCAAGCCGCCCAAGAATTGCTCTCCTTGTGGGATCGGAGAGTGCGGAGAAAATCGCATCGAGCCTGTCGTCCATATATCACCATACAGCTATATAGCCACATGGATATATTCTATGGAGCGAAATGTCAAAGGCAATTTTGCGGTAGATTGGCAGTGACGGGAAAGAAACTCACCCGTTGGCAACGAAGCGGGAAGTCCCGCGTCTGCAGATCCCGCAACGGGAAAAACTGGGCCAAATGTGGTGCCCAGCTTTCCTGCGAATACGGCATCTGCTGTTCAGATCGCGTGAACAAGAAGCGCGCGACTTCCGCTGGCCCAGATCACATCGGCGGCATCGTTTCGAATTTCGCCGCGGTCGGATCGACCTGGTCCCAGCCAAGGCCGCTCTGGGTGTAGGTCACCATCTCGGGCTGGTATCTATCGGGATCGTTGAGGCTGGCGGCATGGATGGTGAAGAAGTCGGGCATGTAGGAGAAGGTCAGGTAGACCGGTGCGCCGCAGGCGGGGCAGAAGCCGCGGGTCTTGACGTTGCCATTGTCGGCGACCATGTCCCAATGCGTCGCCTGGCCTTCAAGCTTCACCGCCTGCCGGCTCGGGAAGGTCAGATAGGAGCCGTGCCCAGTGCCGCTGGTCTTCTGGCAGTCGCGGCACTGGCAGTCATTCATCGCGATCGGTTCGGCTGCGATCTCATAATGGATCGCACCGCAGGCGCAGCCGCCGGTGTAGGGCTTGCTCATGTCTCTCTCCTGATAAGGGTTGTTGGACGACGGGTTGGTCGCCTCAGTTCTTGCCGTCGGCGATGGCGCCGATGTTCTGGACGACCTTCTTCCAGCCTTCGCCCATTTTCTGGAAGGCGGTTTCGTTGCGAGGCAGCACGAAGCCGGAATGGATGAGGCGCAGCCGCGTGCCCTTTTCGACCCTGGTCAGGATGAAGGTGACCACGGTATCGAGCGGCGAGCCATATCCGGCGTTCTCCGCATGCCCGCCTTTCCAGGCATAGGCCAGACGTTCGTTTTCCGTCACCTCCAGCACCTGGCAGTGAATGGTGCCGTCCCAGGCGCCGGCCGGCGTCGTCTCGTAGGTGAAGCATTTGCCTTCCACCGGCTCGAAACCGGCCGGCACCATCAGCCAGCGGCCCATCAGACTGGCCGTGGTCAATGTTTTCCAGAGCGTCTCCGGCTGATGCGGGAAGATCTCGTCGATCACGATCTCCTGCGTGTCGGGCTTCAATGCGGTCTCGTTCATGGATCGATTTCCTTCAGCAATGTTCTGAGATCGGCAAAGCGTTCGCGCCAGAAGAGGCCGTAATGGCTCATCCAGTCGACAAGCGGCTCGAGGCCATCAGGGGCGGCACGGTAATAGACCTTTCGGCCTTCGGGACGCTCAGTGACAAGCCCCGCCTGCTTCAGCGCCTTGAGGTGTTGGGAAACGGCGCCTTGGGTGACGTGGCCTGCACGCGTCAGTTCGACGACGGTGATCTCGTCGGAGCGGACGATCAGTTCGAACACTGCCCGCCGGGTGGGATCGGCAAGGGCGCGCATGACGGCGGTAATGGAGGCGGTTTCGATCATGAGGAAAGCAATAGCGTGGACTAATTGATGAGTCAATGCTAATTAGTTTGATAGAGGGACGGTGAAGTGGCCGCATCGATTAGCCCGCGCCCGCCACGCGTCTTCTTTGCGTTGAGGAACGACCTTTGCCAACCGGCGCGGCTGCCCGGAAATCTGATCTGCGGCGTCTGTGGCAGGGTGAACGGCCGGGCTTTAAGCGCCTGGCGCGGAACCTTTGGGCGCTCTGGACATTGCTGCCCATGCAGCACTCTGCTTGGGTCGGCTGCGCTTTGGAAAACCATGGGAGGATTCATCATGATGAGCGGTCAATTGAAGGCGCTTCTCGCCGTTCTTGCCCTTGCCGGCTATCAGAACAGAGACAAGATCGGGGAACTCCTGCGCGGCATGCAGAACCCGCAGCAGGCCGGCCCCGGAGGCCAGCAGCAGGCCGGTGCCGGAGGCCAGCAGCCGGGCGGGCTCGGCGGCATCCTCGGCGGGCTGGGCGGCTCGGGTGGTTTGGGCGGCCTTCTCGGCGGTCTCACCTCCGGCGGCATCGTCAGCGGCGGTCTCGGCGATCTCCTCAAGACCTTTCAGCAGAACGGCCACGGCGACAAGATCGACTCGTGGGTCAAGCCCGGCGAGAATGCCGAGATCAATGACGGCCAGCTCGCCGAAGCCCTCGGTCCGGATGTTCTGAACGAAATTGCTCAAAATACCGGCCTTTCGCACGAGGAGATTCTTGGCCGATTGAGCCGCGATCTCCCCAAGGCCGTCGACGACCTGACGCCGCAGGGCAAGCTGCCGAGCGCCGAAGAAGACTTTTTGTCTTCGGCGAGCAGTTCGACCACGTCGGCACGGCCGAGCAGCATCTAAATCCTGGGTAAATGGGCGCGCGGCCGGCAGGCAGCCGGCGCGTGTTGCGAGGGCGATCGGGAAGCGCAATTGCCCTTATATTCCGCCATACGTCGTGATTTGCCGCGTAGCTCACCCCACCCTCCGTCCTCCTCGGGCTTGACCCGAGGATCCATGCCGGCCCCATCAGCAGCGGGCATGGATTCCAGGCTCAAGGCCTGGAATGACGGAGATTGGGGGTGCGCTGCTGCCACACTCGCCGCTGGCGCATTACGATGTCGCACCAGATCGCGGAGTTTCCCGTTAGTTCGAGAGATACTTTCGAAGGAATGTGTGAACGCTGCGGATGGATTTTGCTGCGGCGTCCGGATCGTATTTTTCGATATGACCGAACACCCGCCTTCCCACTGCAAACTCCGGGGCATCGAAATCGTGATAGGTACCCTTGTAGATATTCAGCTCGATCGGCGGACTATCGTCAGTCAGATTGGCAAGCCTCTTCCGGCATGGTTCCGTTGGGCTCCAATTGTCTCGTTCGCCACTCAAAATCAGGATCGGCACCGTCGCATCGCCCTGACTGGCTGCGCAGACCGGATAGTAGGCAACCGCCGCCCTGAATTTGTGATCCATCAGCTGTTCGTTACCTTCGATTTTCGTTCCCTCCAGCGTCGCGGTGCCGCCCGCCGAAAAGCCCATCAGCGCGACGCGCTGCACGTCGACAAAACTCGATTTCGATAAGAAATCCAAAGCCCCATAGGCGTCGAAGACCCGGTCGGGGAGAGTGCTTTGACAGGTGTCCTTGATATTGCGGGTGGTGAAACTATCGACGACCAGCACGACGTACCCCCATGAGACCAGCCGTTTCGGCCAAAGGTCTTTGACGCTCAACCGCAGGCCATCGCATCCATGCATGACGACGATGGCCGGGAAGGGGCCTTGACCCTGGGGGCGGGACAGATAACCCAGCAATGGCGTGCCTTGCGGTTGGGAGATAATTTCTCCTTGTTCGCCAGCCTTGCGTATCCGGAAGGGGCTCAGCTTGACGGGCACGCTTTCGAACCGCACCAATTCGTCGGCATCGGCCCGGTTTTCGGCAAGCGTGATGCCGAGACAAGCGACAAGGCAAAGAAAAAGTCCCGCGGTTTTCACTGACGCCTCCACCGTTTGACCGACAGGCTGCCAATTGTACGCCGGAGCTGAAGGTTGGCAAAGCGGATGGGGCGTTCTGCTGCCGATTGGGGCATGGGCAGGGCAGAGTTTAGACCGATCCGCGATCAGCCCTTGATCACCCCCCGGCAGCTCAGTTAAGACTACCGTAAATTCAAGCTGCGAAATTTGAGTCCTTAACGAATGACGATCAAATCGGCGTCGTCCTTCCCGCCGCATGCGTCACTCGCCCAGACTTGCGAGCCGCCACGGTCATTGAGCACAGCCGCGGGTTTCCCAAGGAGCTCACCCCTTGCTCCGTCATCCTCGGGCTTGACCCGGGGATCCACGGTGGCCTCCATCAGCAGCGGGCATGGATCCTCGGCTCAAGGCCGAGGAGGACGGAGGTTGGGGAGCGTGTTTTGCCAAACTTGCTGGATAGCGGATGGCATTCTGCCGCCAATTGGTCGGGCAGGCTTGATTTCAAAACTAACCCACGATCAACCCTTGATCACCCCCCGGCAGATCAGTTAAGACTACCGTAAATCCAAACTGCGAGATTTGAATTCAGAGGTGATCGACCAAGTCGGCGCCGGCCTGCGGTCGCGTGCGTCACTTGCACGATTTGCGCACCGGCCGTTTCCGAGGCCCTGACAGCGTCCTCTGATCGTCGTCGATCCCCACCCCTTCCGCCCGAGCCTTCATGTTCGATCACATCGGGATCGAGCCGGGTCGGGCTGTGTCCTTTCAAGGAGAACTGCAATGGACCCTTCGATTGCTCCGGCCTCGCGGGCCTCGGTGGTGACGCCGAATGATAGTGCCATTGTCGGGGCGCGCGCGCTCTATATCGGCACGGCGGGAGATGTGGCGATTGCGCCGCGGCGGGATATGGATCCGGTGATCTTCAAGAGCGTGCCGGCCGGGACGATCCTGCCGGTGCATGCGGCAATCGTGGCGCTGACCGGGACGACGGCGTCGAACATCATCGCGCTGTTCTGAGCCTTCAGAAGCGGATCCCATGGGCAGACCGACCAAGTTCACCCAGGCGCTGGCCGAGAAGATCTGCGAGCGCATTGCCGACAGGGAAAGCCTGCGGTCGATCTGCCGGGATGAGGATATGCCGGCGAAATCGACGGTGCTCTCCTGGCTCGCCGATGACGGCAAGGCGGCGTTTCGGGCGCGCTATGCGCTGGCCCGCGAGATCCTCGCCGACAGCTTCGTCGACGAACTGGTCGAAATAGCCGATGACCGCAGCGACGACTGGATCGAGAAGAAGAATGCCGCCGGCGAGACCACCGGCTGGCAGGAGAACGGCGAGGCGATAAGGCGCTCGCAACTGCGCATCGCCACCCGCCAATGGGTCGCCGAGAAGCTGAAGCCGAAGAAATACGGTTCGAAGATCGAGCCCGAACAGGGCGTGACCGGCGAAGTCTCGCAATTGCTGGAAGATATCAATGGCAAAACCCGCGGACTTCCAAACGGCGGTTGACCAGTTTTCCGACTGGCGCTGGCGGCTGAACAATCTCTACTGGATCACCGACAAAGCGGGCCGACGCGTCAGGTTCGAAATGAACTGGACGCAGATGACGTTTTTCGAGGAGATGCACTATCTCAACGTGCTGCTGAAGGCCCGTCAGCTCGGTCTGACGACCTTCATCCAGATCTTCATGCTCGATGCCTGCGTCTTCAACCGGGATATCAGGGCCGGCACCATCGCCCATACGCTTGGTGACGTGCAGACGATCTTCCGGGACAAGGTCAAATACCCCTATGACAATCTGCCGGAAGCCATCCGCAACGCCGTGCCCGTCGTCAGGGGCAACCAGGCCGAACTGCTGCTCGCCAACAATTCGAGCATCCGCGTCGGCACCTCGCTGCGCTCGGGAACGCTGCAATACCTGCATATTTCCGAATATGGAAAGCTTTGCGCCAAATATCCCGACAAGGCGCGGGAAGTCAGGACCGGCGCTTTGAATACGGTGCAGGCCGGCCAGCTGGTGTTCATCGAAAGCACGGCGGAAGGCCAGGAAGGGCATTTCTATACGCTCTGCGAGGATGCCAAGGTCAAGCAGCGGCAAGTCGCCAAGCTGACCGAACTGGACTTCAAGTTCCATTTCTTTCCCTGGTGGAAGGAACCGCAATATGCGCTCGCGCCTCAGGGCGTCATCGTCAGCGATGCTTTCGCCAAATATTTCCGCACTCTGGGCGACCAGGGCATCACCCTGACCGAGGGGCAGAAAGCCTGGTACGTCAAGAAGGCCGAAACCCAGCTCGGCGACATGAAGCGCGAATATCCCTCGACGCCGGCCGAGGCTTTCGAGGCAAGCGTCGAAGGCGCCTATTACGCCGAGCAGATGGCGGTCGCCGACGCCGAAGAGCGCATCGGGGTCTTCCCGCATGCCGAAGGCTATCCGGTTCACACCATTTCCGACATCGGCATGGACGATGCCAACAGCGTCTGGCTGTTTCAGGTGCTGCCCGGCCGGGTGCGGATGATCGGCTATTTCGAGCATACCGGCACCGGCATGGACGGCATGCTCGACGAGCTGGAGCGGCGCGCGCGCGACAACGGCTATGTCTACGGCGTCCACAACATGCCGCATGACATCAAGGTCCGGGAGTGGACGCGCGGCGGCATGACCCGCATCGAAGTCATGCTGAAAGAGGTGAGGGCGCGTGGTCTCGGCACCGTTCGCAAGGTCGAGCGCGCCTATGTGCATGACCGCATCAACGCCACGCGGCGCATGCTGGCGAGGATCGAGTTCGACCAGGCCGGCTGCATCGAGGGCATCAAGTGCCTGCGCAACTACCGCAAGGATTGGGACGAGGATCTGAGCGTCTTCCGCGACGAGCCGCTGCACAATTGGGCTTCACACGGCGCCGATGCTTTCGGCGGCCTGGCGATCATCTTCACCGGATTGGCGCCCGAACCGCTGAAGCCCGAGCGTAAGGCGCTGCCGACATTCCAGACGATGACATTCAACGAATTTGCCGATTCCACCCCTGGCCAAAGCGAGCGTGTTTGATGGAAGACGAGATGACGGCTTCAGACGGCGAGCAGCGCTGGGATCCGGCCAAGGTCGGCGCCCATTGGCAGCAAGAGCTCGAACGCGCCCAGCGCTATTTCAAGTCCTGGCACGACCGCTGCGTCAAGATCGAGAAGATCTATCTCGACCAGCAGTCGGACCAGACGAGCGCCGCCAAGCGCCGCTTTCCGATGCTCTGGGCCAATACTTCGGTGCTGCAGCCGGCCGTCTATGCCCGCGTGCCGCAGCCGGTCGTCGAACGCCGCTTCAAGGATGCCCAGCCGGTGGCGCGCATCGCCTCGGAGCTGGTCGAGCGCAATCTCGCCTATACCGGCGATGAGGCCGATATCGATTCGATCATGCGGGCGGTGCGCGACGATTTTCTGCTCTGCGCCCGCGGCACGGTGTGGCTGCGCTATGAGGCCGATTTCGAGCCGCTCGATATGGGCGTCCTGCCCTCGGACCCGGCGGCAGCCCAAAGTCTTCCCGAGAGTTTGCCCGGTCGGATGGGCGGTGCTCAGCCGGAAGCGATCAGCGACGAGCGTGTGTGCATCGATTACGTCCACTGGTCGGACTTCCTGCATTCGCCGGCGCGGCGCTGGAAGGACGTGACCTGGGTGGCGCGGCGCGTTCCGATGACCGACGCGGAAATGGAGAAGCGCTTCGGCACTGATGCCATGGCTTCGCGGGCGGCGGAAGGTGCCGGCAGCCGCACGGGCATCAGCCAGGCCGAGCGCCTGGAGAATGAGGGCAAGACCCATGTCTGGGAGATCTGGTGCAAGAGCGAGAACTATACCGTCTGGATCGCCGACGGTTCGCCGGTGGCGTTGGAAGTCTCCGAGCCGCCGCTCGATCTGACGCATTTCTGGCCGTGCCCGCGCCCGGCCTATGGCACGATGTCGACGAGCTCGCTGATCCCGGTTCCCGACTATGTCTATTACCAGCAGCAATGCGACGAGATCGATCTCCTGACCAAACGCATCAACAAGCTGACCGATCAGCTGCGGCTGAAAGTGTTTTATCCCTCCGGCGACGGCGCGATCTCGCCGGCGATCGAGAAGGCGATGCGGCCGGAAAACGACATGGTCATGGTGCCGATCCCGGAATGGGCGGCGTTTACCGACAAGGGCGGCTCGAAGGCCATCGTGACGCTGCCGATCGACGAGGTGCAGAAGGTCCTTATTGCCTGCATGACGGCGCGCAAGCAGCTGATCGAGGATGTCTACCAGATTACCGGCATTTCCGACATCGTCCGCGGTGACACCCAGGCCTCCGAAACCGCGACGGCGCAGCGCATCAAGAGCCAGTGGGGCTCGATCCGCATCCGCGACCGCCAGGCCGAGCTGGCCCGCTTTGCCCGCGACATCATCCGCCTTGCCGGCGAGATCATCTGCGACCAGTTCCAGCCGGAAACGCTGATGGTGGTCAGCGGCATCCGGCTGCCCACGATGGCCGAGAAGCAGCAGGTCGAGATGCAGATGCAGCAGATGCAGATGGCGGCACAGCAGGCGGCCATGCGGGCAAAGCAGACCGGCCAACCGGCGCCACCGCCGCCCGAAATGCCGCCGCAGCTGCAGCAGATGATGCAGCAGCCGACGATCGACGAGGTGGTGCAGCTCTTACGCAATGACAGCATTCGCGGCTTCCAGATCGAGATCGAGACGGATTCGACCATCGAGCCTGACGAGGATGCCGAAAAGCAGCGCCGCATGGAATTCGTCCAGATGGTCGGCGGCTTTATGCAGCAGGCGGGAGCGATGGCGCAGCAGAGCCCGATGCTGGTGCCGGTAATGGTCGAAACGCTGCTCTTTGCCGCCCGCGGCTTCCGGGCCGGCCGTCAGCTCGAAAGCACGCTGGAGCAGGTGGGAGCGCAGCTCTCCCAGGCAGCAGCCACGCCAAAACCGGAGCCGCAGCCTGCGCCCGGCGAGATGCTCAAGCTGAAGACGGCCGAGGTGAAGGCCGGCGCCGAACAGCGCAGAGCCGAGCTCAGCGTCGCCGAGGCCGAGATCGAACATCGCGCCACGGTGGAGCAGGCGCGCGGCGAAATGGCGGCGCAGGCCGTGCAGCAGTTCCAGCAGCCAGCGTACCAATGAATTGGTCGGGAGCAACAGCATGAGAGAACGCTATTGCCGCGTCTGCGGCGGCTGGCACCAACTCGATCAGTGGCCGCACAATTGCCTGCCAGCGCAAAACCCGGCGCAGTCGGATCTGCCGGCACCGCATTTCGTCAGCGACAGCATCGACATCCAGTCGATGCATGACGGACAGCATTACACCTCGAAGGCCAGGCTGCGTTCGGCTTACCGGGCAGCCGGGGTGATCGAGATCGGCAATGAAAAGCCGCAGCCGATCGAGAAGCCGAAGACGGATCGCAGCGAGATCCGCAACGACTTGAGGCGAATTTACACCGAGTACAACGCCTGAACCGGGCATCAATCCCCGACATAGGAAATTTCCCAATGGATATGGAAGACCTGAACGAGGCCGGCAACGGCAGCGAAGATTTTGGTGCGTTCGACGATAAGCCATTGAACGATAGGCCGGTCAGCATCCGCGACAGCCTGAAAGCGGCGATCGACACCGTCGAGACCAATGGACCGGGCGATATATCAGGCCAGCCGGGCGACGGCGAAAACGGCCGCTTCATGGCCAAGGGGCAGGAGCAAGCCGGCGCTACGGCGCGGGCAGGGCAGGCGCCGGCGGCAAACGCCGCGCTCGCCCAGCAGCAGACGCTGCAGAGCCGCGGGCAGGGCGGAGAACAGCCGGCAGCCATCGGCAACCGGGTTCCGCCCGGCTGGTCGGCGGAAGCCAAGGCGCAATTCGGGGGCCTTCCCGGGGAAGTGCAGGCGGCGATCGCCAAGCGCGAACAGGAAGTCGATAACGGCTTCCGCGTCCTGCAGGATTACAAGGGGCTGGAGGAATTCACCCCGATCGTCCGCCAGGCCGGCATGACCCATGCCGATGTCATGCGTCGGGCGATCGACTGGGAGAAGGCGCTGATCCACGATCCCGTCAACACCGTCGTTCACGTTGCCAGGATGGCCGGGGTCAATCTTCACGCCCTGGTCAATGGCCAGACGGGAGAGATCCTGCAGCGCAATTCGCAGCAGGCCGGACCCCAGCAAGGAGGGCCGCAGCCTCGATCTTTCAATGTCGAGGCGACGGTCGAACATGTTTTGCGGAAAAGGGACACCGAAACTCAAGTCGATGCCTTCCTTTCCGACCCGGCAAACGCGCACGCCGAAGATGTGCTCGACGACATGATCGCCCTCGTCAACGCAGGGCGGGCAACGTCGCTCCAGGACGCCTACGACGCCGCATGCTGGATGCGCCCGGACATTCGCCAGCAGTTGATCAGCCAGACTGCACCGGCGCCTGTCCCACAACAGCAAGCCCAGAGGGCAGCAGCGGCAGATCAAGCCCGCCGCGCCTCGCGATCCATCTCTGGTTCTTCCGCGCCGGGCCCGACCCGCGATGCGGCAAGGGGCCAGCCCACCTCCATCCGAGACTCGCTGCGCGACGCCATGCGCTTTTCGCGCGGTCAGGTCTGAGCAAAGGAATGATCAATGCCCATTTCGCCCAACCTCTCTGAAATCGTCACCACGACGCTGCGCAATCGCAGCGGCACGGTGGCCGACGACGTGACGAAGAACAACGGTCTTCTCACCCGTCTGAACAGCCGCGGCCGCAAGAAGCCGATCTCCGGCGGTCGCACAATCGTCCAGGAACTGCAGTACCAGGAAAACAGCACCTTCAAGCGCTATTCCGGCTACGATATCCTGAATGTGCAGCCGTCCGACGTCATCACTGCGGCCGAATACGATCTGAAGCAGGCCGCGGTCGCAGTTTCCATGTCCGGCCTCGAACAGCTGCAGAACTCCGGCGAGGATGCGATCCTCGATCTGCTCGAGCAGCGCATCGAGAACGCCGAAACCACTTTGAAGAACAACATCGCGCTTGACTGCTATTCCGATGGCACGGCCGATGGCGGGCGGCAGATCGGCGGCCTGCAGCTGCTGATCTCGACCTCTCCGACCTCGGGCACCGTCGGCGGCATCTCGCGCGCCACCTGGGGTTTCTGGCGCAACCAGAAATTCTCGGCCTCGGCCGATGGTGGTGCGGCCGCCACCAATGCCAATATCCAGAGCTACATGAACCGGCTCTATATGTCCTGCGTTCGCGGCTCCGACGCGCCCGATCTCGTCGTCGCCGACAACAACTTCTTCCGCCTCTACTGGGAATCGCTGCAGGCAATCCAGCGCATCACCTCGGCCGACAAGGGCATGGCCGGCTTCCAGTCGCTGCAATATATGGGCGCCGACGTGATCTTCGACGGCGGCTTCGGCGGCGGTGCGCCGCTCAACCAGATGTTCTTCCTGAACACCAAATACCTGTTCTACCGCCCGCACCGCGACCGCGACATGGCCCCGATCGGCGACGAGCGCATGAACACCAACCAGGATGCCTTCGTCCAGCTGATGGGCTTTGCCGGCAACCTCACCATGAACAACGCCTTCCTGCAGGGCGTGTTGTTCGCCTGATCGTCAACGAAAGGAACAAGCAAATGTCGGTCGCAACAATCCAGTCCGATCGTCTTGGCGCGAACCCGTTCGTCGTCGAAGGCCCGATCGTTTCCGGCTCCGGTATTCCCGGCCCGAACTTCTCCCTCGGCGCTATCGCCGGCGGGGACCGTGAATCCGAATGGGTCTATTGCCAGCTGGTGCTGGCGTCGCAGACGACCCTTCAGCCCGGCCAGTGGTTCCAGTGGACCCGGGATTATGTCGCTTCGCTGCTGACCACGGCGGCGGCCGTCGTCGGCCAGCGCTGCGGCGTCTTTTCGGGGGCCGCCCAGCCGCCGACGCTGACCGGCGGCCCGGTCGGGGCCGTGACACTCGCAGCCGGCACCTATTATCTCTGGCTGCAGCGCAACGGCCAGGCGCCGTCGCAGGTGGCAACCGCAACGGCGGCTCTCGTCGTTGCCGAAACCACCGCCACCGCAGGCCAGGCGAGCGCCCCGGCCTCGGCCACGGCCACCACCAAGGCCATCGCCAACGTCAACTTTGCCGCCGCCAACCAGACGTTCACGGCAACCACCGTCAACGGCTCCAACCTGCTGGCGGGTATTTCCGGTCTGAGTGCCGGTTCCGGCCCGTTCATCGGCGCGGCGGTCGGCGGCACGGGTGTCCCTGGCGGCACGACGATTTCGGGCATCACCTACAGCCCGAACGGCGTCGTCCAGAGCATCACGCTCTCGGCCAACGCCACCGCCAACGGCACGGGCATCACCATCACCGCGACCGGTGTGCTCGAAGCGACGCTGATGCGGCCGTTCCTGTCGAAGGTGAACTAAACCTAAGCCATCAACGGGCGCTTCGGCGCCCGCTGAGGCTGCTGCCAATGCCTTCCAACTTCTCCTTTCGTCATGCCCGGGCCTGTCCCGAGCCTCTGCCGCCGGTCGATGCGCAGCAGATCCTTGGCACAAGGCCGAGGATGACGAGGAGGGAATACTTCCCCCGCCCATCCCTATTTCCCCGCCATCAACAGCGAGACCAGCAAATGCCCGACAACACCGGAATTTATGCCTCCTTCAGCCTCGAACCGGTCGAGCAGACCTTTCTGACCGAGAAGGAAGGACGGCCGATCTTTGCCGACAAGGAATTCGTCCGGATTTTTATCGCCGGCGACAAACACACCGAGGTCTATCGCGAGGTGACCGACAACGACAAACAGCGCTTTGCCGACGCCTATAAGCGGTTCAAGCAGGGGGCCGAGGCCCGCGAACAGCTGACCGGCACGCCGCTGGCGCAGTGGCCTTATCTGAAACCCAGCCAGATCAAGGAGATGGAGGCGGTCAATATCTACACCGTCGAGCAGCTCGCAGCCCTTTCCGACACCGCCAAGCAGAAGATCGGCATGGGCGCCAACGAGCTCGTCGCCGCCGCCCGGGCCTATCTCGCCACTGCCGAAAACTCCAGCGCCGCCTCGGCCTTCGCCGCCGAGAACGAGCGGCTGAAGGATGAGGTGACCCGCCTGCAGGAGCAGATGAGGGAGATGGCCTCGCGCTTCGAGGCGCTCGAAAACGAAGGCCAGGGCAACAAGGCCCGCAGCCGCCCAGCCGCCTGAACCAGCCGCCTGACCTGAACCGGAGTTCCCCCGTATGTCGCTCTTGACTATCATTCAGAACGTCTGCGCGGAAATCGACCTCGATCCGCCGACGGCCGTCATGTCCTCGGCGGATCCGCAGATCATGCAGCTGCGCATCCTCTCCACCCGCGCCGGCCGCGACCTGGTGCGCGAGCATGACTGGTCGGCGCTGATGGTGCGGCGGCAGTTCGTGGCGACCGGTGCAAATCCGGAGCCGGCCGAGCCGCCCGATGACTGGAACCGCTTTGCCGCCAATGCGAAGATCTGGAATGCCTCGCGCCTGTGGCAGCTCAACGGCCCTGTCGAGCCGCAGACCTGGCAGCGGCAGACGATCCTCAACTCCAACGCGGTGCCTGAGATTTGGCGCATGGCCGGCGGCAAGCTCGACATCTACCCGAACGCCTCAGGCGAGACGATGGAATATGCCTATATCTCCGGCTTCTGGGTGGCGGTGAATGGCGGTGCGACCTCTGGGGCGAATTGGGCAAACGATACCGATACGGCCCGTTTTCCCGAAGACCTCCTCGAACTCTCGCTGATCTGGCGCTGGAAGCGGGCCAAGGGCCTCGATTATGGCGAGGAGATCGCCAGTTTCGAGCGATCCAAGGAAGCAGCCATCGGCGCCGATCGGGCAGCAAGCCCCGTCGACCTTTCGCTGCCGGCGAGGGGACAGGCGCCCGAGAATTATTGGCCCGGCACGATCACGGTTTCAAATCCATGACCCGCAGACCTGTTCCCCCAAACGCGCGCACCCGCCGCGTTTCGCCAGGCAAGGACTGGATCGCGCCGATCGGCGGCTGGCGAACCGATGTCGAAATGGCGGATATGCCTGAAGATGCGGCGTTTCAGCTCGACAACTTCTTTCCCGAGGCAAACCGCGTCCGCGCCCGCTACGGTTTCCTCGCCTTTTCCACCGGCCTTGGCGCCGATGCGCAGACGGTCATCCCCTATTCGGGCGTCAGCAACAGGCTGTTTGCCGCTGCCGGCGACAAAATCTTCGACGTGACGGTGGGGGGTGCTGCCGGTGCGCCCGTCGTCTCGGGCATGGCCAGCGCCCATTGGTCGGTGCAGCAATATACCAACCCGGCCGGCCAGGAATTCCTGCGCCTCGTCAATGGCCTGGATACACCGCTGCTCTTCAACGGCAGCTCCTGGACCAACAATTTTCTCACCGGCACGGCAACGCTCGCCACCCAGAACGTTGCCGTCCGCAACACGGCCTATACGCTGAGCTTCTTCGGCAACGGCTCGGTCACGCTCTCCGGCGCCTTCTCCGGCACGTTGAACGGCACCGGCGTCAACAATCGGGTGTCGCTCACCTTCACGCCGGCGGCCGGCACGCTTGTCGTCACCGTGACGGGAACGGTGACCAATGCGCAGCTG
The DNA here is from genome assembly GCF_019685115.1 of Rhizobium sp. NZLR11. NCBI lineage: Bacteria > Pseudomonadati > Pseudomonadota > Alphaproteobacteria > Hyphomicrobiales > Rhizobiaceae > Rhizobium > Rhizobium sp. NZLR11. The sequence goes on along the minus strand of NZ_JABDWD010000007.1, from coordinate 137,875 downwards.
GAAAAAGGCGCGGTCGCCACACCTTACGTTGCCTCGACGATGATCACCGGCATACCGGACGCTTCGCTGCTGATCGCGGTCACCGCCTATCGCTCGCGCCTGTGGTTCATCGAGAAGAATTCGACCAATGTCTGGTATCTCGCCACCGACGCCGTCAGCGGCGCAGCCACGGTGCTGCCGGTCGGCGGCAACATGAAATATGGCGGCACGCTGGTTGCGATCAACGTCTGGACGATTCCGGTTTCGACAGGCCTGCAGCAGTGCCTGGTGCTGATCTCCTCGGAAGGCGAGGTGATCGTCTTCCAGGGCTCCGATCCTTCGAGTGTTTCGAACTGGGGCCTGATCGGCACCTTCAAGCTCGGCCGGCCGCTCGGCAGCGATCGATGCCTGCTTTCGGTCGGCGCCGATCTGGCGATCATGACCACCGATGGCATCGTGCCGATCACCAAGGCGGTGCAGCTCGACCGCGGCGCCACCAGCCTCGGAGCGATCACTGCCAGGATCGGCCCGACATGGCGCGAGACCGTTGCGGCGATCGGCACGACTTCGCAGGAGTGGCAGCTTTCGAGCTTCCCGGCCAGGCAGATGGCGATCGTCAACCTGCCGTCCTCCTTCGGCCCCTATCAATATGTGATGAACACCGAAACCGGCGCCTGGTGCCGCTTCGTCGGCATGCCGGCCTCCTGCTGGGCGACCTGGCAGGACCGGCTGTTCTTCGGCGCCGGCGACGGCACGGTCTATGAGGCCGAGGTCGGCGCCAACGACAATGGCGTGGCGATCGATGCGCTGATGGTCGGCGCCTGGAGCCGATATGGCGACGGGCTCTCGACCAAGCTCTCGAAGCTAATCGGGGTGACGGCGCAGATCGGTGTTTCCTCGCTGATGTATGGTGGGATCTCGGTCGACTACCAGACCAAGATACCGACGGCGCTGCTGTCCTCGGTCGAGAACAATGCGGCGGCGAAATGGGGAACGGCGATCTGGGGCGTGTCAAAATTTCCGGGCGTTTCGCTGGTGCGCAAATTCGCCTCCGCCGGCGGCGCCGGTTCGGCCTTGGCGCCGACGATCCGTGCGCTGATTTCGGGCTCCTCCGGCTCCGTCTCCGAGGCGGCCGTGGTCGGCGGCTCGGTGCTTTATGAAAAGGGCGCGCCGATTTGATCGTCTCCGAACCGCGCGCGGAAATCGCCGCCTGGGTCGGCGGCCGGATCGGCGTCAGCTTCCACCCGCCTTACACCACGCTTGCCCATATCGACCGCGGCCGGATCATCGCCGGTTTCGTCTTCAACGTCTGGACCGCGCATGACGTCGAGGTCTCGCTGGCCGCCGACCGGCTGTCGCGGACGCTGATGCGATCGGTGTTTGGCTATGTCGTGCATCAGCTCGGCTGCCGCCGCGCGACCTCCAGGACACGGGCCGACAATTTCGACGCCCAGACGATGCTCGCAAGGCTCGGCGCACGGCTGGAAGGCCGCCAGCAAGCCTATTTCGGCGACTGCGACGCGCTGCTTTACGCAATCATGAAGGAGGATTTTCCCTATGGTCTCCACGCCGAAGGCCCCGAAGGCGCCTGATCCGACCCAGACCGCGGCGGCCCAGACGGCCACCAACGTCGACACCGCCATCGCCAATGCCGGCCTGAGCCACACCAACCAGTACACGCCGGATGGTTCGCTGGAATACAAGGTCAGCGGCTACCAGACGATGAAAGACCAGACCGGCAAGAGCTACCAACTGCCGACCTATTCGGCCTATCAGACCTATTCGCCTGAAAACCAGGCGATCTACGACCAGACGCAGCAGACCCAGCTCGGCCTCGCCAGGCTCGCCAACGACCAGACCGGCAAGATCTCCGGTGTGCTCGGCACCAATGTCGATCTGAGCGTCGGCAATGTCGACAAATATGTCAATAATCACTGGCAGTCCGGCTTCAACAACCAGTGGGATCGCGATCAGGCAAGCCTCGACCAGAGCCTTGCCGACAAGGGCATCTCGATGGGGTCGGCGGCCTATGACAACGCGCTGCGCGATTTTTCCACGCGCAAGCAGGCCGCCTCCGACCAGTATCTCGGCGATATGTATTCGAATGCCCAGAACTCGATCCTGACCGAGCGCAACCAGCCGCTGAACGAGATTTCGGCGCTGATGTCGGGATCGCAGGTCCACCAGCCGAGCTATGTCAACACGCCGACGACGCAGCTGCCGAACGTCGACCAGGCCGGCCTGATCAATGAAGGCTTCAATCAGCAGATGGGCCTCTACGACCGCCAGGTCGCCCAATCCAACGCGGCGATGGGCGGCCTCTTCGGCCTTGGCGGCTCGCTGCTCGGCGGCTGGGCGACGAAATCCGACCGGCGGCTGAAGGAAGACATCAAACGCGTCGGCACGCTGGATAACGGCCTGCCGGTCTACGCCTTCAAATACAAGGACGGCGGCCCGACCCAGCTCGGCCTGATGTCCGACGATGTGCGCAAGACCCATCCGGACGCCGTGTTCGAACACGCCGACGGTTTCGACCGTGTCTTCTACGAAAGGGCAGTGGCATGATGGATTTCCTCTTCGGCGGCGATACCGGCAAGACACAGGGCGACATCGACGACAAGCGAAAGCAACTGGCCTACGCCATGCTGCAGCAGGGCATGGATATGAGCCCGGTGCAATCGCCGTGGGAAGGGGTCGCGCGGCTTGCCGAAGGCGGGCTCGGCGGCTGGGCGGTTCGCCAGCAACGGCAGGCGCAGCAGGCAGGCGCCGGTCAAGGTGCCGTCGCTCCGACAGGCCAGCCTTCCACACCAGCGCCGGCCTCTCCCGGCTTCCTGTCGCTGTTCTTCGGTGGCGGGCCGACGCGCCGGACTGACGGCTGAACTAGGACATCAGCGGAATAACGGCGTGCTGATCGGTCCCTACCGATACAGGGACGGCGGTCCGATCCGGATCGGCCTCGTGTTCAATAATGTGTGAAAAATCCATCCAGACAGACGGTTTCGACCGCGTCTTCTACGAAAGGGCAGTGGACCAATGTCACTAGCGTCATTCATTTTCGGCGGCGATACCGGCAAGACACAGGGCGACATCAGCGACCGGCGCAAGCAGCTGGCTGATGCCATGCTGCAGCAGGGCATGGATTCGGGCCCCGTACAATCCCCCTGGCAAGGGGCCGCGCGTCTTGTCCAGGCTCTCCTGGGCGGGCTGGCGATCCGCCAGCAGGAGCAGCAGGCAAGCGGTGAGGGCAGCGCGGCGCCGGCCGGCGATCCGGGCGACTATCCCTTCGCGCCGCTGCCCGACAACGGGCCCGTTCCGCCGGAAAGACCCAGTCTCGACCCGCTGATGACGACTGATGATCGCGGCGAACAGCCCATGGCCCCGGCCGCCCAGCCCGGCGCCGGTCTCTTCGCGCCGCTGCCCGACAACGGGCCTATTCCGACGCCGAAGCCCTATCGCGACCCGATGGTCACGACGGACTATCGCCGGGCGGCCGACCAGCCTGGCGACGATCCATTCGCACCGCCTGCCAACCCTCCCATTCCGACGCCGCGGCCTTATCGCGACCCGATGGTTACGACCGAATATCGCCGCGAGCAGCCGATGGCGGCCGATCAACCAGGCGACGATGCCTTCGCTCCGTTGCCTGACAACGGACCCGTTCCCTCGCCGAGACCCGAATATCGCGACCCGCAGATGACGACGGACGAACACAGCCAACAGCCCGCGGCGCCAGCTCCTGGCGCCGCCGCCGCCGGATCCGCAAACGACGGGGCAGAGCTTCAAACGGTTCTATCCGATCCCGTTCGTCGCGGCGAGTTGCCGCCCGGCATGCGCAACAACAATCCCACCAATCTCAAATACGCCGGCCAACATAGGCCGGGGATCATCGGCCCTTCCGAGAACACCGACCAGGGCGATCCGCAAGTTGTCTATGCCACGCCGGAAGCTGGCATGGAGCACAATGTCTGGCAGATCATGAAGAAGTATCGAGAGGGCATGCTGACGCCGAATCAAATCATCGCTGGAACAAAGGGCTGGACGCCTAACTCTTTCACGGCGGCTGCCAACATCGCGCAAATGATGGGCATTGGCCCTGCCGATGATCTCCGCCTGAACGACCCGGCAATGGCAAAGAAGTTTGTTCGCGCCCTCATCACGCAGGAGCAGGGAACATCGGGCGCTCTTTATCCGGACAGCATGATTGAAGCGGCGATCGCGGCACAGTCCAAGGGCGTTGCGCATGCCGTGCCTTCTCAGCCGGCCAAGGGGCCTGTCCCCGCGCCGAGGCCGGAATATCCCGATCCGCAGTTGACGACGGACGAGCGCCGCCAGCAGCCCGCGACGGCGCCCCAACTGCCCGGCGACGATCCCTTCGTTCCAACGGGCAAAGTGCCCGTTCCCACACCGAAACCCGGCCGCGACGATCGGCAGGCGGTAAGGGGCACTCCCAGCCAGCAACCCGTCGACGCCGATGTCTTCGACGGCTTCATGGGCACGATCAAGAACGGCTATAAGCAGCGAGATGGGTCGATCATCAAGGTGACCAACCCTTATGGTCTTGCGGCTATCGCCTCGACGGGCCAGTCCGAAAGCCAGTTCTCGGCCAAGAGAGCCAATAGTTCTTGGTCCGACCCAAGCAAGAGCGGAAAGCCCGGCAGATCAGGCGCCATTATGTCGTGGCGTAACACCCGACTGCAGGCACTTTACGACTTCGCCGCCGCCAAGGGCGAAAAGCCGGGTGCGATCAGCCCGCAGACACAGGCCGAGTTCTTCCTGCAGGAGGACCCTCGCCTGATCGCCAGGCTGAACGCCGCTCAATCGCTCGAGGAGGCGCAACGCCTGATGAACAGGGCTTGGGCTTTTCGAGATTACGATGTTCCGGGGAACCAGGAGGCCACAAACCGGCTCGCGAGAGCAAAGAGCTTTCTGCCGGAGTACCAGACCGACGGCGCCACCGATCCCTTCGCCCTGCCTGACAACCCACCCAACTCGACACCGAGGCCGGCCTCCCGCAATCCGCGGCAGACGATGAACCAAGGTCGCGAACCGGCGGCGGCCGCCCTCGTGCGTGCGCTCCTCGCTCGGCAGCAAAGTGGTCTGTGGTAGGCCAATTCAGGCTTCCGGGGCCGCAACGCGTGAAAGCTCGTTCGGCGCCGGCATAGCCCACATGGCGGCTATGCCTTCCTCGATATTGCCTGTTGGTTTGACGTTGTAAATCTCATCGCGATGGCGGCGATATCAAGAAAAGCAAAGGCAGCAATCAAGGGTATATTTTTGACGCCGAAAATCTTCGTCAAGGTGCTTTTCCAGCCGAAACGCGCCTGCACAGCGCCTTGCAGGGAGTAAATCCAGATCAAAGGAGCCGGAAGATTGCGTTGAGATTCGACAGCCAACCCCACTCTGCGCAGGAGTTCGGCCAAACGCTCAAAATTGTAAAGGTTCAAATGCCGCGGGAAATAATATCCGCCCCATGCACAGCCCGCAAACAGCTGTCTGTCCCAGCCGTCAGTATTAGGCGTTTCGATCAATAACCGGCCATCCTTCGCCAAGGCGAGGACAAGGCGCCGCAAGCTCTCTTCTGGCTCCCAAAGGTGTTCTATAAGCTGGAGCATGACGATGAGATCAAATGGCTGGGCCGGCAATTCCGCCGCTTCGAGCGGCGCTTCGACTACCTTTATTCCTTGTTTTTCCAGGGCGGTACGCGTTTCAGCCGGGAAATGCCAATCGAGACCGAAGAGCTCAAGATCAGGACGCGCTTGACGCAGTGCAATCAAAAGTTCGCCGTTGCCGCATCCTACATCGAGCACTCTTCCCCGCAAAGGGAGATGCGCGACAACATCCTTAAGGCGCTTTCGATTGACGATGGTCTTTACTCGTCCAAGGAGATTTGCCCGGCTCTGAAATCTATTCGAGAAGGTTCCGTAGTTCGCCGGATACATCAAAGACAGTTGGCTGATGTCGGGTCTCGGATTGAGATAGAAATGACCGCATCCATCGCATCGGACGTATCTGAAGAAGTCTTCACTGCCGTGATATATATAGTCGCGCCCGGTAGCGACAACTGTGCAGCTGTCACTGCCGCAACCGCTGCACGTTGTAGGGGTTGATCTTATATGATTTGTCGCTTGAGAGTTCATGTTTGCCGCGTTCAATACCTTTAGACCCTAGAGAGCCAACGCATCTTGAACCGAATCTGAGAAATCATCGTTCTTACGATTTCTCGAGAGTCGGATGAATTTTGCAAAACCACTGCGCTGCAGGCACCTCGGAAAATGCTCGTAGAAACCACCTTTGAGCAGGTGCCTATGAAGTTTTGCGAGATTGTGCTGCGGAATGGCGGGAAAAAGATGGTGTTCGATATGATAGTTGAAATTCGCCTGGTACATAAGCCATTTCTCAAACCAATTAGGGACTGTCGTCCGGGCGAGCGGCATCATGGCCCGCTCCCGTCCGTCCTCGTAAAGTGGATAATCCTCGGGCTGATGCTCCGCGATGGTGCGTATAATATTCAGGGCGATTGCCACGGCAGCAATGGGATAACCCCATAACAGAATGTAGAGATACCATCGTCCCGTGACAATGCAGAGTGCAAACAGCAAGCCGTTGAAGATGATGGTCACCATCGGCGCTAACCAGGAAGGCGACAGCGAGTTACCCGATGCTTTCTTTCGAGCCAGACCACCATATTTGTCAGCCGCCAGCCACACTCCCATGCCACCGCTCAGCGCCTTTACCATGACCCACGCGAGCGCCCGGAAGCCCTTGATCGGCTCGCGATAGGGGTAACCATCCTCATCCTTTTCTGTACCCAGATGTGCATGGTGGCTCATGTGGCGTAGTCGATACGCGCCGACTGACATCCCGACAGGCGCGGCAAAGAATATATCGCACCAGATATCGTTTTTGCGGCGGCTGGAGAAGAGGTGGAAATGCGACGCTTCGTGAACCCAAAGCAACATGCCTTGCGTTACCGCGGAGTTAATCAGGAATGGCAGCCATAGCACCCACCAAGGGCCGAAGAGCGCGATCGCCCAAGAGATAACGATCTGAACCCAGACCATCGTCGTCGCCACGATAATTGCGCGCGGTTGAGGCTGTTTCAACGATTCAAGGAAGCTCTGGTCGACAAGCCTTCTCGCTACCTTCATGCATTCATTGAACTGCGCATCCATGCAGTGACCAATCCTATCCATCCGATAACCCTCGAAGAAAGTTATCTACCTTCCTTTGAGCTCTTGCTCCTAACCAGCACATTCATACCGCCACCTTCCGGTATCATCGCCCGTACTTTGTCGGCGTCTTCAGGCAGTTTCCTGCCAGATGCCATTTCATCAATCTCGTAGCCGCCCTGCCAGAGAAGCTCCAACAATCTGTCGAAGTCTCCGGGATTCTCAGCGTAAACATAGGGGGCCAATTCAAGCATTATACGCGGCTGGAACTTTTTGAGAGTCACCGTCGCCCCAAGTAGAACCGCAAGCTCGTTTCCGTCCACGTCAAGTTTTATGAAATCGACCTTGCCGACCCCAAGATCCCGCAATGTTTCGTCCAGCGTGCCGAGCCGCGCGCCCTGTGTCGACATGAGTCGACCGTGGTGTTCGCTATGCAAATCTTCAGCAACTTCGAGCGGCCAGCTTGAATAGACCGCTTCGGGCATCGCTTCGGATGCACTTGCCATAAGCATCATCTGGTAAGCGTCGATTCGCTGGGCGAGCGTCGGGTTGAGCGAAATATTGGCCTTCTGTTTCGCGAATGCATGAGCCGTCGGCTCGAAGGAGATCACCCTGCCGGCTCCGCCCACCAATTGCGCCAGGGGCAACGTATGAGAACCCACATTGGCGCCGATGTCGAGGACTATGTCTCCGTCCCCTATCAGCTCTCTATACCTATCGAGCGTTCTGACCTCGAACCCGCCCAATAGGTAGATCGCGAAATCAACGCCGTCTCTAAGGTCCAGCGACCAATTTATTCCGCGGCGCTTCGTTATGACGGTTGCGGGTAAGCCAACGCAACCCCGGACCAACAAGACAGCTTTGGATAGAGAGCGAGCGATCAGGATTTTGTTGCTGGTGGATAACATTGTCCTCAGGCCGCCTCTAAGTGGTTTTGTGATTGGCGGGCGCTCTTCTTGCAACGACCAGATTGCAATATTGGCCCGCGTTTTTTGGATCAAGGCTCTCGTAATTGAAAGCAGTGCCAGGTGGATCCGCTATGTTTTGGAACTCGAAATTCAGCATCTGTAGGAATTTGGTGAGTTCGGCCGGGTTCACGGACGCTTTCGACAAACCATAAGGCCAGAACTCCATGAATACCCGAATGTCGCGATTCTCCCGCAGGACCCGCTCGGCACCCTGTAGAACGCTCAACTCATATCCCTGAACATCGATTTTGATAAAATCGACCCGCTGCCCTGGCGAAAAGTAATCATCCAGCTTCACCAATGGGACGTCGATGCTCACTCGCCCATCGCCACTATCAAATGTTCGGTGATCGACATTCAGCTCGGCCGAAACATACAGCCTTGTGGTGCCGCTGGCCGCTCCTACCGCGGCGTGTTGCAGGGATACATTCGACAAGCCGGTTACCGTTGCTTCAAGCTTTTCGAAGTTCGCCGGCGCCGGCTCGAAGGCATGGACATGGCCGGTCGTTCCCGTCAGCGCGGAGAACATGCGGGTATATATTCCGATATTTGCACCGATATCTGCGACGACCATGCCCGGCGAAATGAGCTCACGCATCAAAGCGCGCTCACGTCGTTCCGAAACTGCCTTCCATACGGAATAGAGAGGATAATACAGGGCATAACAATGCCGATAGAGCCAATCGGCGAGACGTAGCAAAACCATCCCTACACCTCTTCTTTTGACGTGAGGCGGACCGTGAAGAATGAGGCGAACACCTTGGGCAGCGCGGCGCCTATTGCTCTGTCGAGCTTGAAGTAAGGCTTATAAGCCCAGCCAGGCACAGGAAACTTCTTCGATATCCCGCCTGTCACCATATAGGAGAGGGAGGTGAAATAGCTGATCCTTGTCTTCTCAAGGCTATAGCAATCTGCAAGCTCAGCGAGCCAGTCCGGCCGCTGAAAGAAGATCATATGTGGCATAGCCTGATTTGAGGTCGAAAGAGGACCCTGAACGGTATCCAGAACCGGGCGGCGGATACTGAAATCCACCGGCTCATGATGGAGAAGTTTATACATCGGGTAGGATAGCCAAGACAAATAAGGTTCCGTCGCATACACCCTGCCGCCCTTTGTGAGCTTGCGTGTCGCCCCGCGGAGGAACGCAAGGGGATCCTTCAGGTGATGCAGAACATTGGTCATCGTAATCACATCGACGCTATGGTCCGCGATGTCAGGCAACCCAGCGATCTCGTGGCAATCGAAGACAAAGTCCAAATAGTCTAACTTCAGCACATCGGAGGTGATGACATTCGGTAGGAAGCGCTTGAGAGGCGACGTTCCGCTTCCGATTTCCAGAACGGTATTCGTGGCAATATCCGGTTCCTGTCGAAACATCTCCTGGTAGAGCTCGCCATACCAATGCATCAGGTTGGGATTTGCGCTTAGCCGCTCGCGATTTGCCAGCGTTTGAGCAAGATCGGCGTCATAGAGAGTGCTTTCGATTTCCATCGTCAGAGAAACTTTATTCGTCTTGCCGCAAAAGCCAGCATAGCCAACAGAATGGAACCATGGCGCCAACGCGAGATGTTCGTTTCACCGTAGAGTCTTTCTCGATAACCGATCGGAACCTCGACGATCTTAAGGCCCATCCGCGCGGCGCCGAAGATCAGGTCGAAATCACCAAAGGGATCGAAATCACCGAAGTAGGATCTGTTTGCCTGAAGTTTGAGATAATTGGAGCGGCTGATCACCTTGGTTCCGCATAGGGTGTCTTTGTATCTCTGGCCAAGAACGAAGGAGAAAGCCAATGCGAAAAACTTGTTGCCCAGGAGATTGAAGAAACGCATCGCCTCCTTTTCCATGGGATAGACCAAGCGAGTTCCGTTGATGAACTCGCCTTTCCCATCCTTGATGGCGTTGTAGAATTTCGGCAAATCCTCGGGCGGGACCGTCATGTCCGCGTCAAGAATCATCAAGACTTCCTTTGTGGCCAGCGAAAAACCCTTCCTGACGGCGTCGCCTTTACCCTTACCATCCTGTTGGGCAATCAGGATGGTGCGTTCGCCGCCATAGCGCTGTTGCGCTTCTTGGATCGCCTTCCACGTTGCGTCGGTTGAATTGCCTTCGACAAAAATGAGTTCATCATCCGGCCCCATAACCGGCAACCGTTTGACAATATCCTCGATATTTCCTGCCTCGTTTCTCGCTGGAACTACAATTGACACCGACGGCTCGGTTTTCGATGCGGCATCGCCGACCGGCCTCGCAATCGCGATGTTGAGAAGGCAGAGAGTTCGAAAAAGCGGAAGAGGAGCAAGGCAACGGTTAACAAAGCCACTGATAAGTGGGATGTAAACCGGGATTAGAATCTTCTGGTCCAGTCGTATTAATTCGAAGTCTTCGAGCGTCAGAAGATTCTCGACGTCTTCATGGGCAAGCCAATTCGATTCAGGAACCCGCCGGCGCAGGCCGAGCTTAGATGCGAGAGTTGCAAGCGGCCGCCACATGCTGCTGTAATAGGTAAGAACAAGGCGTGTCTCAGGTGAACACAATGCACGTGCCTGAGCGAACATGCTCTGTATGTCTCGTTCGTAATGGATGAGGCCGCTGATGACCAGATAATCAGGTTTGGTGTCAGCGACTTCTTCGATCTTGACGACCTTGTGCTCGTCAAACTCTTTCACAGGTTCAGTCGGTTGCGTTATCGAGCGAAACGTTATCTTGCCCTGAGGAAATTTACCAATCAGCAGAGGCGTCGTCGGATCGATCTCGACCACGGAATTCTGGCCCAAGACAAAGAGGCCAATGTACTTTCTCAATTGAGAATAGAAATAGTCCCGCATAAGTTACCTCGGCGCCAAGCGGTTCAAGCGCCAATGTCCCAGGATGAGGGCTGCAGGCACGACGTACACCACAAAAAAGAGAAAATGAACGGCCGTCGCCAGGAGTAACCCCTCTGAGGGTGAACGCCCTAGCAATACGAATGCCGAAACGACGGATGCATGGAAGGTGCCGACTCCGGATGGTGCAGCTGGGATCATCAGACCCAATCCCCCGGCAAACAACACGAATAACGATTCTTGATAACTCAGCTCGACGCCGACAAACCGGGCGACGAAGATATACGCAAGGGCGTATGCCGAAAGCCACAAAACCAGCGTCAGAAAGGCCGGAACGATGGTCACGGACAGAGATAAGCTTCGTGCGGAATTTCCGATAAAATGAATTACGTGACGGTCAAAGAAATCTTGCAGTCGCAGGAGACCGAAGACGGGCCGCAATATCGGGACAAGCCGATTGCCGAAATTCCTTACCAGAACTGCCGATAGAAATATCCCAACTATTGCACCAACCATGATGACCAACAGAGCATTTCGGTACTCGGAATTCAATGTATGGCTCAGTAAAACCAAAGAAAATATGCCGACGGAAATGATCGTCACCAAGTCAACCATCTTTTCGACCAGAAGCCTACCAAGAGCGTCTGCGTAGGGGACGGTCGCGACAACTCGGCTGTAATGTACACGCAAGAGGTCTCCACCTCTCGCAGGAAGGAACATGTTGGCGCCCAAGCCGAGTAGGGAGGCCATGAGGGACGTTCCGTAACCGATCTTGCCATCCAACAACAGGCGCCACCGCACCGCATAACCTACCGCGATACCAAAGGTAACAAGCATAAACCAAAGGAGCGATGTGACGGATATTCCGCTACGAAAAATCCGGATGGCTTCCTCCCAATCCACCGCCTTTAGCAAGAATATCAGGAGGAAAATGCTTATTGCCGAGGCTATAAGCATCTGCAGGCGTTGATATGCAGGAGCCGCCGCCGCAGCTTTGCTCCATGAGTTATACAACCTCTCACGCATCCGCCAGTGACTTGCGGCTTCAACAGCCGAACTGGGTAGAGCGTTTTTGACGGGACGTTTGAGCATAAAAGGCCTGCGTTTGAATCGATCGCAAGTGGAAGTCGAGGGTGAAGTCGACCGCATACAGCACTAACGGGCGGCCCGCTACCAATAGTTTCGTCGCGGCGCCACCTCAATTTATGGTACCCACAAGTCTTCTATTTCCTAGTCGCACGCAGCCTGGAATCAGCGTGATTTAGCGCTTGCTTACGACCGCGGTTGATTTAGAACGGCGCTCCGCAAAGGCTCGATATCCGGAAATTTCTAGAGCGCGGGAAATGAGAATGAGTGATCAGCTTCAAGCCAGGCCGAAACTGAATAGTTTGCTTTTACTGACGATTGCTGTTCTCTTGACCCACTGGATGGCCTTCTTCAATGAAGGAATATTTGCTGAGGATGCCGGTTTATTTCCAACATTGATCTACAATGATTGGATCGCCATCGCGGACATGTTTTCTTCAGCAGGGGTGCCGGTATTTACGTACTATGTTTGGCCGATGGCCTTCGTTGGGAACGTTTTGCTTTTAAAATCCTTTGTCATAATCGGGGTCTACTTCATTGCGATCTTCTCCTACCTCCTAGCTTCAAAGTCTGGATATTTTTCGGAGCGCGAGTCTTTGGTGCTCGCAATATTCACGCAGTTGTTGCCGCTCCCCACGATCACGGTTATTTTTACATATTCGATATACTTTAATGCCTATGCCCTTTTTCTATTGGCTACATATTTATTCCTGTCAATCGAATGGATGCGCGGAAGGAGCCACTATCTCCTCCGCGGACTGGCAATTTGCATTTACTTCATTGCATTCACGCTGAATTCCTTGCTGGTGCTCTATGCGGCTGGTTTCGTCCTCGTTTATGCGGTGTGGCTGAGAAGGACAGGGCGCCGAGTTCGCAATGCGCGGGAATTGGTCTCGACATTTTCATCATTCTGCCTTGCACGAGCGGATTTCACCATTCTGCCCTTCGTGTACTGGGTTTGTAAGGCAATTTTCTACCCTAGGTACGGATTGTACGATAACTACAATGGCTTTACCCTAAATGTTGAAAGCATTGCGGAGAATTCCTATCGATTTATATTTAATGGCACGATCTTTCCTTTGGCAAGGAGCGTTTATGATTGGAATGTTTATCTCTACTTGGGAGCTGCGGTCTGTTCGATCCTTTTTGTCGCGTGCTTTGTGTTCGCGAACAGGGGAGATGCTCGAAACGCTCAGCTAAATGAACGCTCTAGCGACGGTTTCAAAATTATCGGCTTTGGGATATTTTTACTGCTGTGTGGGACGGTCCCTTATATACTTGTTGGCAAGAGCCCCGCACCCGGCGTGTTGATGAGAAACGCGATGCTTATGCCGCTGCCGATAAGCGTGGTGGGTATCGGGATATGGCGAGTTATCAAATTCAGATCGACCAACCTTCAAAGCCATAGGGTTGCAATCGTGGTGTTTGTATCACTTCTCACCGTCTTCATCGGCCGGTGGTGGGAGAGTTACGCGGCATGGCAAGCACGGGCAGCGAAGGATCTGGCTGTCTCTCAATATCTCGCTGATCATCCTGAGTGGTCTGCCTATTCGGTTTACTGGATAGTCGACAAGCTTCCGCTGTCTGGCGAGGTTTCGGAGTATGGGTTCGCTGACTATACCTCTAAATTCCGCATTCTTTGGGGCGGACAAACCAGGATGGCATTTACGCCCGCCCACATCTTGTTTTTTGGCGTTGATACAAAGCCGGGCGTTAGGCCCGTCCACTCCAATCTTCCCGCTCGAATCGCTTTTTTCTGCAATTCTTGGGCCAGCGCAAAAGATATTGATTTGAGCGGCCCACAAGCGGAACTGGAAATTACAGCCACGCAAAGATCATGGAACGATGCTTCCGTCGCATCTGGATACCTCTATTACCGCTTCATCGAGCCTAGTGGCTTGAAAAATTATCTGGCTGAACTGGTAAATGTAACGCTGCGGGCGCTTTGAGGCTTATGGCATCACCAAAGCCGTGGCTGGCTCAATTGGCCCTGAACCAAAGGCAGCAGTCCACGGGCGCCGTCGCGACTGCCACGGGCGAACTCAAGTGCCCGTCTTCGCGCAGACCGCTGAGTTAATCCGCGATCTTGAGACGGCAGATCGAGGCTGTCGGTCGGTGGGTTGATCGACCCGCAAAATCCGGGGGCGCGTGCACCCGCCATTGCTAACCCATCATATGGCCTCGCATCCGCGGGGCCTTTTTCTTTGGAGATGATGAATGCCCAGAAACCCATCAACCGGCGTCTATTCCAAACCCGCCGGCACGACACCCTCCGTTGGCCAGGTCATCGACCCGGCGCCGTGGAACGCGCTGACCACCGACCTCGGCAACGAAATCACCAATTCTCTGCCGCGCGACGGTTCGGCGCCGATGATCGCGCCCCTCAAAGCCGCAGGCGGAACCCTCTCCGCACCGGGCGTCGGCTTCGCCTCGACCCCGCAGACCGGCCTCTATCTGAAAGGCGGTGGCCTGCTCGGTTTTGCCCAGAACGGCGTTGAGGTCGCGTTCGATCAGGATCTGGTCTATGCGGTGAAGTCAGGCGATTACACCGCGCTCGCATCCGACGACAACGCCGTCCATCGCTTTACCGCGGCAGCCACGCTCACCCTGACCGCAGCGGCAACGCTCGGCGCAAACTGGCACTATTGCGTCATGGCCGATGGCGGGGATGTGACGATCGATCCGAACGGTTCGGAGACGATCGACGGCGCGGCCAAGCTTATCCTCAAGGACGGTTACAGCGTCGAAATCATCTGTTCCGGGGGCGCTTTCTTCACCAACAAGCTCTTCGCCAGGATCCAGAGTAAAGCCGACAGTTCGGCGGTCGGCGATTTCATTGTCGGGCTCACCCTTTCCAACAACGTCGGCAGCCCGAATACGCATATCGATTTTGCTGCGGGATCTGCCAGGACGGGATCGAGCTTCGTTTCCAGCGCAACGTCATTGACGAAGCGAGTGACACGGCATGAGGCGTGATACGCCAATCAGGCATCAGAAGGCTGAGATCGGTACAGTTGAGATCGGTAATGATGTGTGGATAGGGGCCGGAGCCAAGATCCTGGTGAATGTCAAAATCGGCAATGGCGCCGTGATTGGAGCGAACGCAGTTGTAATAAGCGACATCCCGGAATATGGGGTCGCTGTCGGTTCGCCAGCAAGGGTTGTAAAATATCGTGAATAGCCGTCAGGCACGGCTCGTCCGATCACACTGACATGCATCGTGCGACGCAGCCAGAACGCGGCTGCGAAGATCATCGCCTAAGGCGGGGTCATATTCTCCGACGAAATCACCAACGGAGGCAACGGAATCCTCAAGCCGATTCCGCGTTCAATATACTCGCTCTAGTGTCCTTTGACGTTGGACGGAGCACGAACCCACATCGTTGAAATCTCAACTCGCAGTCGTCTCCACCCCGGAGCCGGGTGCTTTTCCACATTCTCACACACCCCGGAGCCCACCCCATGCTCGTCCATAACTGGCGCGCGGTGATCAAGCACGCCTGGTCCGTCCGCCTGATGGCGCTGGCGCTGCTCTTCATCGTGCTTGAGCCCGTCATCAATTTCGTCGCCGCAACCTGGGTGTCGCGCAACCTCTACATCCAGCTCGCCATGTCGGCGGCAACGGGGCTTTTCGCCGTTGCGGCGATCGTTGCCCGCATCTTCGTCCAGCAGAAAATCTCAGGAGAATTGAATGGCAAACCGCCTGCAGAAGGGTAGTGCCGCCGCGGCCATGGCTGTGGCGCTTGTCGGCTCGTTCGAGGGATTGCGCCAGAATGCCTATCCCGATCCGGCCACACAGGGACAGCCGTGGACGATCTGCTATGGCAGCACCAATGGCGTCAAACCCGGCGATCACAAGACGGTGGAGCAGTGCAAGGCGCTGCTGGCGCTGGAGCTCAAGACCTATGCGAGCGGCGTCGAAAGCTGTGTGCGCGTGCCGCTGCCGGATGCCCGCTTCGTGGCGCTGACCTCGTTTGCCTATAATGTCGGCGTGAGGGCGGCCTGCGGCTCGAGCGCGGTCAGGCTCATTAACCAGGGCAGGACGGCCGAGGGCTGCGAGGCGCTTTTGAAGTGGAACCGCGCCGCCGGCATCACCTTTCCCGGCCTGACGCGGCGCCGGCAGAAAGAGCGCCAATTCTGCCTGGAGGGCATCTGATGTTCTCCCTGCTCGACACGCTCAAGATGGGCGCCGGCATCGCCGCCGGCCTGGTGCTCTATCACCTCTATGCCGTTTCGATCGGCTATCCCTCGGCGGCCCGTGAGGCGCGGGCCGGCTATGTCCTGCTGGCCGTAAAGAGCGCCGCCGATGCGAGAGCGGCCGAGATGGAGCGGCAGCGCAATGCGGCGGCCGAGGTCACCGAAGAGCACCGCAAGCGCCTTATGGCCGCAGAGGCATCCGAGCAGGTGGCCAAAGACACACTCGAAATCGAGATCCAATCCTATGAGCTTCAGCTTTCGGAAAAGAACCGCGCTTGCGCTGTCACTGCTGCTGATCGTCAGTGGCTGCTCCGCCACGGTGCGGCTGAACAAGGCGGCGGTGATGAAGGGGCAGGCGGCGGCCGGCATCGCGCTGCCGCCCTTGCCCGATGATCTCCTGAGGCAGGAGGCGCATGCGCCTGTTGTGGAAGGCGAGCCTGTCATCGCCATCCTCGCCCGCGAGCGCCAGGCGCTCGACCGCGCCAATGCCCGCCAGGGCCGCACCATTCGCTTCTATGACGACCTCACCAGCAGATTTGGAACACGCCGATGATGAATGCCATTTCGCTTGCCCTTGTTAATCCGATGCTGAGTGGCGGGGGCGGGGGCGGAGATCCCGATCGCTATATGTTCTTCGCGTCGCGCAATCGCATGCCGTCGGGCACGATCGTCACCGCCGCATCAGGCACGAATTACGTGTGCAGCAAGATCGTCGTCAACACGCCGCAATATAAGACCAGAACCTTCCGCTTCCACTTGTCCGGCTTCGCCTCGACGGAAGGCGGCAACGCGCCGCAGGAGACGGTTGTCACCGGCACGATCGGCACGCCAGGCAATTCTGTGGTCGCCGATGCGATGTTCATCCGGGTCGCCGGTGTCTTTTACCAATGCACCTTCGCCGGTCTGAACACGCTGACGGTTGCCGACCAGACGAACGGCGCCTGGACCGATGAGCTGACGATTCCCGATGTCGACCCGGAAAGCGAAATCGAAATCTGGCTATTCTATCATACCGCCGTCGGCGACAAGATCTGGCCCGTCTACCGCATCCAGAAGCATCGTGGCGAGCGCGTCTGGGGCGCCGGCGATCTCGCCACCCTCTTGGCCTTCAAGGACACCCCGCTTGCCGACAGCACGGCGGCACTCGATACCAATTACGCCACGCAGACGCAGCCGCAATATTACGGCCCCGACTTCATGGTCGCCAAGGGCGATTGGGACGGAAGGCCGGTCGCGCTTGCTATCGTCGACAGCCTGGGTGAGGCGCGCCAGCAGTTTTCCGCGGCTGCCGACGCGCGCGGCAATCTCGGCTGGTTTCGCCGCTGGCTCGACAGGAACGGCGGCATCGGCCGCATTCCCTTTCTGATGATCGGCATGCCGGGATCCGGCTCCGTGCGTGAGCTAACCGGCAGCGGTGCGGCGATAGCGACCCGGCGCTGGGCCATTCTCGATGAGATCGCCACCTTCAACAGCGGCAAGAAGCCGTTCACCGTCATCGCCAACCAGATGGGCCAGAACGACACGGCCGCCACCTACGCCGTCTTCTTCACCACCAACTACAGAAGCCTGATCACAAGGCTTCGGGCGCGCTATCCCGGCGTCAGGATCGTCGCCTTCCCGCCGCTCGGCCGCACCGTTTCCACCCGTACGGTGACCTTGACGTCGGTCGGCACAGTCGTAACCGCAACGATCGCATCCGGCATCAGTGGCCTGGCGACCGGGCAGACGGTTTCGATCTCCGGCGCTGCGCAGACGGAGTACAACGGCAATGTGGTGATCACGGTCACCGGGCCGACCACCTTCACCTATAATTTCGCCGGATCGGCGACGTCGCCGGCAACGGGCTCGATCAGCGCCAACGACCTTTATGCGAGAGCCGAGTATCAAAACGTCTCGGCCAACAACAGCTGGCCGGCGGACGGCACGGATGCCTCCGGCAAATGGCGCCTTCGCAACGACATTCTCGCCAAGACGAGCGGCTGCTGCGACGATGCGATCGACACCTATGCGGCATGGGTTTCCGGCGTCCGGGATGGCGTCTGGCCTGGTATGCTGGAGCTGCCGAGCACCACGGTGACGGTGCAGGCGGGAACGGACGGTGTCGCGAACTACACGACGATCGAGGTTGCGGATGCCAGCATTTTCGGGCCGGAACAAGAGATCAACACCTATGCCGGACCGGATGGCATTGCCCGCCTGTCGACGACCTCGATCGGCAGCATCTCCGGCAACACGATCACGATCTCGATCCCGCGCGCCACGGTGCTGCCGGCAGGCTCCATCGTCCGCCCGAGCGTCACGCCGGATGGCGTTCACCCCTATGGCGCCGTGATCGACCGCATCGCCGGCAGCATTCCCCAATCCGAAAAGCTGAAATTTTATCCCTAAGGCATAGCGAGCGGCTACAGAGATGACATCCAATGACGATATTCTCCGCGCTCTCGGGCGCGTCGAGGGAAGGCTGACCGGCATCGAGGAAAACGTCGCACTTCTGCGCAATGAGGTCAGCGATGAAAAGGCCAATGCCCACGATAGCCGCGCCGTGATCCACACCCGCCTCGACGAACAGGCAAGGCAGATCGCAAATCTCGATACAAGGGTGGCGATCAGCGGCGGTGTCGACGCGCAGATCCGCGAGGAGATCAAGATCCTCAAGGGGACCGTCGAGAAGAACCAGGAGGCGGTGGCGCCGGCGCTGGAAGAATGGAAACGGATGAAATCGATCGGGTACGGGATATCGGGGCTGATCGCCTTTGCCGGGCTGACGATCGGGGGGATGATTGCCTATGCCAGCGACGGCGCGGTGGCAGCGTTAAGGCATTGGTTGAAGATCAGTTGAGCAATTGCTCACGTATTCCGTGCTGCTGCCATTTTGTTGCCGACAACGGAGCAAGTAAAACAAATTTTAGACTTTGCTAACGAACAAATCTGTTCCGTGGTGGTTTTCCTCTCAGGAGGAAATAGTCATGAAGAGCATGAACCATCGCCAAGTTCGCATTCCCGGTCCGCGGGAGCATGATGTCGCCGAGCATTGCCGCAAGTTCGGTATCGGTCCGGCGGAGGAGAAGAAGCTGAAGAAGCTTCTCGGATCCCGCGCGCCGCTGCACGAGATTCAGGCCAACGCTCCGCCGCGGCAGCCGCGGTGGCGCTAGCGACGCTTCAACGACCTGTCACCCTTTCACGCCGCATTACGACGATGATTCAAAGAGTGAGAGAACGGAGCAACGAGCCCCAGAGGCGAGGGAGAAAAATCCCGCTAGCGGGCTTCCCAGGTCGCCGATAACGCTGCCGACCCACTCCGACTCGCTCAAAACCCCGCTCAGGCGGGGTTTTTGCTGGCTTGTGATGAAAGTTCTCTGTCTTCCCCGGGGTCGAAGCATACAAGTCTAACGATTGGAACATGACGGGAACAATTGTGACTTGTTCCTCCAGCGGATGTTCCCGCACGCGGGCCTATTTGCGGTGCCGTTCCCTGCGGAACTTCCGACAAAGACTGGCGTTGTGGCCGACGGACCGCGTAGCAGGTCTCGTCTCCTGTACCAACTGCTACCCCTGCAGTCGCTGCGCGGTCCACTCACCCATCTTATATGGCGGAAGCGCTCTGCTTCCTGGCGATGAACGGCAACGATCTCGGCCCGTCAACCGCTCGTGCAGACAAGGCGCGAGCCTTGCAAGCGGATCAATGCTGCAGCTGGCGCGACAGCATGAGGATGTAGTCGTCGGCGATATCGGCGACCACCATGGCGGCTTCTGCCGGCTGATATCCCTTGCAGACCGCGTCACTGACGATTTTCATCACCGCCGATTCAAGCGCCTCCCGGCAGTCGGACAGACTTTCGACATGCGGGGATTTTGCACGAAATTCCAAGACGTTATTCATTGCATACCCTCCATTTGATGTTGCCCGGCCCCTATGCGTGGAAGCTGCCTCTTCGCTAAGAGGCAGGCCACGGTTCCGGCGAACTGCTTCAGGAATAAGAAACGTTACCCTGAGGATACGATGGCACAGGGCCTGACGTATTCAAGCGTATGCTGATATTAAGGTAAGCCAGTAGGGTTAATTCGTCCGCTGATGTTGCATCGTGGCCTCGCAAGCAGATGCGGGGAGCTGTTAGAGTTCCACGCCGGCAAGTCCTATCCTGCTTCAGGCGCTGATGCGGCGGCCGGCCTTATCAGCCTCTTTGCGATTGGCGCCGTATTTTTCGATGATGTCTTTGGCGTCCTCGTTGGAAATACGGTGTTTCTTCGCGAAGTAGATGACGTCGTAGGGTCCGTCGGTCGCAGCCGCGTTTTTCGTTTTGTCATTGGTCATGATTTTTCCTTTCATGGAAATGTAGAGCCGAGTGGCGCGTCACGTCAGGACGCGCCAGCTGCATCGTCTCATCAGGATTTGGGAGCCGGCATCCCGTCAACGTCAGCCGGATGGGCTTCGTTCCGGATTATCGATGAGACCGGGCTGTCGTATGTTTTTCCCAGATCTGGGTTGCCTGAGCTGCGGTGCCGGTCTTGTGGAAGCGCAGCAGGTGAAGCCCTTCCGCCCGTCGTTTTTCGTCGAAGGCGCTGTTTTCGTAGTCGGAGCCTTCGACGATGCTCTCGCTTTGAAGAACGGCCTTCAGTTCCTGTACGAAGTGTCCGGTGATGTTGAAAAGCGTTTCGTTCTCGGGTGCCTGGTTCATGGTTTTCCCTATCGGTGGTCGCGTGCCATTAAACGCGATGCTGGCTGAGCAACCGCGTTGGTAAAAAGCATCAAGCAATCCGCGCCCCTATGGGAAGGCTGGTATCGGACAGCGCTTAGCCGTGTCTGTCTGGAGTTCCATATATGGTGCAGCAACGCCGCCCTGCGAATCGAGGGGGCACGGCAGGTCTGAAGGACGCACCTTAAACCACTTGCCTCCCAGATACCATATCAATCGAAATGCCGAAGAATATGGAGGGAGCAGGACGGTCTTCGCTTTCCGAGTTTAAGGCAAGCGATCCGGGTTCCCACCAAAACGGTTGCTTTTGCAGAAGGGACCAGGCGTGGATGCGCTCGTCATG
The DNA here is from genome assembly GCF_019685115.1 of Rhizobium sp. NZLR11. Taxonomy (NCBI): domain Bacteria; kingdom Pseudomonadati; phylum Pseudomonadota; class Alphaproteobacteria; order Hyphomicrobiales; family Rhizobiaceae; genus Rhizobium; species Rhizobium sp. NZLR11. Next base: position 116,617 of record NZ_JABDWD010000007.1, on the reverse strand, counting down.
CCGGGCCGGCGTATCGGTCAGCTCATCAGAGGTACCCTGAACAAGCACGCTCTTCCACGTTCGGTTTTCGCTGAATTCTTCAACCTGAACACAGGCGGGTGAATTGGCCCGCAATAGATCAACCTTCAGGCCCGGCATGGAAAATATAAAAAGCCGGTCCTTTTCATACGCATAATGAATGGGAACGATATAGGGATATTTGTCGCCCAGACATGCCAGGTGCCCACGGGTGTGGCTTGCCAGAAAGGCGAGGCAATCTTGTTCACCCATTTCTCGCAATTGCATTTGCGTTGTCCAGTTCCGTCGTCAGCGTTACAGACCCTCGTTTGACAAGCACAGCGAGGCGCGTCTTGGCCGTGGTCCACGGTGTTCCAGCGCCTACCAGAACACATCCTTGAAGACGACATAGACGATAAAAGCCACGCTGATCGCCGGCGTCAATTTCACCAGAAAGTCGATATAGCGGAACTTGCCGACATGCTGGACCAGGCTTTTCCACGAATGGATGTTTACCGTGGCTGACATGATGCCCTCCTTTGGGGCCGGGGAACTCTAACGACCACTGAAGCAGTGCTCGTTCACAAACTGCCACTACACCAAATATGGGTGCCAAACGTCTGCGCGACAAGGCGTGGCCGATTTCCGGTCAGGCAGAGAGATCACGCCGCTGCGCACAATCGCCAAGCGCGGCGCGAGCGCGCCGCGAGGACGGGGCGCGCCCATAGAGGATTGTGCTTTTACCTCAACCATCGCTTCGATCAGTTTCAGGCGATCGAGTTTTTGCCGCTGATCGTCGTAGAGCCTGCCCAACAGCTCGTAGGCTAATCCCGAGGGGCTGCCTTTGACCAGTAGTCTCCCGATCACCATTTCCTGATGGGCAATGCGGCGCGCGGCCTTCACGATATGACAACGTGCAAGCTTGAGGTCTTTCGGCCGGTATCGTGTCGAAACCATATTCTTAGCTCCCCCGCATTTCCGTGATTCCTGAGAAAAACGGAAATACTCTAGCGAAAATCTTCGGCCTTGAGCGTGAAGTTGTTTCCGCGTCGATGCTGATAGGCTCTCGATGCGGCCTCCTGAATGGAAGAACGGGCGGCATCGAAGGCATTAAGGTATGCGGCCTCGGACGAACTCTGCGTGATAGTACTGCCGAGTGCGCCTTCTTCGACCAGAAACCGGACCTCGAACATGCCGTCATAGCCGGTGAAACGCACGCCTTTTCGCACTTCGTCGAAGCTCCGGCTTCTATTTGGAAAGATAAGTGCCATGGCGGTCGATCCTTGGAGGTGGGCGCGGGCCGTTGACTCGGAGCCGGCGATGAACTGGATGCACGTAGAGAACGAGGCGCTTGATGCCAAAGCCTGTCGGCATGCCCGACCGCCGACCAATGTTAATGGATAGTCTGCACGATGACCCTGTTCTCAAGCAAGGCCTCAGATGTCTTGATCAAGCGCACGGTGCTCGCGATAACCTCGTCGGAATAAACAGGGTCCGCACGGGAAATTTCATCCGTCATATCGCGGAGAACGCTGTTTATCTCAAGCAGAGACGGCACAAGGTCGAGCAATCCATCAGCCGCCAGCCCGTAAGCCAGGCGGCCGATCGCCTCACTGAGGTGATCTAAAAGCGCTCGCCTTTCGGAAACCGCCAATGCCGACGGCCTTGTGAGGGTCGCTTCACCGTTGAACTGCATGATGCGTATCCTCCCCCCTCTAAAATGGGTTTTGCGACGGCATTATCAATGGCTGCCGGCGAATGAGGTTGCGGCCAGGTGGCAAAGAGCGCAAGCTGAGCGATCGGCGGGCACGATAAGGGCACCGTCGCTTGGGGCGCGCACGTGAACCCTAGCCCCAATGAAGGAGGACACAATGTCTTCCCCATCTGATCCGTTTTTCGATGTCACCAATTTGAGAATGCTGGAGCGCATTCTTCGAAAGGCCGGTTTCCGTGGCGGCGAAACTTACGCGATCGATATCAGCGAGATCAGCGCGACGAGTTTCCTCATTCATTGTTTCCAAATAGGCATCGTCGATGAGGCCGCGCTGAGATCGGCTTTGAGAATGTATCTTGCAACCCAGTTGAGTTCGAACCCGCGTCCTCAGGCGATCGAAGACGCGTCTTTTGCAAGATGGCAGGATGACGGCGGCGCTCCGGAGAAGGCCTATCGGATTGGCCGGTATACGGCGCCCCGGCGTGCCAACGCATCGCGACGGCCGGTCGGTTATCGCTTTCCAAAAACCAGGCTGCCTGAACGATGATCGGTGAAGGCCGCCGAACGCGACAGGGCAGAATTATCGCTTCTAAATCGCCGCATCGAACCTGATTCATGTTCGTAGTTAGGCGTGTCGTTTTTCCTGAACGGCTACACGCGTCTGAACGGCATGCATCGCGATCTGATGTGACACGACGAAAAAGGATGAAAACATGTCCCGGAACCGCGCCGATCAAAAGGACGACGCCGGGAAACGCGCGATCATCGCTTCGGCGCAGAAGAGCGCAACGTCAAGCCCGACTGCCGACGATCTGATCACACAGGCTCGTCACGCCCGCTCACCGTCGGCCGAGCACGGGATCGATAGGGGTGCTAACCAAGCCTATGGTGTGGCGCGGACACACAAAGGTCCGTTCGACAACGCCACGGCATTCAGCGCGCCCACCTACGAGCATGATCTCCCGACCAGGCAGCAATTGGAGGCCGCCCAACGCAGCCAATCCGATGCGATAAATCAGCAGGAGGCAAACCGTCAAAGAGGCAACCACGGCAGTCAGACAAAGAGGGCGAAGCGGAAATCTCCCTGAGCAGACGTAGGGCGAGAGCGACCGCATTCTGCAGGTACGCATCCATGTCTTCGCCGACCAAGCCGAACACGGTTCGAACGCCACCACGCCGGTCGGTCGAAAGCCCGCTCTCACGGGCTTCTCCTTTCAACCTTCAACTTGAGCCCTCAGGCCGCGCTGAACGGCACGGCGACGAAGGTCTTGCTACCAGACGCGGCCTTCAGACCGCGGCAAATGGCACGGCGACAAAAGTCTTGATACCGTCGCGTTCGACGAGCAGCAGCACCGATTTGCGGCCGGCCTTGCCGGCGTCGGCAATCGCGGCCTTGGCGTCGCGGCTGTTGTGAACCAGCTTATCGTTGACCGAGACGATGACATCGCCCGACTGGATGCCGGCGGCAGCGGCCGACTTGTCGGGATCGACGCTGGCGACCACCGCGCCGCTGACGGCGCGCGGCAGGTTGAGCTGCTGGCGCATGTCGACTGTCAGGTCGGCAAGTCCGATCCCGAGGCTCGGCTGGCCGCTGCTCTCGCCCTTGTTGTCCGAGCTTTCGGCCGCAGCCTGCTTCTGGCCGTCCTCATTGCCGCCGACAGTGACGTTGAGATCGATCGTCTTGCCGTCGCGCCAGATGCCAAGGGATTTTTTGGCGCCCGGCGAAAGGTCGGCCACCAGCCGCGACAGATCCTTCGGCGTCTTGACGGTCTCGCCGCCGACCGAGGTGACGATATCGCCCGGCTTAACGCCGGCCTGCGCCGCCGGCGTATCGGCGGTAACGGCGGCAACCAGCGCCCCGCCTGTCTTGTCGAGGCCGACGGCATCGGCGACGTCTTTCGTCACCGGCTGGATCTGCACGCCGAGATAGCCGTGATCGATCGAGCCGTTTTTCTGCAGCTTGGCGACGATCGCCTTGGCTTCATCCGAGGGGATGGCGAAGCCGACGCCGACGCTGCCGCCGTTCGGCGAATAGATCGCAGTGTTGATGCCGACGACATTGCCGCTGCGGTCGACGAGCGGTCCGCCGGAATTGCCATGGTTGATCGGCGCATCGATCTGGATGAAATCGTCATAGGGCCCGCTGTGCAGGTCGCGGCCGCGCGCCGAGACGATGCCTGCCGTCACCGTCGTGCCGATGCCGAAGGGGTTGCCGATCGCCAGGATCTGGTCGCCGAGCTTCAACTGGTCGGAATCGCCCCAGGCAATCGTCTGCAGGGGCCTGGGCGCCTCGATCTTCAAGACGGCGACATCGGATTTCGGGTCGGTGCCGATCAGCTTGGCCGGCAGTTCCGTGCCATCGTCCAGCGTCACCTTGATGTCGATGGCATTGTCGATGACATGGTTGTTGGTGACGATCACGCCGTCCGGGCTGATGATGAAGCCGGAGCCGAGCGCCATCGCCTGCTGGGAAGGCCGGTTTTTCGGTGCCTGGTGCGGCAGCGGGATGCCTTGATCCTCGAAGAACTGGCGGAACTGCTCGTCCATCGGCGAGTCCTGTTGGTCGGCGCTGACGTCGGTGGCCTTCATTGTCGTGGTGATGGTGACGACGGCAGGTTTGTCGGCATCGACGATGGACGCGAAGGAGCCGCTCGCGGCCAAGACGCCGCCGCTATCGGCTGGCGCGGCAATGGCGTTCGAGCCGTTGATGGTGAAGGGCAGACAGGCCGCGCCGGCGATGATGGCCGCCCCGACCAGCGCTGCAGCGCGGTGTTTGCTTAAGATGTGTGACATGGTGATGGTCCCTTGCGAGAGTGTTGGCTTTGGATGGCGTCGTGGTTCCACGTCTTGGGACCTGGCGTCGGATGGCGTTTGGCGCCAATGCCTCCGATCGCAGCGCAGTCGTTGGGGTGGCGACCGGGACAATCGAAGAATTCGCGCTCGGGATTCATATGATCGCGGCCGGCGGATTTACAAATTAAATATTGATCATGTTTATATTGCCGATTTGTAAGACATTACTGGAATTTAATCTTTGTGCCGACGGTTTTTGAACCGGGTGCCCACGCCGGCAATTCCGGCCGGGGTTTTGCTTCGCAGCGCGTTCTCCTCAGCGATTTTCATTCGAAAATAAATGGACTTATTCCCGAAGCCGGTGATCCGCTCGCCGCATGCGCCCGTAATTTTGCCGACAGATGATCATGCTGCTGTTTCTGGAAATTGTCTGCCCGAAACCTATTGCGAATATAAAATGTTAGTAGACTCTAAATTAATTCTTCTGCAGAAAGTAAAGACTGCGAATCGACGGGGTTTCGCGGTGGCATATGAGGGGCGATGAGCAAGGCAGCAGGGCAGGGGCGCAACGGCAAGCGCGGCGCGCATGTGACGTTGAGCGATGTGGCGAAGAAGGTCGGCGTCAGCCCGATCACCATCTCGCGCGCGCTTCGTAATCCTGAGATCGTCTCGGAGGATCTGCGCGAGGTGATCCTGCGCACGGTCGACGAGATGGGTTATATCCCCAATCTTGCCGCCCGGGCGCTGGCCGGCCGCCACAACGGCAGCGTCGGCGTCATCACGCCCGCCTTGCATCAATACGGCTTCACCGGCCTGATGACCGGTATGGAGGATCGCTTCCGCGGCACCGAGTTCACCGTGCAATATTCCAATACGCTGAACCATGGCGAGGGGGAGGCCGGCCTGCTGAAATCTTTCCTGACGCAGAAGCCGGCCGGCGTCATCATCGCCGGCGCCGAATCCTATCGTGATCTTTTGCCGCTGATCGAGCGTGCTGCCTGTCCCATCGCCCATATCGCCGATCTCAGCCAGGAGCCGCAAACCCTGGTCGTCGGCCTCGATCACTATGCGGCCGGCGCCGAACCCACCCGTTTCCTGCTGTCGAAGGGCTATAACAGGATCGCTTTCATGGGCCGCGGCGCGGATGTCCGCTCGCGCCGCCGCATCGAAGGCTATGAGGCTGCGATGCGGGAAGCCGGGCGTTTCGACCCCGATCTCATTATCGGCGGCGATGCGCCAAGTCGCACCGGCCTCGGCAGGCAGCTGTTTTCCAGCCTGTTGCAGCGCGTGCCGGATATCGATGCGGTCTTTGCCCAGAGCGACGAACTGGCGCTTGGCGTTCTCATCGAATGCGCCGTGCGCGGCATCCGCGTGCCGGAGGATGTCGGCATCTGCGGCTTCAACGATCTGGAATTTTCGGCCTTCACCGAGCCGTCGCTGACGACGGTGCACATACCGCGCTACGATATCGGCTACCGCGTCGCCGACATGCTGCTGCGCGCCGTCCGCGGCGAGCCAGCTGATGAAGACAAGGCTGACTTGGGCTTTACCATTATTCCGCGGGGTTCGACGCGGTAATCTGGTCAGACACACCGACAATAGACGTGGAGCCTAGCCTTGCGGAAGCTTGGACTGGGCATAGTCAAGATTATTCCGTATATGGGTGAAATGACAATCACTGTGCTGAAAAATGGATAAGGCGGGACTGTCTTTTGACAGAATGCGCACCTTTATTCGCGTCGCCGAGCGCAGCAACCTGTCGATGGTCGCAAAGGAACTGGGCGTCGGCCAATCCACCGTGACGCGGCACCTCAATGAACTTGAGGAGGCTGTCGGTGTGCCTCTTCTCAGCCGAACCACGCGTCGCGTCACCCTTACGGAAGAAGGTAGTCGCTACTATACCAACTGCCTTCAGATATTGCGCCTGGTCGAACAGGCTGCTGAAGAAGCCAGAGATGCCCGTCAAGCCCCTGCTGGCGCAGTTCGCCTTTCCTGTACCGCAGCACTTGGCGTAATGCATGTCACGCGAATGATCTTTGACTTTCAGGACAGGCACCCGGATATCCGCGTCGACCTCAACCTGACGGACGAGCGTATCGACCTGGTTCGCGAAGGCGTCGACGTGGCGCTCCGTCTTGGACCTCTCGCCGACAGCTCGATGAAGCTTCATGCGCTCGGAGAGAGCCAGCGGCTGCTGGTCGGCGCTCCGGCTTATTTTTCTGTCCGCGGACGGCCGCAGCGCCCGGCCGATCTGTCGCGCCACGAAACCGTTGTGATGTCCAACGTGGCAGGCAGCAATCAGCTCCTTCTTTCCTCTCCCGATGGCGCCAGCCTGATGGTCCCGGTCAGCGGCCGTTTGCGCGTCGATCACGGGCTTGCGGCGCGCGAAGCCCTTGCCGCCGGCCGCGGCATTGGTCCCACACATCTCTGGCTGGTTCACGATCTTCTGGAAGACGGCCGGCTAGAGGTCGTGCTTGGCGACTATCGGCCTTCGCCGGTTCCTGTAAGCTTGCTGATAGTTCCGGAGCGTGCAGCCATTGCCCGCGTTCGACTCCTCGTCGACTTTCTGGCCGCCGAGGTCGCTAAGCTGCCGGGAATCCGGCCATCGTAAGCCTCTTGTTTTCAGGCATCCCGTTCTCGCAAAACCGCTGCCGCACCTTTGCGAGACGCTTCAACCTCCGAAAGAGCGCTTGTCGCCGCGCCACCCCGACGTCCGCAGAAACTGCTCCCAGCCGAGCGTTCCGGGATTCAGGCGACGGCTCCATTCGAGATCGTGCTCCTTGCCGAAATAGCCATACTCGACAGCATATTCGACCATCCCGAGAATCTCTCGAACGAGAAGTTCGTTGGCGGCAAACTCCGGAAAATAGGCGAGCAGGCCGTCCCTGGTGAACGCATTTCGATACTCGGCCTTGAGGCCGGTCACGCGTTGAAAGGTTTCGACCATCTCGCGCGGAGAAATGATATCGCCGACGATCGGCAGCGTTTTGCCGTTGTAGCGCTCGGGGTTCGAGAAGATCTCGAGGACAACAGGCCCGGTCGCCGTCAGCGGATCGACAAAAGGTGCTGCGAAATCTTCCGGCAGATAGATCGGCAAGAGCAGGGTGTCGCCTTCCATGCGCGGCGCATAATATTCACTTAGATTCGTATAGAAGAATGCCAGCATAATGAAGGAATGAGAGATCGGCAGGCCGCGAATGTAATCTGCAACGCGCGCTTTATCGGTAAAATGCGGCGCATATTTCGTCCCACCGGTGATCTTGTCGATATTCTCGAGCGTGCTGAACACAATGTGCCCGACGCCGGCCTCGACGGCCGCATCCGCCAGCTGCCGGCCGAGCGGAGCCTCGCTTGTCTCCGGCGGGGCGATCGGCGGCGTCATCAGAAAGGCGCCATCCGCGCCCTTGAACGCAGCAACGAACTCATTCTGGCGGCCGAGTTCGAGAGGCACGGTGGCGATTTCAGCGCCGAGCTTCTCAAGACGTAGAGCTTCGGGCGAATCCTTTTTCCGAGTGAAGGCACGGACGCGGAAGCGCTGGCTCTCAAGAAGCGTTGCAACGACGCTGCGCCCCTGTTTGCTCGTTGCACCGGTAACCGCGATCAATGGCTTGTTGTCTGTAGACATAGCTTCATCCTTTCCCTGTCATTTGCCGCCGACCAGAGTGGCAGGCGTCTTTACAAGGCAGCGCAGTCGGTCCGTGCCGATAGCCACCTCGACTGTGTCTACCCTATCGAAACAGGCTCTATCGCTGTAGATGGCTGAAAAGCATAAGATAATGCCGTTTTATGGATAAGTGGCGCCCGGCCGGGCGCCGATACCAGTCGGTAGCGCATCACGGATCGGAAACACCGGCAGTCAGGGAAGGACGGGCGGCTCGATCTCTGCCATCCACATCACTTTTCGCAAAGCCTTCGGCCGCCGGAATATGGCTGATAGGTACAATCGGACGGTCGAAAGGAGCGGTAGCTGCGCGAGCAGGCGGTGATGTTACAGGACTGCGGCGCGCCTTGGCCCTCGACGGCTGCTTCTGTCGATCGCACTCCGTCCAACGTCGGTTCGGTCGTCGCCTCGCGCATGAAGTCCCGCCAAATATGCGCTGGCAGGGCGCCGCCGGTCACCCCCTTCATCGGCGCGTCATCGTCATTTCCAACCCAGACACCGACGACGAGGGCTTCCGTAAAGCCGACGAACCAGGCATCACGATTGTTCTGGCTCGTGCCGGTCTTACCGGCGGCAAACGTGCCGGGATCTGCTCCGCGTCCAGTACCGCGCTCGACCACCAACTGCAGAAGGCCGAGGAGATCGGACTGGTAGGGCGAAAGATCGACATTCGGCTTTGATTGTGAGCCAACGCGAAACGTCTTGGGCTGCCCTGCCGCTTGAAAGTCGATGATGCCCCAGGGTTTGACAGGGGCCCTGCCGAATTTGACGGACGCATAGGCGCTGGTGAGGTTAAGCAGATTTACTTCGGATGTGCCAAGCGCCAATGACGGCGTGTTGGCCAGTGGCGCATCGATGCCGAGTTCGCGCGCGGCTGCGATCACATTGTCTAGACCCACCTCTTGCGCAAGCGTCACTGACGCGGCATTGAGCGATCGCGCGAACGCCTCGGCAAGCGTTACCCAACCGCGATAGTTGCCACCGGAATTTTCTGGCGACCAGCCGTCAATGTCTATTGGCGCGTCCAGAACCTGGTCGGACAGAGTGAGCCCAGCCTTCAATGCTGCGTAATAGACGAACAGCTTGAAGGTGGAACCCGGCTGGCGCATCGCGGTGACGGCGCGGTTGAACTGGCTCGCCTTGTAGTCGCGCCCGCCAACCATCGCAACGACCGCGCCGTCGGGCGTCATCGCAACCAACGCCGCCTGCGATGCTGCGACCGTCTTTCCTTCACTGTCCAGGGCTCTTTTCACGACCCTTTCGGCGATCTGCTGCAATGTCGGCACCAGCGTGGTGCGCACCGTAGTCGAACCCGGCGAGGAGCCGGCGATTTCGCTCGCTTGCGGCGAAATCCAGTCGGCAAACCAGCTTCCGGAACGCGGCGTTGGTGTCGTTGGGTGCAGGCTGGCAAAGCTCGTCTTGGCTTCCGCCGTCTGCGGCGCGGTGATCTTGCCATTGGCCGCCATCGCATCGAGGACGACCATGGTGCGCTGCCGGGCGCCTTCGAAATTGTCGATGGGATTCCATTGGCTCGGCGCCCGCAGCAATCCCGCCAGCATCGCCGACTCAGGCAGGTTGAGGGCGCCGACATCCTTGTTGAAATAGATGCGCGCGGCGGCAGGCATGCCGGTAGCCCCCGCGCCAAGATAGACGCTATTCAGATAGCGCGTCAGGATTTCCGCCTTGCCGAGCTTCCACTCCAGCCAGAATGCGATTACGACCTCCTGAATCTTTCGTTTTATTGTTCGGTCGCTGTCGAGGTATTGCAGCTTGATCAGTTGCTGGGTGATAGTGCTGCCACCCTCCACCACCGAGCCGGCCTCCAAGTTCCGCAGAAGCGCCCTCGCGATGCCCCTGGGATCGATGCCGAAATGACCCATGAACCGGCGATCCTCAATCGAAAGGACGGCATCGATCAGATGGGGTGGAAACTGGTCGTATCGAGCATATGGCCCTTGATAAGGTCCCTGTCTTACCAGCGGCGCGCCGTCGGCGGTTTCCAGCACCACGACCGGCTTTAACGTTCCATCCCGGATTTCGCTCCAGGGCACGTCTTTCAGTGCCCACACCAGAATGCTTCCGACGAGGAGGCAGACAACAAGGAAGGACCCGAGAGCGAATTTCCACCAGCCCGTAATGAGCGATGCGCTCCAACGGCTTTCACGCTTTGAACGCCGATCGCGAATACCGCGCCCGGCTTTGACCAAAGCAGTCGCCATCCAGTTGTGCGGAGCTGGCGGGATTCCAAGCGGCGCCGACCTCCTTGGCTTCGTCCTCCAAGAAAATGCGGCCGTCTTGATCTTTGCCACAGCAGAACTTGCCTGCAAATCTTGACGTATCGCACGTAATAGAGTCCTGACGGCCCGTCTGGTTTGGTCGAAGGATCCGTGGGGCGGCTGCGGGTCTTCGACTTGGGTGGTTCCCGGCGAATCCAAGGCGGCCGCTTGCGCTGCCGAATCTGGGGTCTGATCGCGACCCGAGCTCGAGCTGCTAACGCTTTCACCTGAGGATTCGGGAGAATTGGGCATCGATTACCGCTAAAAAGCCAACGCACAATGACCTATATAGCCGGGGATGCGGACTGTTCCACCGCAAAAGGCCCCAACGGACTGCTGCGATGACAATGACGGCAACCATGCACCAGACATCGAGAGGGCAACCGCCACGTTGAAGCCGCTCTCAGCCAGCCAGGAGGTCAAGACTTGGCGAGGGGATCAGAGCTGGGCTTCGAGAGAAGTAACGGGGTTTCTCCTGCCTCCCAGGACCATTTCAGATAGCCGCAATCGGCCGAAAGCCGAGGTGGAGAGCTTGTCGCAACGTCCCAGGACCTGATCGATTTCATTACTGCAATTTGCGCCATCGCCGTTCGGCAGGAATCCGCCGGCCGCAGTCACCGGATTCGGCCTCGCATAAGAGGCCAGTGTTGCTGGCCCCTTATCTCTTATCAAATATCACTTGCAGCGCTCGACCAGAGATCGGCCGCTTCGGCGGCGGTCATGCGGCGCACCTCGGCCTCGTGGCTGCGGCTGGCGAAGAGTTCGCTGGCCATGATCTGTTCGGCAAGATCGGCCGGCAGCGAGAGGATGACGCGGCCTTCGCCATTGTGCAGGCCGCCGAGTTCGGTACGCTTACCCGTCACCATGCCGCCGGCAACCGTATTGTTGGTCTCCGGGTCGATCAGGATGAAGGAGCCGGACAGCCGGTTCTGCTCATAGGGGTCGAAGATCGCCGCTTCCTCGAAGACAAGCCGGACTTTGCCGATGGCGTTCATGTAGAGCCGCTGGGCAGCAGTCCAGGTGCCGGTCTTCAGCTCGAGTTGACTGAGCGGCTGCACCTGAACGCGCTGGCGGCGCGAACCGCTCTTCAGCCAGTAGCGTTTTCCGGGCTCGATGCCCTCAGGCTGCAGCGCGACGATCTGCGCGTCGAAGGCAAGGCCGACCTGCGGCTGGGCGTCGATCGAGACGATCATGTCGCCGCGCGCCACATCGACCTGGCGGTCGAGCACCAGCGTGATCGCGTCGCCGGCAACGGCAGCGTTGCGAACGAGATCGAAGGTGACGATCTTCGAGACATTGGCGACCATGCCCGACGGCAGGATCATGACGCTGTCGCCTGGCTTGACCGAGCCGCCGGCAACCGTGCCCTGATAGCCGCGGAAGCTTTCGCCCGGGCGCGACACGCGCTGCACCGAGAGCCGGAAGCCGACCGTCTGCGACGAGCGTACGGTCGCAAGCTCCAGCGTCTCCACCAGCGTCGGGCCGCTGTACCACGGCATGGCGGCCTGGGCGGAATAGACGACGTTTTCGCCCTTCAGCGCCGACATCGGAATGGCGGTGATCTGCTTGACGCCGAGCGACAGGGCAAATTCCCGGAATTCATGGGTGATCTTGTCGAAGCCGGCGCGGTCGTAGCCCGTCAGGTCGATCTTGTTGACGGCAAGCACGAACTGCTTGATCCCGAGCAGCGAGGCGATCGTCGCATGACGGCGGGTCTGCTCGAGAATGCCGAAACGGGCATCGACCAGCAAGATGGCGAGGTCGGCCGTCGAGGCGCCGGTCGCCATGTTACGGGTATATTGCTCGTGGCCGGGCGTGTCGGCGACGATGAAGGAGCGCTTGTCGGTCGAGAAATAGCGATAGGCGACATCGATGGTGATGCCCTGTTCGCGCTCGGCCTGCAGGCCGTCGAGCAGCAGCGCGAAGTCGGGCAGGCCGAGATCGTTCTGCTTGCCGGTGGAATCGCGCTGCAGCGTGGCGGCCTGGTCTTCCTTGACCGCCTTGGTGTCCCAGAGCAGGCGGCCGATCAAGGTCGATTTGCCGTCATCGACGCTACCGCAGGTAATCAGGCGCAACGGGCGCGTGTCGCGCTGGGCCTTCTGCGGCTCGGCGGCGGGCAGGCTGACGACGGTGGCGGCCGAGACGGCGGTTTGGGCTGCGGTCATCTCAGAAATATCCTTCACGCTTCTTCTTTTCCATGGAGCCGGACTGGTCGCGGTCGATGGCGCGGCCCTGGCGTTCGGACACCGTTGCGATTTCGAGTTCGGCAATCACCTCTTCGAGGGTGGTCGCCTGTGAGCGGATGGCGCCGGTCAGCGGGAAGTCGCCGAGGGTGCGGAAGCGGATCATGCCTTCCTGGCGGACTTCGCCGGGCAGCAATTCCAGGCGCGGATCCTCGGCCAGGATCATCATGCCGTCGCGCTCCACGAACGGCCGCTTCTTGGCGTAATAGAGCGGCACCAGCGGAATGTCTTCGGCCTGGATGTAGCGCCAGATGTCGACCTCCGTCCAGTTCGACAGCGGGAAGGCGCGCACGCTCTCGCCCTTGCGGATCATGCCGTTATAGACGTTCCACAGTTCCGGCCGCTGGTTGCGCGGATCCCAGCGATGGTCCGGGGTGCGGAAGGAATAGATCCGCTCCTTGGCGCGGCTGGCTTCCTCGTCGCGCCGCGCGCCGCCGAAAGCGGCATCGAACTGGCCGGCATCGAGCGCCTGGCGCAGGCCTTCGGTCTTCATGATGTCGGTGAAGGCCGCCGAACCGTGGGTAAACGGCGTGATGTTTTCGGCCGCGCCGCGCGGATTGATGTGTTCGATCAGATCGAGTTCGTACTTCTTGGCGGTCGCGTCGCGGAAGGCGATCATCTCCCGGAATTTCCAGCCGGTGTTCACATGCAACAGCGGGAAGGGCACGCGGCCGGGATAGAAGGCCTTGCGCGCCAAGTGCAGCAGCACCGAGGAATCCTTGCCGATCGAATAGAGCATGACCGGACGCTCGAATTCGGCGGCGACCTCGCGGAAGATGTGGATGGATTCGTTTTCCAGCGCCTTGAGATGCGGGTCGAGTGGCGCCTTGGCGCTCTGGGGATTGCTGAGTTCCGTATCCGGACGGCTATCGGGCATGTTTTACTCCAGACTGTCGATCCTTTGCGGTTTGCCGCAAAGCAGTTCCTGATGCTGGCTTTCCCAAGGCTGCGGCGGTGGCCGCGCCCGGGTTCGGTAAGCCGTGAATTTGATTATTGTGCGGCGATCACCGCGGCCTCTTCGGCGACATGCAGGCCGCATTCGCGCGTCTCGTCCTGCTCCCACCACCAGCGGCCGGCGCGTTCCGGCTCGCCGGGCTTGATTGCCCGCGTGCAGGGCTCGCAGCCGATCGAGGGATAGCCACGCTGATGCAGCGGATTGACCGGCACGCCGTTGTCGGCCACGAAGGCCTTGATTGCCTCCAGGTCCCAATCGGCGAGCGGATTGACTTTCAAGAGGTGGCGTTCGGCGTCGTATTCGGCAAACGGCGTTTCGGCGCGATTGGCCGATTGGCCACGGCGCAGGCCGGTGATCCAGATCGCAGCGCCTTCCAGCGCACGCGCCAGCGGCTTCAGCTTGCGCATGCCACAGCAGGCATGCCGGGCTTCGACACTCTCGTAGAAACCGTTGAGGCCGTATTGCGCCGCATAGGCGTCGATGTCGGCCTGTTCAGGCTCGAAGCGGCGGATCTGAATGTCGTACTGGCTTTCCGTCTCTTCGATCAGCGACAGCGTCTCGGCAAACAGCCGGCCGGTCTGCAGCGTCGCAACATCGATCGGCAGGCGGTGCGTGCCGATCTCGGCGGCGATCACCTGGTCCTCGATGCCGAGCGAGGTGGTGAACACCACGCGGCCGCCAAGGCCGGAGACCAGCGACAGACGTCCAGCGAGGTCAAGACCCGCCAGTGCGTCGTTCAGCGCCTCGGCTCTAGCAATCGGCCCTTCTTCCGCAATCGTATTGTTAACAGTCATGGGAATCCTGTCCTTTGTTGACGGGAGTATCGCAGCTCAGGCTTGGGTCGGACAGAAAAAGGGATTTCGAAAGCTGCGGCCGGAGGAGCAAATATCTCTCCGAAGCTGCCGCGATGCAGAAAAGCAGCCGCCCGCGGACGAAATCCGCGTTGGCAGCCTGAATGTCTATAAGATTTGTAGACTTACACGCGGCCTGTCAATCCGAAATCTGAAGTGATGCCGAAAAAGATGCGGAAGACGCGGTTTAGGCGTAAATTGCGCCGGCTCGGCCGAGGGTGAAAACAAGGCCGAAAACGCTTGATCCTCAAGGCTTTCTCCGGTGCGTTCAAATTCCGTTCATGCTGGCTATGCCATAGAGGCGAAAGTACTTCCGTAGCGGTGCGAAGATTCGTGCCGCCTGTGTGTGTCGATGGTCTGAGATGATTACGCAAAAGGCGAAATATGCGCTGCGGGCGCTGACGGTTCTGGCGGATGCCGATGCTGACGAACCGGTGATGATTTCCGATATCGCCGCGCAGCAGAAGATCCCGAAAAAGTTTCTCGAACAGATCCTGCTCGACCTGAAACATCACGGCATCGTCGTCAGCCGCCGCGGCAAGCAGGGCGGTTATCTCCTCTTGAAACCCGCCCACACCATCACCTTCGGCGAGATCCTGCGCATCGTCGACGGCCCGCTCGCGCCGCTTCCGTGCCTGTCGATCACCGCCTATCGAAAGTGCGACGATTGCGACGGCGAGCAGAACTGCCAGATCCGCCACGTCTTCGCCAAGGTGGCTGACGCCACCCGCAAGGTGCTGTTTTCGACGACCATCGCCGATGCCGCCCAGCCGGCCCGCACCGCGGAAGTCACCCGGCTGCTCGCCTGAGCGACGATCGGCCGGTTTGCCCAGTGCTGTTGCGCGTCATTCACAACGGCAGGGTGTTGCGACCATCGCGGATGCCGTGGGTCGAAGTCACGCCTCTCGTGGACCGATCTCAGCTTTCCGCCAGTTCCCTGGCGCGCCGGGCCCTGATCGCTGCGGCAATGAAGACGCGCGACAGGCCGTGATAGAGCGGCTCTCGCGACAACAGGCGCGAGGTGACGTAGCCGATCATCGATACCGCCATGATCGGGATGACGGCCTGGTGATCGCCAGTCATTTCCAGAATGATGACGAAGGCCGTCATCGGCGCCTGCACCACGCCGGAGAAATATCCGGCCATGCCGAGGATCGCCGCAAGCGCGATGCCGCTGCCCATCAACTGGCCGACCGTGCTGCCGAAACCGGCGCCGATGGCGAGTGAGGGCGCGAAGATGCCGCCCGGAATTCCCGAAATCATCGACAGGAAGCCGGCAGCAAGCTTTTCGAGGAAGAACAGCAGGGGCAGGGGATTGCCTTCGACCGCGCCCTTCGCCTGGTCGTAGCCGGTTCCGAAGGTCGTACCATCAGACAGGATACCGATGACGGCGACGGCGAGGCCGCAGGCCGTTGCCAGCATGACCATCCGCCGCAGCGGCTGCGAATGCGTGAAGCGGCGGACATGCTGGCCGATATGGAGCGCAAGCCCGCTGAAGGCCGCACCGAGCGCGCCGCCGCCGATGCCGCAGACGAACACCAGTTCCCAGTCGCGCAGCGATGCCGGCGCCACCGCGGTAGAGCCGAAATAATTGTAGCTGCCGGCAAGCCCGAGGGCGGCAAGGCCGGACAGGATGACGGCGGTCAGAACCAGGCCGTTGGCGCGCGATTCATAGGTCCGGCTCATCTCTTCGATCGCAAAGACGATGCCGGCGAGCGGCGTGTTGAAGGCGGCGGCGATGCCGGCCGCCGAACCGGCAAGGATCAGTCCGCGGGCCTGCGCCATGCCGCCGAAGCGGGCAACCGCCAGCATGATCGATGCGCCGACCTGCACGGTCGGCCCTTCGCGGCCGATCGATGCGCCGCTGAGCAGCCCGAGCACCGTCAGCACGATCTTGCCGAAGACCAGCCGCAGCGACAGCAGGCGGGTGCGGTCTTCCGGATCGCGCAGGTGCCGGGCGGCAATCGCCTGCGGAATGCCGCTGCCCTGCGCATTCGGGAAAAACGTTGCGGCAAGAGTGGCCGACAGCATGAAGCCGAGCGGCGTAATGACGAGCGGCAGCAAAAAGCTCCATTCGCCGGAGGTGGTCACGCCGGCAAAAGCGCGCTGGGCGAGATCCGCCAGCCTGGCAAAGCCGACGCTGATGACGCCGATCGCAAAGGCGCCGAACCAGAAGATCAGCCGCGGGCGCCAGAGCGCGAGGGAACCCCATAGAACACGGGATCGACGAAGAAGTCTGGACTTGCGATACAACACGGGCATGCCGGAGCGGATGTTGAACAGAGCCTCTTCCTAAACCGGTTTGCAGGGAAAGAACCATCTCTTTCTTCGAAATTCGCCGCCGACGAACTTCGCCGACAGGCAACGATAGCTCTCTCCAACCATCACCGATCGCTCACCGCCGCCCTTGGATTGACCCACGGTTCCTGGTTCGAGCGCGCCAGCGGCTGTTTGCCGAGGATATGGTCGGCGGCCTTTTCGCCAGTCATGATCGACGGTCCGTTGAGGTTGCCGTAGGTGACGTGCGGGAAGATCGAGCTGTCGGCGACGCGCAAGGCCTCGACGCCGATCACCCGGGTCTGCGGATCGACCACTGCCATCGGATCGTCCTTGGCGCCCATCTTGCAGGTGCCGCAGGGGTGATAGGCGCTTTCCAGATGCTCGCGCAGAAAGGCGTCGATCTCTTCGTCGCTCTGCACGCCTTCTCCGGGCTGGATCTCCGCCCCGCGATAGTGGTCGAAGGCTGCTTGCCCGAAGAGCTCGCGGGTGAGGCGCACGCAGTGGCGGAATTTCTCCCAGTCCTCGGCATGGCTCATATAGTTGAAGCGCAGCACCGGGTCGGCTTTGGGATCGGCGGAGCGCAGCGTCACGCTGCCGCGCGATTTCGACAGATTGTAGCCGACATGCACCTGGAAGCCGTGGCTTTTGGCCGCCGCCTTGCCGTCATAGCTGATCGCCACCGGCAGGAAATGGTACTGGATGTCGGGTTGCTTCAGCCCGGGCGCGGAGCGCAGGAAGGCACAGGCTTCGAACTGGTTCGAGGCGCCGAGCCCGCCCTTGGAAAGCAGCCATTGCGCGCCGGCCACGCCTTGCCAGAACCAGGGCAGCCAGGAATAGAGCGACACCGGCTTGGTGCTCACCTGCTGGAAGTAGAATTCCATATGGTCCTGCAGGTTGGCGCCGACGCCCGGCCGGTCGGCCTTCACCTCGATGCCCATTTCTTGGAGATGGCCGCCCGGACCGATGCCCGACAGCATTAGCAGCTTCGGCGAATTGAACGAAGAGGCCGAGACGATCACCTCGCGGCTTGCCTTGACGACCTCTATTTTGCCGTTGCGCTCGATCTCGACGCCGGTCGCCCGGCCGTCCTCGATGACGATCCGGCGCGCCAGGCCGTAGATGATCCCGACATTTTTCCGCTTCAGCGCCGGTTTCAGATAAGCGTTGGCGGCTGACCATCGGCGGCCGGAAAAGATGGTCTGCTCCATCAATCCGAAGCCTTCCTGCTTGCTGCCGTTATAATCCTCAGTCGTCTCGAAGCCCGCCTGTGTGCCGGACTCGATAAAGGCGTGGAACAGCGGATTGGTGAAGCCGCCGCGCTGGACGTGCAGCGGCCCGTTTGTGCCGCGCCAGCCTTCCTCGCCGCCATGCGAATGCTCCATCCGCTTGAAATAGGGGAGAACATCGGCATAGGCCCAACCGCCGGCGCCGAGTTCCTCCCAGCGGTTGAAATCCTCAGCATGGCCGCGCACATAGACCATGCCGTTGATCGAGGAGGAGCCGCCGATCACCTTGCCGCGCGGCGCGGTGATGCGCCGGTTGTTGAGATTGGGCTCCGGTTCGGAAAGATAGCCCCAATTGTAGCGCTTCATGCTCATCGGCCAGGCAAGCGCTGCCGGCATCTGGATGAACGGCCCGAAATCGCTGCCACCGGCCTCAATGACGAGGACGCTATTCTTGCCGTCTTCAGAGAGGCGATAGGCGAGCGCCGAGCCGGCGGAGCCGGAGCCGATGATGACGAAATCTGCTTGCATGGTTTTTTCTCTCGCGTTTTGCTTCAGCCGTCGCGTCGCGTCGCCCCCTCATCCGGCTGCCGCCACCTTCTCCCCAAAGGGGAGAAGAGACGTGCCGCGGCCTCTCGGTTCCCCCTTCTACCCTTGGTGAGAAGGTGCCCGGCGGGCGGATGAGGGGGCTGCCTGCGCTGCGATCAATAAGGCGCCGCCACCGGCCCCATGCCGACATAAACCGTCTTCAGCTCGGAATAATGCTCCAGCGCGGCCAGCGAATTCTCCCGGCCGAAGCCGGATTGTTTCGAGCCGCCGAAGGGGATTTCCACCGGGCAGAGATTGTAGGTGTTGATCCAGAGCGTGCCCGCCTCGAGCCGGTCGACGACGCGATGGGCGCGGGTGAGGTCGGCAGTGAAGACGCCGCCGGAGAGCCCGAATTCGCTGGCATTGGCGCGTGCGATCACCTCGTCCTCGTCGTCGAAATCGAGCACCGACATGACGGGCCCGAAGATCTCCTCGCGGGCAATGCTCATCTCGTCGGTGACATCGGCAAACACCGTCGGCTGCACGTAATAGCCTTCGCCGGAGACGTTGTTCGGAATGCCGCCGCCGGCAATCAGGCTCGCACCCTCGGCCTTGCCCTTCTCGATGTAGGAAATCACCTTCTCGCGTTGCGCCCAGGAGACCATCGGCCCGACCTGCGTCGCCTCGTCCATCGGATCGCCGATCAGCATTGCCTCGGTGCGCGCCTTCAGCCGCTTCAGGAATTCGGCCTTGATCGCCTTCTGCACGAAGACGCGGGTGCCGTTCGAGCAGACCTGGCCGGTGGAATAAAAATTGCCGAGCATCGCCCCGCCCACCGCCGAATCGAGATCGGCGTCGTTGAAAACGATCAGCGGCGACTTGCCGCCGAGCTCCATCGTCACGTGCTTGAGATTGCCGGCCGCCGCCGCCGCCACCCGGCGCCCGGTCGGCACCGAGCCGGTCAGCGACACCTTCGCGACATCGGGGTGGTTGACGAGCAGCGGCCCGGTGTCGCGGTCGCCCTGGATGACGTTGAAGAGCCCCTTCGGCAGCCCCGCCTCATGCAGGATTTCGGCGATCTTCAAGGCGCCGAGCGGGGTGTTTTCCGAGGGTTTGAACACCATGGCATTGCCGCAGATCAGCGCCGGCGCCGCTTTCCAGCAGGCGATCTGCTGCGGATAGTTCCAGGCGCCGATGCCGACGCATACGCCGAGCGCCACGCGCTTGGTATAGGCAAAATCCTGGCCGAGCGGGATATGCGAACCGTTGAGGCCGGCCGGCGCAACGCCGCCGAAGAATTCGAAGGCATCGGCGCCTGAGGTCGGGTCGGCGACGATCGTCTCCTGGATGGGCTTGCCGGTATCGAGCGTTTCGAGTTCGGACAGCGCCCGGTTTCTCTCGCGCATGATGTCGGCCGCCCGTTTGAGGATGCGCCCGCGCGCCATCGGGCTCATCGCCGCCCATTCCGGCTGGGCGCGCTTGGCGGCCGCAATCGCCTTCTCGACGATCGCAGGCGTTGCCGCGTGCAGCCGGGCGATCACCTCGCCGGTGGCCGGATAGAGGCTCTCGATGACGGTGCCGTCGGTATCCTCGACATATTCGCCGTCGATGAAGTGCGAGGCTTTCGGCTGGGCTTTCATGTCATTTGTCCTTGGGTGGTGCGATGTGGCTTTTCCTTCTCCCCTGGGGGAGAAGGTGGCCCGCAGGGCCGGATGAGGGGGCGGCAGTCTCGGCCTTTCGGCCGTTCGCTCCTGCGTCGCTCACCCCCTCATCTGTCCCTCGGACATCTTCTCCCCGCTGGGGAGAAGGGGAAACGACGGCCAGAAGCGCATTCAGATAATCCTCGGTCAGCGCGATCGAGGCTTCGATGCCGATCGGCGCCGATTTCAGACTTTGCCTGATATAGAGCCCGTCGATCATCGCCGCAGCGCCCTCGGCGATGCGTTCTGCGGCGTCGGCGGGCAGCAGCGCCTTGAGATCGACGAGCAGGTTGGAGCGCAGCCGTCGGGCATAGATCACCAGGAAACGCCGCGTCTCCTCGGAGCGCTGCGCCTCGGCGTAAAAGGCAAGCCAGGCGGCGATCGTGTCCGGCGCAAACTGGTCGGCGTGGAAGCTGACCCGGATGACCGCCGAAAGCCTGGCGCGCGGCGTCCGGGCTGCACGGAGCGCCGACACCGTATCGCTGCGCAATTGTCTGAGAAGCGAGCGGATCGTCTCGATCAGCAATTGTTCCTTGCTGCCGAAATAATGATGCGCCAGGGCAGGGGAGACGCCGGCCTGGCGGGCGATGTCGGACATGGTGACGGCAAGCGAGCCGTGATCGCCGATCACCCGCAACGCCGCATCGACAAGCGCCTTCCGGCGCACCGGTTCCATTCCAACTTTAGGCAACCGCCAACTCCCCTATTGTCGGTAAGGATATTTTTGATTGACTGATCAATCAACAAAAATATTTGCTGAATTGATTTCGCGCACATCTTTTAGGGAAGAACTGGGGCAACATATTAGGAGTTGATCAGGAGGTGTTCTATGACCAGCGTCTTCAACGAAATGCCCGCATCCTCGCTGCGCTCGAAATGGGCATGGTTTCTCGGCCTCGGCGTACTGCTTCTTATCTGCGGCCTCATCGCTCTCAGCAACCTGTTGATGGCGACCGTCGCCTCGGTCTTTTATGTCGGCATGCTGATGCTGGCAGGCGGCGTCATCTACCTCGTCCACGCTTTTCAGTTGCGCCGTTGGGATCAAGTGCTCTTCTGGGCCCTAAGCGGCGTCCTTTATGTGCTTGCCGGCATCTGCGCCTTCATCAATCCTATCTTTACCTCGGCGGCCTTGACCCTGTTTCTGTCCATTGCCCTGCTGGTGGCCGGCATCTTCCGTCTCTGGGTTGGAATGCGGATGCGACCGCTGAAGGGCTGGCGCTGGATCGTTGCAAGCGGCGTCATAACGGCGCTGGCCGGCTTTGTCATCGCCCTGGGCTGGCCGGTGAACAGCCTCTGGATCCTCGGCCTGTTCCTGGCCGCCGATCTCATCATCCAGGGCTCGACGATGATCGCCTTCGGCCTCGGCATCCGTAGTTAAAGCCTTTTTGATACGCCTATTTTGACAAGGGCATGACAGGGGATTAGACTTAAGGGGTATGGACCGCTCGCCAAAAGCGGGTGGCCCTGTGTGCGATCGCCGCAAATGGTCATGCGTCCCCCAAAGGCAGGGTTCTGCCTGAATAAAAAAGGGAGGAAGTTCATGCCGATGGTCACCGTTTCCATCTCTCCGCAACAGGCAGCGGGCATCCGCGCCGCCGTCGACAATGGCGGCTATGCCTCGAGCAGCGAGGTCGTCCGCGAGGCGCTCCGCCTCTGGGATGCCGCCCGCAAGCTCAACGAATTCCGCGACGATGTTCTCGACGACGAGGGCGCTCCGTCCGGCGGCAGATGTGTCGCCGACATGTTCGCCGATCACGAGGCCGAGCGCCGCCGCTCCGCCTGACGAAGCGCCTGATTGTATTTTTGAATTCAAAGTAAACGCGGAACGCGTGGCCGCGTCCTGCGTCTTTCACAAAACTTTCATATTGGCGAAAGGGTTCATTGATCCTTCCGGGGCATCTTCCTGACCAAGAAGAACAAGTCACAGTGGAGATCAGCCAAATGAAGAGCGGGACTTCCCTGGCTGCCAACGTCGAGCCCGGCGTCCTGCGCCGCTATGCTAGCGACCAGATCGTCACGTTTGCCAAGCTCGTGGTCGAGAACGCTTTTCAGCCGATCGTCGAGGCCGGCACCGGCACGGTGTTCGGCTATGAATCCCTTATGCGCGGCCAGGAGCGCATCGGCTACGACACGCCGGTCGACATTCTCGATGAGGCTCATCAGGCAGGCCAACTGCTGCAGCTGGAGCAGATGCTCGCCAGCCGCGCGCTCGCCAAATTCGCGTCGCTGTCGAATTTTTCCACCTCGACGCTGTTTCTCAATCTCGATGTCCGGCTGATCCCTGATGGCGAACGCCTGGTCGAGAGCCTGCTGCAGCACCTGCGAAAGGCGAATGTTCCGCCATCCTCCATCTGCTTCGAGTTCTCCGAACGCTTCGACAACACCAGCGTGCCGGAATTTTCCGCCCTGGTGTCGAAGCTTCGCAAGGCCGGTTTCAAGCTGGCGATCGACGATTTCGGCGTCGGTCACGGCGAGATGAAGCTGCTTTGCGATCATTCCGTCGATTACCTGAAGATCGACCGCCATTTCGTCGCCGAGATCGATCGCAGCCCCCGCAAGCGCCACCTGCTGAAGAGCATCGTCAACATCGCCCACGTGCTCGGCACCCGCGTCATCGCCGAAGGCATCGAGACCGAGGCCGAATTCATCACTTGCCGCGAATATGGCGTCGACCTCGTCCAGGGCTGGTTCATCTCCCGTCCGACGACGCACATATCCGAGCTGGCGCCCTCTTTCCCACATCTGCAGGAACTCGGAAAAAGCAAACGTAACAGCCAGTCGCTCGACGAAATCCTCATCCGCAAGCAGATCGAACTCTTGCCGACGGTTTACGAGAACGACAGCATCGACAGCGTCTTCGAACTCTTCCGCCGCAACCCGCGCCAGGCCTTCTTTCCCGTGCTCAACGCCAATAACGAGCCGCGCGGCATCATCCACGAGCAACACCTCAAGGAATATATCTACCAGCCCTTCGGCCGCGATCTCCTGAAGAACAAGATGTACGAGCGCAGCATCTCGCATTTCGTCGAAATGGCGCCGATCGTCGGCCTCGACAGCGACGCCGAGCAGCTGATGGCGATCTTCGCCAATATGGAAGGCAGCAACTGCCTGATCCTGACCGATAACATGCGCTATGCCGGCGTCGTCTCCGCCGCCTCGCTGATCAAGGTCATCAACGAGAAACAGCTGAAGACCGCCCAGGACCAGAACCCGCTGACCGGCCTGCCGGGCAATCGTGCCATCCGCGATTTCATGCGCCAGTCCGGCCGAGACGGCGATGAGGTCCGCCACTTCTGCTACTGCGATTTCGACAATTTCAAACCTTTCAACGATGCCTACGGCTTCCATCTCGGCGATCACGCGATCTCGTTGTTTGCCGCGCTGATGCGCCGCTATTTTTTCGCCGAGCGCCATTTCCTCGGCCACGTCGGCGGCGACGATTTCTTCATCGGCGTCGTTGGCTGGACCAAGGAGGAGCTGACGGAAATCCTCGACCGGCTGATCAGCGATTTCCACGACGATGTGCTTGACCTTTATTCCGACGAGCACCGCGCCGCCGGCCGCATCCTCGGTCACGACCGCGCCGGCGCCGAAGCCTTGTTTCCGCTGATGCGCTGCTCGATCGGCGTCATCGAACTGCCGGAGGCCTCGTCATCGACGATATCAACCGCGTCAGCGCCGAGATCGCCGTCATCAAATCGGCCGCCAAAGAGAGCGAGGAAGGTCTCATCTTCCATCTCCTCCAGCGCCGTGCGTCTATTTAGACGCGCAAGGACGCTGCAGAGCTTATGCAGCGGGCGAGGCGAATTGACGCCCTTGCCATTTCCGGCCTTCCCAAGCCTGCAGGGCTGACTTATTTCCTTGGCGCAGAGCATTTCAAGCAAAAGTGTGCAGCGGTTTTGCGTCCGGAATGCCTGAAAAATGCTTCAGGGAGGGTCGCGCTATGTCACTGCCTCAGGAAATGCGTTTCGTCGATCTGCCGTCCTTCGGCGGACCGGAGGTGATGACGATTGGCAAGCGCCCGTTGCCGGTGCCGGGTGAGGGCGAGGTTCTCGTCCGCGCCGAGGCGATCGGCGTCAACCGCCCCGATGTCGCCCAGCGCCAGGGCAGCTATCCCGCGCCCAGGGGTGCGAGCCCGATCCTCGGCCTGGAGCTTTCTGGCGAAATCGTCGCGATTGGCGCAGGCGTCAGCGGCTATCGCGTCGGTGACAAGGTCTGCGGTCTCGCCAATGGCGGCGCCTATGCCGAATATTGCCTGCTGCCGGCCGGCCAGATCCTGCCCTTTCCCAAGGGTTATGATGCGGTCAAGGCTGCCGCCCTTCCCGAAACCTTCTTCACCGTTTGGGCCAATCTTTTCCAGATGGCCGGGCTGACGGAAGGCGAGACCGTGTTGATCCATGGCGGTTCCAGCGGCATCGGCACGACGGCGATCCAGCTCGCCCGTGCCTTCGGCGCCGAGGTCTATGCCACGGCCGGTTCAGGTGAGAAATGCGATGCCTGCGAAAAGCTCGGCGCCAAACGGGCGATCAACTACAGACGCGAGGATTTCGCCGAGGTGATCAAGGCCGAGACCGGCCACGGCGTCGACATCATCCTTGACATGATTGGCGCCTCCTATTTCGAGCGCAATCTCGCATCGCTTGGAAAAGACGGCTGCCTGTCGATCATCGCCTTCCTCGGCGGCGCCGTTGCCGAAAAGGTCAATCTCCAGCCGATCATGGTCAAGCGGTTGACGGTCACCGGCTCCACGATGCGCCCGCGCACCGCGGAAGAAAAACGTGCCATCCGCGACGACCTGCTCTCCGAGGTCTGGCCGCTTTTGGAAGCCGGCACCGTCGCCCCCGTCATCCACAAGGTCTTTGCCTTTGAAGAGGTCGTCGAAGCCCATCGGCTGATGGAAGAGGGCAGCCACGTCGGCAAGATCATGCTGCGCCTCGGCTGAGCGTTTTATCCGCGTTGCGGGCGACGTGTATCAATGTCAGTGAGACGCCGAGAGCCAGAACGCCGGGCAGCGCCATCAGCAGATAGAGCCAGTAGGCCGCCGACAGCGCCCCTGATACACCGCCGGGATCGACGAGGCCGGCGCCATTGGCGATGACGCCGGCAAAAGCGGCTCCGAAAGCGCCGCCGAGCGAACTCATCGTCGGGATCGCCGAGGACGCCTTGTCCTGTTCGTTGTCGGCAACCAGCGTCAGGACCATGGCGACGAGATGCGCCCAGCCAAGACCGACGCCGACGCCCATCATGAACATGCCGATCGCTGCCGGCACGATGACGAGCACATGCGCATTCGGATTGTCGCTGGCGAGGAAGAGCGCGAGGCAGGCCGTCGCCGCCGCCTCGATAAGCGCACCGGCAACGATGGCCAAATACGCCTTCCGGCCGGTCAGCGAGCCGCTGAGGAAGGCCGCAAACGTCCAGCCGAGGGCGACGAGGGCGACGAGATAACCCGAGACAAGCGGCGTCACCCCGTGCAGGACCTGGAGGAAATAGGGAATGAAGACGTCGCTGACGAGCACGACCGTCATGGCGAGCATTGTCAGGTAAACGCGTGCAATCGGCCTGGAAAGGCTGACGGCGCCGGAGGGCAGCAGCCGGTTCGGGCTTCTCCCCTCGATGAAAAGCATGCCGGCGACCGCGGCGATCGAGGCCGCGATCAAAGCGATTTTCGCAGCCGTCGTTTCGATCGTTCCGGCGGTGCTGACCATCAGCACGGCGCCAAGCAGCAGCCCGATCTGGGCAACCGGCGTCTTGGCCTGCTCACGGTCGTCTTCGACCTCGGGCAACAGCCGCGGCGCCAGCACCGCCATCACTAGGCCGAGCGGCACCAGCACGATGAAGGCATAGCGCCAGCTGCTGCCGGCGGCGAAGAAGCCGCCGAGCGTCGGTCCGATGACGGTCGCCACACCCCAGATCGCCGCATAAAGCGTCGACGCCTTCGTCCATAGCGGCTCGGGATAGACGAATCGGATGAAGGCATAGCCAAGCGCTGCCAGCGCCCCGGTGCCGAGACCCTGCACCGCGCGTCCGAGCAACACCACCGGCATCGACGGTGCGGCTGAAGCAATCAGGCTGCCGACGCCGAAGACCAGCGCGGCGATCACATAGATGGCGCGAAGCCCGATCCCCCGCGGCCGCATGGCGACGAAGATCGAGCCGAGCACAGCTGCGGCGACGAACAGGCTGGTGACCCAGGAAAACAGCGCCAGCCCGCCGATGTCGCGCACGATCGAAGGCGCGATCGTCGCCATGATGTAGCTCTCCACCGCATAAAGCGCCACGCCGCCGGCAAGCATCAATGTTGCCGGCAGGTGCTCGGGCAGGAAAAGGCGGAGGAGGGAGCTGGCATTGGGGGCGGCTGTAGTCTGTTCGATATCGGACATGGGACGATCCCGAGTTTTTGCTGGCGAAGGATTATTTTCCAAGTTATAAATTGGAAATTATATGCAATCCGGATTAAAACAAGATGTCACTTGGAAAAGTATGCGTCAGTCCCCCGCCAACCGCATCCTGATCCTGATAAAAACCGAGGGCCCGCAGCTTGGCGCCGCGATCGGCGATGCGCTCGGCATTTCGGGCGAGGCCGCCCGTCAGCAGCTCGCCAAGCTGGCAGAGCAGGGGCTGGTCGAACCGGTCACCGTCGGCGCCACGGGCAGGGGCCGGCCGCGTCAGCTCTGGCACTTGACCGCTGCGGGCAACCGTCAATTCCCCGACGGCCATGCCGAATTGGCCGCCGGCCTGCTCGGCACGCTGGTCGAACAGCTTGGCCCCGCAGCCCTCGACACCGTCATCTCCGCCCGCGAGGCGGAGACGTTGCAGCGCTATCGGCAGGAACTGGAAAGTGTCGGCGACCTTGCCGCGCGTATCGCAGGCCTGGCCGCTATCCGCACCCGCGAGGGCTATATGGCCGACAGTTGGGGCGAGGCGGACGGCTCGTTCATGCTGGTCGAAAACCACTGCCCGATCTGCGCGGCGGCCACCGCCTGCGCCGGCTTCTGCCGCTCGGAACTCGAAACCTTCCGCGCCGCCCTCGGCGCCGACGTCGAGCGCAGCGAACACATCCTGCTCGGCGCCCGCCGCTGCGCCTATCGCATCACGCCGCGTTGAGGCGGAGCACACGCAAGCAACTCACGCTTCAAGCGGGCTGCCGCGCCTGGCGCAGGAACCATTTTATCTAAGCCATCCGTGGATGCTCTTAACCCCTCGTCACAGCCCTTCGCCAGTGTTGGTTACCGCTTTCGTGGGGCTGGTTATTCCAGAAACACTTTTTATAGTGCCTCTTTGGGGAGATAGAAAATGGTAGATGTCAAGCTTCATGCCGACCGCTTTTTGCGCAAGGTCAGCCCATCTTACCGCGTGAAGAGAAAACACCAAGCTGAGATCGCGCACTGGAAAGACGAGTTGCTTCGCTTGTCTCAATGGTTTCGCGACAGCTCTGTAGACTGGTGGGGTATTAAGCCACCAAACGAGCAACAAAAGTTAAAAAATTCCGATCTCTGGGAAGTGAATGCCGTAATGACGATGCATTCCGTACGGCCAAGCTACCACGAAGAATTGCGCCTTGCGAAAGATGAATTTGTTGGCAAGCGAGTACTGGAAATTGGAAGCGGCCCTCTCGCGCCATTGCTGCAATTCGAGAACTGCGAGCGTCATTGTATCGATCCACTCGTCAACATGTATTTGGAAGCAGGTTGGCCGCTGTTTGCATATGACGCGAAATTCATTTCAACCGGCGGTGAACGTCTTCCATATCCTGATGAATATTTTGATGTAGCAATTTCAGTCAACGCACTCGATCACGTGGATGATTTCGAACGGGTTGCCTCGGAAATGCAACGCGTTCTGAAGCGAGGGGGAAAACTTTATATCGAAGTTGAGTATCACGCGCCAACGGTCGCGGAGCCAATCGTTCTCGACGATAAGAGAGTGATTGATGCTTTTGCAAGCTGCAGAATGCATATAGCGATTAAGCGCTCGGGCAAAGAAATGTTCACAACATTGGCTGAAAGATACGGATTGTTGAAGAACCAATTCGAGCGATTTGACAAAGAAGTGTTTGTTACTTTTCACGGCGTCAAGCAATAGTCGAACTGAATTGAAGGACATTGGAGATGCCGCTCGCAACCGGTCGTCAGGCCGGCTGCCGCGCCTGGCGCCCGGCGCTTTCGAGATAGAGCAAGACCCCGATCGACGCGAGACCGGCGGCAGCGCCGACGAAGGCGGTGCCGGAATAATCGGTGATCGCAGTGCCGAAGGCGAAGAGCCCGGCGGCAATGCCGGTGCCGATGAAGGTGTTGAGCGAGATCAGCGAGGTGCCGAGCCCTGGCCGGTCTGCGATCAGGTCCTGCAAATAGGTGATCGGCACGCTGAGGATTGCCGCCGCCCCGCAGGCGTTGAGGAGGAGCAGCGCGTAGATGTGCCAGGGTGCCGAGGCAAATCCGAGCAGCAGCAGATAGGCGCAGTAGATCAGCGCGCCGAAGGCGAGCACATGCACGGTGCGGAACCGCCGCTGCGCCATGCCCCACATCATCATGAACGGCATTTCGAGAAAGGCCGTCAGCCCGGCGACGAAGCCGACATCGACCACGCTTCCATCTGCCGCATGGGTGATGATCAGCGGCAGGAGCATGCTGTTTAACCGCTGCAGCCCGAAGAGCAGCGCCATGACGATGACGCGTGAAAGCACCGAGGGCATGAAGATCCGCTTCAGCGATGCCAGGAACCCCGGCTGATCGGGGGCGGGACCGGCCGTGCCGTTTCCGGGCGCGAAGAAGAAATACAGGCAGAAACAGGTAAGGCTTGCGAAGGCGGCGATCCCGTAGGCCGGCGTCATCGACGGCGAATTGACAAGATAAAGGCCGATCATCCCCGGCGCCAGCGCCCACGAGCCGGAAAACAGCGCCCGCACCGTTGCGGTGATGCCGGCCGCCTGGCCGCGATCCATCTGGTTGGTTCTGGCGCGCAGGCTGGCAAACAGCAGCGAATAGGTGGAATTGCTCATCGGCACCAGCAACAGCGTCGAGACGATGAAGACGGCAGGGCTGTGAAAGATCGCGATCGACCCGAAGCCGAGCATGCCGGCGACGGAAAGCCCCAGCACCAGTGGCCGCCGCTCTTTCAGCCTGTCAGACCAGATGCCGAGCGCCAGGCTTGTGGTGACGTTGACGATCGCCGAGAAGAAGATCAGCGCCGAATAGGTGCCGTTGCTCAAGCCCAGTTCGTTGATCCCGATGATCGACTGATAGGGCGCGGTCGAAGCATAGGTGAAGGCGAGCGCGACGAGCGTCACGGCCGGAATGCGGATCCGCTTATCGCGCAGGATCAAGGAAAAGGTGGATGACATGGAGGCGGTTCCTGATGCACCACCTTTAGCTGGAACGGACACATCGGAGAAACGATAGTTTTCGATCGCTTCGGTCAATTCTTGTGATGATCGTTTGGATGATGTGATGGCTGTCCGATGGACGAAGATTGGCTGCGCGTTTCCGTCAAACTCACCGTCCGCGGAGCGGGTAGCCGCGTAGGGGCCGTCGCTGCACCGGGACAAAACGTCAACCCCGTTGGCTTTCGCGCCCTGACGCGTTATGCCTGCCGCATCCCGCCAGAACCCGAATGAGAACTCATGAACAATCCCGTCACCGTCGAAGTCACCCGCGGCCTGCTCGTCGAAAGCCGCCATCGCGGCGCGGTGGCTGTCGTCGATGGCGACGGCAAGCTTGTCTTCTCGCTGGGCGATATCGACGCCGCCGTCTTCCCGCGTTCGGCCTGCAAGGCGATGCAGGCGCTGCCGCTGGTCGAAAGCGGAGCAGCCGATGCTTACGGTTTCGGTGACAAGGAATTGGCGCTGGCCTGCGCTTCGCACAATGGCGAGGACGAGCATGTAGCGCTTGCCGCGTCGATGCTGTCGCGCGCCGGCCGAAATGCCGACGTGCTGGAATGCGGCGCCCATTGGTCGTTCCACCAGAAAACCCTCATCCATCAGGCCCGCACGCTCGATGCGCCGACCGCGCTGCACAACAATTGCTCGGGAAAACATGCCGGCTTCATCTGCGCCTGCTGCCACCAGGACGTCGATCCGAGAGGCTATGTCGGCTACCAGCATCCGCTGCAAGTCGAGATCCGCGCGGCGATGGAAAGCCTGACCGGCGCCGTGCTTGGCGCCGAGAGCTGCGGCACCGACGGCTGCTCGATCCCGACCTATGCCGTGCCGCTCAGGAGCCTAGCCCACGGCTTTGCCAAAATGGCGACCGGCGTCGGTCTGGAGCCCTTACGCGCCAAGGCATCTCGCCGCCTGGTCGAGGCCTGCATGGCCGAGCCCTTCTATGTCGCGGGCTCCGGCCGCGCCTGCACCACGTTGATGCAGATCGCCCCCGGTCGCATCTTCGTCAAAACCGGCGCCGAGGGCGTTTTCTGCGCCGCCATCCCGGAAAAGGGCATCGCCATTGCGCTGAAATGCGAGGATGGTACCACCCGCGCAGCCGAAGCCATGGTGGCGGCGACACTCGCCCGCTTCTTCGAGGCCGAAGAGAAGGTGCATGCCGCCCTGATGGCCCATGCCGCAACGTCGATGCGCAATTGGAACGGCATTCATGTCGGCGATGTCAGGGTCACTTCCGCCTTGGCCGGATGAGTGCGAGGCGCATGTATAAGTTATTAGAAAAATAAGAATTACCTAATATAAAGAGGGTGCGTCCTACGATCGCGGATTCACCCCTTCGGGGCGACGTGAGCACAGTCCAAGCCATGAGGGCAGGGCATGTTTGCAGGCCGCTATCTCTGGTGGATGCTGATGGGTATCGGCATCTTCATGTTCACCGCGCTAAGCCGCGACTATATCACCTGGCTCGTTATGCAATTGTCCGGCTGTGGGAATATGGCCGGCGCCTGCGAACCGGCCATCCTGACAATATCGAGCGTGCTCAAACCCGCCTGCATCTGGACCGCGATCGGCGTGCTCTTCATGGCGACGCTGCTCCGGCTTCACTATCTCTCGCTCATCTGGTTCTGGGGGCCGATTGTCGCGGTCTGGTTCGTCGCATCCACGCCGGTCCTCCTCTTCCTGGCAGCGGACGCAACGGCTCTGACGCGACCCGCCACGGTGGCGGCGCTGCCTGTCGCCTTCCTGTTTCTGGCCGCTTTCGTCGCCTATCTCATGCTTACCCTCGAGGATGGCGACATGCCGCTCGCAGCCTCGGTGCCGTTGCGCTTCACACTCGGCCTGACGGCCGTCTACGGCGCGCTTGCTGGGGTAGCCTTCATGTCGGAACTGTCGCGAGCCGCCGGAACCCTGCTCGACATGCCGGCACTTTCCGTCGCCATCGCGCTGGTGCAGCCACATCTGCAGACAGCGCTCACTCTTGGAACCGGCAGCATGGCGCCCGCTTATGCCGTGCTGGCGGCCTTCGTCGCGGCTCTTGCCGCAAGCCTCTTGCTGCATGCTGCCGCGCCGCCGGCCCGCCGCGCCATCACGCTGCGGCGATCGCGCCGTTGAGGTCGCGATAGGGCTTCAGCCGCTCGGCCGTCATCTCCGCCGGCACGATCAATCCCGCCACCTCGGAAATTCCAAGCACAGGGCAGGGCGAGACGAGATCGAATTTCTCCTCCGTCAGCAGCACATGCGTTTCGGCCGCGCAGCCGGCGATATGCCGCTTGATTGCCGCCTCCTCGAAATCGCCGGTGGAAAGCCCATGCACCGGATGCGCGGCAGTGACGCCGAGGAAGAACAGGTCGGGGCGCAACTGCGAGATCGCCGCTGCCGCTGCCGCGCCCGTTGCCACCATCGAATGTTTGTAGAGCCGGCCGCCGGTGAGGATCACCTCGGCGGTCGGGTGGTGCTCGAGTTCGGCGGCGATCGTCGGGCTGTGGGTCGCAACCGTCAGCGGCATGTCGCGCGGCAAGTGCCGGGCGATCTCAGCCGTCGTCGTGCCGCCGTCGAGGAAGATCATCTGTCCCGGCCTGACCATCGCCGCCGCAGCAGCACCGAGCCGTGCCTTGATCTCTGACGAGACGCTGGCCCGCGCGGTGAAATCCGGCAGGTCGGGCGAAAGCGGCATCGCGCCGCCATGCACCCGTTTCAACAGCCCCTCCGCCGCCATTTCCCGGAGATCGCGGCGGATCGTGTCTTCCGAAAGGGAAAAATCCTCGGCGACGCGCTTGGCGATCACCTGGCCATCACGGCGCAATATGTCGAGGATGAGGGTTTTGCGTTGTGACGTCAGCATAGGGTCTCTGCACGAAATTAAACATATTAGCCCGATATTGCACGAACAGACTCGACATTCAAGAAATATCATGCATTTTCACGAAATCCCGTGCATGAAGCCGGGAGTGCTCACGCAGAAGCGGAGCGATGGAGTGGATGATGTTGATTTTGATTGCCGGCCCATATCGGTCCGGAACCGGCGACGACCCGGAAAAAATGGCCGCCAACTTGAAGCGGCTGGAGCAACCCTCGCACGCACTGTTTGTCGCCGGCCACGTGCCGATGATCGGCGAATGGTTGGCCCTGCCGATCTGGCACGCCGCCGGCGGTAAGTCGGTCGGGGACGCGCTTTACGAGGAGATTTTCCACCCAGTCGCCGGCCGGCTGCTGCAGCTCTGCGAAGGCGTGCTGCGCCTGCCGGGCGATTCCAAGGGGGCGGATAACGACGTGCGCATCGCCAGGGAGCGCGGCATCCCGGTCTGGCATCGGCTGGAAGACGTGCCGGGCTGCGGCTGAAGACTTGCGCGGCGCCTCAGCGTTGCTCTTCGCTTAAGCTCAGCGCATTTGCGGCTTTGCTCACTCCCTCGACCGACCCTTCGGGGCGGTTGAGGGAGACGGCACGGCATGCCGATCATTGCTCCTCGCCCGCGCCGACGCAGAGACAAAACCCAATCTCCCCAGTTCCGGCGCACCCATCCCTGCGCTATATCACGTGCCGAAAGGGAGTGGATCACCATGCTGACATTGTACTACGCGGCAGGAACCTGCGCGCTCGCAAGCCTTATTGTCCTGGAAGAATCAGGCCTCGCCTTCGAAACGAGAAAGCTCAGCTTCGCCAATGGCGAGCAGCGCTCGCCGGACTATCTGAAGATCAACCCAAAGGGCCGTGTGCCCGCCCTTGTCACCGAGCGCGGCGTGCTGACGGAAACCCCGGCAATCCTCAGCTTTATCGCTGAAAGCGCGCCGGACGCCAAGCTGGCGCCGCTCGGCGATGCCTTCGAATTGGCAAGGCTGCAGGCCTTCAACAGCTATCTCTGTTCGACCGTGCATGTGAACCATGCCCATCGCCCGCGCGGCTCGCGCTGGGCCGGCGATCAGGCGGCGATCGAGGCGATGAAGGCGAAAGTGCCTGAGAATATGGCGGATTGTTTCACCCTGATCGAAGAGACGATGTTCAAAGGCCCCTGGGCGATGGGCGAGGCCTATTCGCTCGCCGATCCCTATCTCTTCGTGATGACAGGCTGGCTGCCGTCCGACGGTGTCGATCCCGCCCGCTTCGAAAAGGTCAGTGATCACCACGCGCGCATGCTGCAGCGCCCCGCCGTCCAGCGGGCGCTGGCCTACGATCGAGGCTGATATCCGGGACGGGCAGCAAGTTTCCTCGGCGCCCGGAACAGCCAGGCGCCGATGAGCCGCAACCGTAATTCCTCGTCGCCGATCACGGCGGCGCGCACTGGCAGATGGGGCCAGCCGATATAATGCGCGGTCTGGAAATAGATGTCGGGCGCCATTTCGAGCAGATGATCCTTGTCGTCCAGACCTATCGAGATCACGATCGTCTCGGCGTCCTTCACCGCGACGAAGCTCCTTCCGGCGACCTTCAGCGCCGGGTTGCCATAGGAGGTGCTTTCCTCGACATCGAGCAAGCCTGCTTCCGCAGCCAGCTGCTTGAGGCGCTCAAAAATTGCATCGACGTCGCCGGCCATTGTCTCACCTTCCCCTCATTGATCCGAAACCTGAAACCACGCCCGCTTCGGACAGAAAGCGGAACCTTTGTCAGCCGGCCGATGCGGCGGTGAACACCGCCAGCTGGGCCGCGAAAGCACGCTGATAGGCCGGCCGCGCTTCGCCGCGGGCGACATAGGCGGCAAGGTTTGGATATTCCTCCAATAGACCTGATGCTTGCGCCCTGAGCAGCACCGTGACCATCAGCAAGTCGCCGGCGCTGAACGCGCCATCGAGCCAGTCGGCATCGCCAAGGCGAGCGGAAAGGCTCCCCAGCCGTTTGCAGATACTGTCTTCGAGAGCACGCAGGCGCTGCTCGTACCAGGGTTCGTCGCGCTCGAGGATTGTGGCGAGGCTGCGCTCGAAGATCGGTGGCTCCACTGTGTTGAGCGCGGCAAACATCCACGTGACAGCGCGTGCCCGGGCATTCGTATCCGCCGGCAGCAGTTCCGCATGGCGCTCGGCGATATGGAACACGATCGCGCCGGACTCGAACAGCGCGAGATCGCGTTCTTCATAGGTCGGAATCTGCCCGAAAGGATGAAGCGCCAAATGCGCGGGCTCCTTCATCGTCTTGAACGAAACGAGACGAACCTCGTAAGGCTCGCCCGCTTCCTCGAGCGCCCAGCGAACGCGCATGTCACGCGCCAGACCCCGGCCGCGATCCGGCGAGCGTTCAAAGGCGGTAATGGTAATTGTCATCGCTTCCTCCCTATAATTTTATCCTTAGATCGATGCCGATGTAAGGCGTGTTACAATGGCTTGAAAGACGGCTGGCGAAACACGATTCCGACACCGATGCTCGCGATAATCCTCGCCGGGGCCAGATCAATTCAGCGCGGCAAGCCTTGAGACTATCGCCAGATCCCTCGTAAGGCCCCGCCAGACGGGACATGGACCGTGGAGCCGGGCTGGATGCCGGCCGTAACGAGATTGCGGACCGTCTTGTTGGTGAAGAGGCCGCGCATCATGGCTTACCAGTTTCCACGGGGCGATGAGAAGACGTTCAGGTCGCTTGGATTGTCGCCGCGCTCGATCAGATGCCGACCTACTTCCGCTCGACCGTCAGTACCATCGGCATGGCCCAATTGGCCTCGGAAATCGGCCAGCTGAGCAGGTTTACGCTGTCGTCGTCCACCTGAGCTTCCCATCTAGCGTAGAATTTTTGCCGATAGTCATTCAGCCGGACACTTCGGCAGGCGAGAGGACCGCCGTCGAGATTGAGGGCCACCTTGAGATTGAGCGGCGAGGTCTTCAGAAACTCTGCCAGCCGGTCGAGGGAAAAGAACGCGTCCTTTGTCGTGCCGATGACGATACGCCCCAAATCGTCCCTGGCGACGAAGGTTCGGTTGGCGAGCCAGCGGCTTTTCACATTCACATGAGTCTGCCCGTCGTCGCCGATCAGGAGCGGATAGGAAACCATGGCGTTCGACGCGCCGGCAAAGGCGACCCGCCAATCTTGATGGGTCAGATCGCGGATATCGGCAGCGTCTTTGCCGGCAATGAAGGCGCCGGCCTTCGCGTCATATTGCTGGGGCCCCATCGCAATACCCTCGCTGATGAACGGCGTGTCGGGCCTGCCATGCATGTCATAATAGCTGCCGTTGACGATGAGCACTGCGTTGGGCAAAGCCTTTTCCCATTCGTCGATGCCGGTATCGCCCGCAGCCGCATTACGGGTGACGAATCGAAAGCGGGCCGGGTCAATTCTGCTGAGAAAGATCCGGTCGACCTCGCGGCCATCGGCAAGAACCGGCAGCTCCGCCACTTCGAAGCCCGTCTCCGGCTCTTGCCAGACCAGCGGCCCGGGCAAAACGGCCGGGATTACCGGGCTCAACGCCAACCGCATGGAGGCGGAAAGGCGCTCGTCGTCAGGTTTGACTTTGACCCAATAGGTTCCACCGCGCCGCAGGACGGTGTTGAAACCATAAACACCCGCGACCTGCCAGAGCCAGCCGGCGCTGACGACAATGACGACCGTTAAAATTGCTAGGAGTCCGAACAGGATTTTTCGAATTGCTGGCACTGAAAATCTCTTTGCTGAAACAGATAGGGCTTCGCGACGCCGGGTTGGCGTGGCGTCGCCCGAATGCAGCTCCCAAGTAAGGTTTTTCTACGGTGGAAAGGCTGCCCGCTCTGTCGAAATAGCCCCTTCAGCTTGCCAGGGCCAGTCCTCCGTAACGGCTGATTTCGCTCTCGATCTGTCTGACCAGAGTGTCGAGCGCCGGGTTTCGCCTCTTGCGCCCACGACGGAAGACATAGGAGGCGACGGCAGCCTGTCGGTGATGATCTGCATCTCAGGCGGAAGTGATGGGGTGACGATGGAGGGCGTCTGGATGACATCACGAAATTGATTGGTCCCCTGCGAAGCCTGGACAAAGAGGCCGGCGAGCTTCAGTATCAATCCGCATTCGCTCATTCCGGTATCAGGCCCCAATAGGAGAACGCCTTTGTTTGCCGTCGCAAAATATTCAGAACGCACTGGCCGAGGCGGAAGGACGAGACGCGGCTCGAATTCAATCGAGGGCTAGTCTTGCTGCTCGGCCTTGACGCGCCAAAGCTGGCGCATGTCCAATGTCGAGAAGAATATGATCATCGAATTGACTGCTTATGATTTCGCCGCGTTGCTGAACGGCGCCGCGCCCGCAGATACGCGCCTGGTTCCCGATAGCGCGATCGCCCCTCCGGATGTTCTGGAGATGCTGGCGAGGATCGCCGCGGAGATCGGCGCCGAATTTACCCCCTCCGCCTGGATGATTGTCGAGGATGGCGAGATCGTCGGACTGTGCTCCATCATCCGTGCGCCTGAGAACGGCGAACTCCACATAGGCTATGGGATTGTTCCGGGTCGCGAGCGGCGTGGATACGTAACGCGCGCTATCGGAGAATTGCTCGAATGGGCGCGGAAAGACCCGCGCGTTAGGCTCGTTTCGGCCGATACGGGCGTGGAAAACATCGCCTCGCAGCGTGCCCTTGAACGCAACGGATTTATCCGCACCGGCGAACGCATCGATCCGGAAGACGGTCAGGTGATTTGCTGGCAGGCATCGATCGCCTAAGCGGCGCGCACCGTCACGCGCATTTCGCCAGCGGCGGTTTGGCCTCGGCGGAAAACCCGGTCTCTGCTCCGAGCGGAAGATCGGCAATTTCGCGCATCGACATGCGCTCGACCTCGGGATGCCGAAGCGGATCGTCCTTCCAGACTAGCGTAGTGTCTGCACCGCCCATGGCAAGGGCGGGCTTCAAGAAAAACTTCAGCAACGACATGGCATGCCTCGCTTTCTCCGGCGGTGCGGGATGATGGTCGCAGGCTGTAATGTCGGCTCTCCTAAGCGGATTTTCAATTGAGATTAATGCGACGCTGCTATAGAAAAACTGCATGAAGAACCTCAACACGGTCCATATCAACGGCCTCAGGGCGCTCGAAGTCGTCGGTCGTCTGGGCTCGCTGCAGGCGGCCGCCGACGAGCTCGGCGTCTCGGTCGGCGCCGTCAGCCAGCAAGTAATCAAGGCCGAAGCCCAGCTCGGTCAGGTGATCTTCGAGCGCACCGCCAGGGGAATGATCGCCACCGCAGCCGGCCGGCCCGTGCTGCTCGCGCTCAACGAGGGTTTTGCCCGTCTTTCGGCGGCGGTGTCGATCGCAAGCCGCAAGGACGATACGATCCTGACCATCTCGGTGGCGCCGGTTTTCGCCGCCCGCTGGCTCGTCTACAGGCTCGATCGCTTCGCCGAGCGTCATCCCGATATCAAGCTGCGGCTGGATGCAACGACCAATCTCGTCAACCCGGCGCTTTGCGATGTCGATATCGGCATCCGCGTCGGCACCGGCAATTGGCCTGATGTGAAGGCCGAACTGCTGCTGGAGCAGGAGGTCTTTCCGGTCTGTTCGCCTGAGATGGCGGCGAGATTGCAAGAGCCAGCCGATATCCTGGCGCTGCCTGCCGTCGTCGACGGCCGCGCCATGTTCACCTGGGAGGTCTGGATGCGCGAGGCGGGGCTGTCAGGCGCGACACCCGCGACCCGCCACGTCTTCAACGATGCCTCGCTCTGCCTCGATGCGGCGATCGCCGGGCAGGGCGTCATGCTTGCCTGGCAGACCCTGGCCGCCTTTGCGCTCGCCGAAGGCCGGCTCGCTGCCCCCTTCGGCATTCGCGCCCGAACCGGCTTCGGCCATTACTTCGTCACTGCCGAAGGCACGCGCGAGCCGAAGAAGGTCAGGGATTTCAAAGCCTGGATCCGCGAGGAAATGACCGGCACGCAGGCGCTGTTCCGGTAACTCAGGCCTCGGCCGGCTCCAGGCTGCGGCCCGCCTGCATCGCCTTATAGGCCTGGCGAGACTGGCAGCGCTCGATCCACGCCTTGATATTGGGATGTGCGTTGAAAACGGCCTCCTCGCTCTGGGCGTAGCGCAGCACCTCGGCGATATTGAGATCGGCAACAGTGAAGCGGTCGCCGACGATCCATTCCCTGCCGGCAAGGTGGTTTTCGAGAGCCGCAAGCGGCCGGCGCAGCGCGCGGCAGGCGGCGGCGATCACCTGCTTGCCCTCATCGCTGTTTTCCAGGCCGTTATCATAGGTCAGAACGATCTTTACCGTCTCCGGCTCGACCTGCGAGGCGGCCCAGATCGACCACATCGTCAACAAACCGTCTTCTTCGACGGTTTTCCCGGAAAGCGGACCGCCATGTTTACGGGCGAGGTAGAGATTGATCGCCAGCGACTCGTGCATGACGAACTCGCCATCCCTGATGCTGGGGATCTGTGACATCGGGTTGACCGCACTAAAATCCGGGGAGTGCGTGTTGAGGGGCGCCTCTGATGCCAGCGGGTCTGCGAGCCGCTTGGCTTGCAGCACCGGCACCGACCGGAACTCCAGCCCAAGCTCCTCCGCCATCCAGTAGACGCGCGAGGCGCGCGATCGATAAACTCCGTAGATTGTCAGCATGACCGTATCCCCTCAATGTTTCCGAGAGACCGTAGTTGCGCGATCGGCCCCGGAAAAGTCCCTGCCGCTGATGGGATGATGAAAGCTTTTGATGGCGGAGTTCCAGGCACTCGCGAAAACGAAGTCACGAAACGCGGTTGCGCTCGACGGTGAGCTGCGCATAAGGCGAGCCGCCGCCGGCCATCTCGGCCGACACTTTCTTCTCCCACTGGAAGCCTAAAACCGCGCCTTCTGTGGTTTCCTGGAAGATGTTGTCGGTGATGACGGCGGTGCCGGCGCCATCGGCGACCGAGACGGCGCATCCCACAGGCGCCTTGCGCACCACATTGCCGCTGACGACGACGTTGCGCAGATAGGGACCCCAGCCGATCTGCATTCCCCAGCGCGGCGCGCCTTCGATCACATTGCCTGAGATCAGCGTATCGGCCTCCGCCGCGATGCCGATGCCGAAACCGACCTCGTGCTGGTAGGGCCCTTTCAGCGTCAAGTTGCGCACGACATTGCCGGTCACGCTCGCCAGCCTGCCGCCCTCGTCGAAATTGGCGATCGAGATGCCGTTCGCTGCTCCGTCGATCATGTTGGCGGAAACGACGGCGCCCTCGAAGGCGAATTCCACATAGATCGCCGTCTCGCCGGATCGCCGGCACTGGTTGCTGCTGATCTGGATGTCCGATGCCGAATTTGCGCGGATCGCCGTGAAGGCGCAGTCGGAGATATGGTTGTTCACCACCATCACCCCGTCGGCACGGAAGATATTGATGCCGTTGCCGTTTTCGCCGGTGCCGCCGTCATTGGCGCGGATGTTGGAGATGCGGTTGCCGGAAACGACTGTGCCGTCCTCCGCCTTCTTCCAGCGATGCACCAGGATGCCGCCATTGCCGCAATCGGAGATCGTGTTGCCGGTGACCGAAAGATTGGCGGAATCGACCGCATAAAGCCCGGATTGCCCGGCACCGGAAATACGGCTGCGCTCGATCCGCCCGCCGCAGCGCTCCAACTGCAGCCCGTGTTTGCGGCTGCCGCCGATCTCGCAATTGTCGATCAGCAGTTCGTCGACGCCGGTAAATTGCAGCAGACCGCCGGCGTGGTCGGCGAGCGAGCGATTGCCGCCGTCGATGACGAGATTGGAAAGCTCGATGCGGCGCACGTTCTCGGCCGAAAACAGCTGGCCTTCGCCGGTGTAGACGATCCGCGAGGCGCCGGGCACGCCCGATATGCGTGTATTGTCGGGCAGGGTCAGATTGGAGATCCGGTAGGTGCCGGGCGGCAGGAAGACCGGCACGTTTTCCCGCGCCGCCTGTTTGATCATCTGCTCAAGGTTGCGGTTTTTGCGGTCGCCGCTTTCGGGAATGGCGCGATATTCCGCTGCGTCGATCGTCCCGCGCAAATTGGGCTCGGCGGCCGCCGTCCGCGGCGAGGCCAGCGCACGCGATGCCCCGCCCGCAATCGCCGAGGCGGCGAGAAGGAGCAGCATGTCGCGGCGTGAAGGCATCCCGGGCTCCCTGATCATGGCGTGTTCATTCATTGGCATGTCCATAGCAGGAAACATGCCAGGGGGCCTGTCTCTTTCTGGGGCAGGCGGCCGGATTTGCGGTTATGGCGATCGGCAACGGCAGGATATCGCCGCGGATTTTGTCGTCTTGTTCACCCTTTCATTTAAGCAAGCCGAAGGGAATGGGGACTACTTTGAAGGGAATTTTTCGGGTGACGATGCGGGGTGTGGGCCTTCGGCCCACCGGGGAGAATGGCGGCATGCACGAACCGAGTGCCAGGCGATGGGAATCGACCGATGCCCTGTCGGCCGAAACGCGGCGCGTCGTCGCCGCGACGGAGGCGATGATGGCCTCGACTGCCCATCACCTCTCCGAAGGCATCGAGAACCTGCGCCTCAAGGCAATCGTCCACGAACTTCCGGATTTCCTCTACGTCAAGGATCGTGACGGCCGCTTCGTCTTCGCCAATGCCGTCACCGCCAGCAGCCTCGGCCTCGAGAGCGCTGATCTGCTCACCGGCAAGCGTGATTTCGACCTGTTCGATTTCGAGACGGCTCGCCGCCATTTCGATATCGAGCAGCAGATCATGGCGACGGGACAAGCCTCTATCGACATGGAGGAAAGCTACGTCCTGCCCGGCGGCAAAAGGCCGATATGCCGGCTGACCTCGAAGATACCGCTGCGCAACGACCGCGGCGAGATCGTCGGCCTGATCGGCGTCTCCCGTGATATCACCGAACGCAAGCTTCAGGAGGATCTCCATCGCGGCCAGGCGAAACTGCTCGAAATGATCGCCCGCAACGAGCCGTTGCCGATGATCCTCGAGGCGCTGGTCCTGATGATCGAGGAGCAACTGACGGATATCGATGGCTCGGTGCTGCTGCTCGACAGCGAGGGCACCAGGCTTTACCACGGCGCGGCGCCCAACCTGCCCGGCGGCTACAGCCGGCTCATCGATGGTGTCACGATCGGTCCTAAGGTCGGCTCCTGCGGCACCGCCGCCTGGCGCGGCCAAGCCGTGATCGTCGATGACGTGATGAGCGATCCGCTGTGGGAGGATTTCCGCGCCTTGATTGCCCCCTTCGGCTTCCGCTCCTGCTGGTCGACGCCGATCGCCACCGCGCAGAATAACGTGCTCGGCACTTTCGCGCTCTATTCCAGACAAGTCCGCCGTCCCACAGAGCACGAGATGAAGCTGGTGGCGCTCGCCACCCACATTGCCGGCATTGCCATCGAGCGCAAGCGTGTCGATGACCGCATCCACTTCATGGCCCATCACGACGATCTCACCGGCCTGCCGAACCGCGCCTTCCTGAAGGAACGGCTGGCGAATATTCTCGACCAGGCCCGGCGCAACAACCGCAAGGTCACCGTCGCCTATATCGATCTCGACAATTTCAAGGATATCAATGACGGCCGCGGCCACGCCGCCGGCGACGAGGTGCTGAAGGAAACCGCCGCCCGCATGGCCAACAGCGTCAGGGCATCCGATATGGTGGTGCGCCTCGGCGGCGACGAATTCCTCGTGGTGCTCGTCCATCAGTCGAGCCACGATGCCGGCATCACCCGCCGTCTGCGCGAGTTGCAGAAGGCCATCAACCGGCCGATCCGCAGCGACGGCGGCGAGATCACCGTCACTTCGAGCATCGGCGTCGCCGCCTTTCCCTTCGATGGCGCAACCTCGGAAGTGCTTCTCGCCAATGCCGACCGCGCCATGTACCGCGCCAAGGAACTCGGCCGCAACACATTGCAGCACCACGATGGCGGCAGTACGCCAGTCGGAATGCCGCTCGGCGAGCAGGAGGAATTGCACCAGGCGATCACCGGCGACCAGCTTTTCCTGCAATACCAGCCGCAGGTCGATGTCGCCACCGGCCGCATCACCGGCATCGAGGCGCTGGTGCGCTGGAACCATCCGGCCAAGGGCAGGGTGCCGCCGGTCAATTTCATCCCGCTTGCCGAAGAAACCGGCCTCATCGTTCCCCTCGGTCTGTGGGTGCTGAACGAGGCCTGCCGCCAAGCGCGCCTATGGCAGGATATGGGCCTGACGCCGCTGACGATCGCCGTCAACGTCTCCACCAAACAATTCGCCGATCCGGATTTTGCCACTCACGTCGCCGAGGCGCTGGAGCGCCACCGCCTGCAATCGCGCTGGCTGGAACTGGAGGTCACCGAAAGCGTGGTAATGCAGGATGCCGACCGCGCGCTCGCCATGATGGAATCGCTGCGGGCGCTTGGCGTGCGCCTGTCGATCGACGATTTCGGCTCCGGCTATTCCAGCCTGGCGGCACTGAAGACCTTCCCCTTCGACCGCCTGAAGATGGACCGTTCGCTGGTCGAAGCCCTGCCGGGCGACAAAACAGCCGTCGCCATCGCCTCGGCGGTGATTTCGCTGGCGCAGACGCTGAAGCTTTCGGTTCTCGCCGAAGGCGTCGAGACCGACGCCCAGATGGAGTTCCTGCGGCACGCGCGCTGCGAGGAGGCGCAAGGCTACCGCTTCTCCAAGCCGGTTTCGCCGGAAGAGATTCCGGCATTGCTGCGGGCGCGGGACCTCTGAGATTTACTCTCACAAGCCTGCCAATCGCCGCGATTTCTAAACACGAATGATATTGAGCCGCAGAGCGCTGACGACGGCCTGCGTTCTCGTCGTACATCCCAGCTTCTTGATGGCGCTGCCGATGTTATGGTTGACCGCATTCTCCGTGAG
Organism: Rhizobium sp. NZLR11; assembly: GCF_019685115.1. Classification (NCBI taxonomy): domain Bacteria; kingdom Pseudomonadati; phylum Pseudomonadota; class Alphaproteobacteria; order Hyphomicrobiales; family Rhizobiaceae; genus Rhizobium; species Rhizobium sp. NZLR11. The sequence goes on along the minus strand of NZ_JABDWD010000007.1, from coordinate 73,326 downwards.
ATCGAGAAGCTTCGCAATTTCATTGCCCTTCCTGCCGCCGGCAGTCAGCGTCAGGCAGTCCAGTTCGCCCCGCGTAAATTCGATGGGCTTGTGTTTCTCGTTCAATGTGAGTTGTGAAAGCCGGTCATAAATGAGTGTGGCGATAAATAGGAGCTTCGCCATTTCGATCATGTCGAAATTCCGTAGCCCAGAAATCGACATGGCGCCGCGTCCGCCCGCGGCATCGTGAACAGGAAAATAGGCGCCTTTTCCCATGCCGTACTGGTGGAACAGCTCGATGACCGTGGACTTCTTGCCTTCGCCACGATCGGTATTGATCGCTTCGACATCATAGTTGAACGGGCTGGTTGATCTCAGCATCCGCCGGATGACCGGACTGTCGATCATCAGATTATGGGCGTCATAATAATCCACCATTTCCGCCGGCCAGTTGGTAATGATTTTGGTTGCGCCTATTTCGACGAAGTCGACCGTGGGTAGCGTCATGATCAGGAAAGTATTCATTCCAAGGTCCTGAGTGAGGCCCTTCATATATTTGAACACTTCGTAATGCGTGTTGAAGCCTGCCGCGACTTCCTCAATTCGGTAGAATTCGGCCTCGAGCTTCATGTCTTTCTCCGATCAGCCGTTCGCACCCGGGCGCTTGGCAACTGGTGTACCCACCGAACACCGCCTGTCTCGGAAGTCGATTCCATACGCTCGAAGGCGGATGCAACTTTGCCGCCGCGGAGGAAGAATCGAACGGCCGCCAAGTACCGGAACACAAGCATAAAGGGGCGGGTAATACTTAACAAAAAGTAAACCAATCCTAGGGCTTTTGGGGACGGGCCAAGGTGAAAAATCCCCAACTTGACCTCCGAGATCCTCGCCGAGGGATATTCTACCGTCCTGGAGTCTCTCCAATGGAGAAGTTTAAGTAATTGATTTTAATTTGCTAATTTTGACAATTTCCCCTGGCGCGGAGGGCCGCGTCGCCGAGCGGTTCGGTTAATGGGTGCTTAATGAATTTAGCGGATTTTATTTTCAGGTTGCTCGTCCAGCGCAAGCCCGTGATGGGTCGCGGCAGTCATTCGTTCAGACCTGAGTAGGGGGAACAGCATGAAGAAAATAGCATTTGGTTTCGGATCTGATGCCAAGGCAATATTGGCGGCAATGAGCAGGTCACAGGCCATCATCGAGTTCGACCTCACCGGCAAAATTCTAACCGCCAATGCTAATTTCTGTGCCGCGCTCGGCTACAAGTTGTCTGAGATTGTCGGCCAACACCACAAGATATTCGTCGAGCCGGCGGACGCCGCGTCGGCCGACTATCGCGAGTTCTGGGCGAAGCTCGGCCGAGGCGAGTACGATCAGCGCCAGTACAAGCGCATCGGCAAGGGGGGCAAGGAAATTTGGATTGAGGCTTCCTATAACCCCGTCTTCAGCGGCGAAAAACCATACAAGGTCGTGAAATTCGCGACCGACATCACGAAGCAGAAGCTGCAAAGTGCTGAAGACGCCGGCAAATTGAACGCACTTTCGCGCGTCCAGGCGGTTATCGAGTTCACACCGAAGGGCGAGATTCTGTCGGCGAACGAGAATTTCTTGTCGGCTCTCGGCTATCAGATTGCGGAGATCACCGGTCGCCACCATTCCATGTTTTGCGAAAATGCTTACGTCGACAGTGACGAATATCGGCGGTTCTGGGAGCGTCTGTCGGGTGGGGAGTTCGTCGCGGATGAGTTTCTGCGCATAGGCAAGGGCGGAAAAAGGATCTATATCCAGGCCTCCTACAATCCGATTTTCGACATGAACGGCAGGGTATTCAAGGTTGTCAAGTTCGCGACCGACGTCACTGCCCGCGTGAACAATGTCGATCAGCTGGCAGGATCGTTGATGGCCCTGTCTGGCGGAGATTTGACCCAGGAAGTCGCAACACCGTTCATTCCCACACTGGAGAAACTCCGGACCGACTTCAACGCTGCGGCTACCAAGCTCCGCGAAGCGATGCAGGTCGTCGCCCAAAATGCAACGGGTATCGCTGCCGGAGCTCAGCAAATTCGTTCCGCGTCGGACGATTTGTCAAAGCGCACGGAACAGCAAGCCGCTTCCGTCGAGGAAACCGCAGCTGCGCTTGAAGAGATCACCACAACGGTTTCCGATTCCAGCAGCCGCGCCCAGGAAGCCGGCCAGTTGGTGCGAAGGACCCGCGAAAATGCCGAGCGCTCCGGAGCGGTGGTCCGCAGCGCGGTCGAGGCGATGGGGAAGATCGAAACATCGTCCGCGGAAATCGGCAATATCATCGGCGTCATCGACGAGATTGCGTTTCAGACCAATCTATTGGCGCTTAACGCAGGCGTCGAGGCGGCACGCGCCGGCGACGCCGGCAAAGGGTTTGCGGTCGTAGCGCAAGAAGTTCGCGAGCTTGCTCAGCGATCAGCCAAAGCGGCAAAAGAGATCAAGGAGCTCATCATCGCATCCAACGAGCATGTGAAGAGCGGGGTGACCCTCGTTGGCGAAACCGGCAAGGCCTTGGAGGAAATTGTCGCCCAGGTTCAGCAGGTCAACGGCAATGTTCTCGCGATCGTCGAAAGCTCGAAGGAGCAGGCGACGGGATTGAAGGAAATCAACACCGCCGTAAACACCATGGACCAGGGTACGCAGCAGAATGCAGCCATGGTCGAGGAATCGACGGCAGCCGCCCATAGTCTCGCCAGAGAGGCTGACGCGCTCTTCCAGCTGTTAGGGCAGTTCAACATCGGCGGCCTGGCCTCACGACAACCACGCCCCGTTGTGGCAACTCCAGCTTCCAAGCCCGTCGCATCGCCACCGCGCGCAATGGCTGCGAAGGTGAGCGCCGCCTTCCATGGCAATGCGGCAATTGCCGGCGGCGACTGGCAGGAGTTCTGAGACCGGGCGCGGCGGTTCCTCATTTCATAGCCTTGCCGATCGCTTCGATCTCGTTCGTCCAGATGCCTGCCGCATAATTCTGCGGCAGGCGCGCCAGGAGCGCGGGGTCGTCGATGCCGGCGGAAAAATCGCTACCGCGATAGGGGCCGAGCACGAAGACCTCAGTTCCGGCATCCTGCATCCGGTTGAGAAAACGGTCCGGCCAGCCCCAGAGCCGTGGCGCAATATTGATCGGCACCAGCATCATGGCGTGTCTGCAGGCATCCGGCAGCAAGCCGGTCCAGCCATAGCCGATGTAGCCGGTAAGGCAGGTCTTCAGGCTCTTGCGCGAGGCGGTCTTGAGATCGGGCACGAGCCGGCGCAGGACATCGATCGGCTCGTCGCCGCCATAAACGATGATCTGAGCCCGTCGCTCAGTGGAAAGCCCGTTCAGCACGGCTGCGAGCTTTTCACCCTCGGATGGATCACGGCTCTTGACGTTGATGAGGAAGCGCCGATCGGGAAAAGTCGAAAGCACCTCGGCAAGCGTCGGCATCATGCCGATGCCGCGGCCGCGAAACGGAAACGTCTGGCCGCCATCGGCGGTATAGCCGTAGCCAATGTCGAGCTTTCGCATCTCCGCCATCGAATGCTCGCGCGTGACGCCGCGGCCGTCGGTGCGGCAGTCGAGCGTCCAGTCGTGAAAGACGGCGAAAGCGCCGTCCGTCGTCGGATGCACGTCGATCTCGACAATATCGGCGCCGGCCGCAAAGCCTGCCTGCATCGAGCGGATGGTGTTTTCGAGGTAATCATGTTTCGGCGGCAGCATGCGGCTCGCCGTGCAGGTATCGTTCTTCAGATCGGTCTCGTCGAACCGCTGGGCAATGCCGCGATGGGCGAGCAGTTCAGGCTTTCCCGGACGCTGCTCCGCCAGAAGGCTGGTATTGTTGAGGTAGATGCCGGCCGCGGCCAGTGCGATTGCGCCGGCGCAATAGAAAAGCTTCCTGCCCAATGCCGCTCCTCCTGATTGCACCTAGAGATTCAACAGCTAGAAAGCGATTCTGGTTGTTCTTGGGCTCTTTTCCGGCTTTTCTATGCCAATGGCTTATATGCCGGAAAGGATTGCCATCGCGATGGAACAACAGGACGACGAGCTCATCCATTTCGAAGCGCATGGCGCGGCCGCCTTGCCGCCGGCCGCCGTCGAAGGTCATGTTGGACGGGACGGCGCCCGCATCTGGTATGCAACCTATGGCGACGGCCCGCCGGTCATCCTGCTGCATGGCGGCCTCGGACATAGCGGCAACTGGGGCTACCAGGTCCCGGCGCTCCTCAGCAGCGGCCGCCGCGTTGTGCTGATCGACAGCCGCGGCCATGGAAGAAGCACCCGCGATTCCCGCCCCTATACCTATGAGTTGATGGCGGCGGACGTTCTCGCCGTCATGGACGATCTCTCTCTCGAAAGGGCGGCCTTCGTTGGCTGGAGCGATGGCGCCTGCATCGCTTTGATCCTCGCCATGACGGCGCCGTCGCGTGTCGAGGGCGTCTTCTTCTTCGCCTGCAACATGGATCCGAGCGGCACGCTGGAATTCGTCCCGACCCCGGTCATCGACCGCTGTTTCAGCAGGCATGCCAGGGATTATGCCGCATTGTCCGCGACGCCGGACGATTTTCAGCCCTTCGTCGAGGCGGTCAGCCTGATGATGCGGACGGAGCCGAATTATCAGGCTGCCGATCTCGCCAGGGTCGACGTATCGGTCGCCATCGCCCTCGGCGAGCACGACGAATTCATCAAGCCCGAGCACGCCGAATATCTTGCCCGCGGCATTCCCAACGCGCAGATGATCTATCTCACGGGCGTCAGCCATTTTGCGCCGCTGCAGCGGTCGGCGGAGTTCAACGCCGCGGTGTTGTCCTTCCTTGACGACATCGGCACACAAAAAAATGAAGACTTGCGGCGTTGAGCCGCGGCAGCGGAATTTCTTAAGAATTCGGTAACTTTTTCGTATCGGCAAACGTAGGATCCTCTGGGAAGGATTCGTTTGTCGTTCGTTCACGGAAACCTTCGGGCCGCCGCCCACCCATGCGACTTCCTATGCATGGGCGGATTGTGCGGTTCGATGGCCGGTGCTCGATCCGCGGCTCCCCCGCTTGAATTGAGAAGGCCAGGGAGCCGGAATGATCAGCATCGATATGGAAGAAAGAATTTCGATCGCGCGCAAATCGCTGAATGACGCCATGGGTTTTCAGGCGTCGGGAGATCTCGAAAGCGCCGAGAAAGCCTATGTCAGAGTCCTGCACAAGGACTATCGCACGATAGATATTCTACCGCTCCTGGCGGGTGTCGTCGCAAAGAGAGGCGATGACGAAACCGCTCTCTACTACTGGAATAAACTGCTCGGCCTCAATCCCGGCCATCTCGTCGCCCTCATGGAAAAAGGTGCGCTGCTGCGCCGGCTCGGCCGGTCGGCGGAAGCGGTCGGCTGTTATGAGATGGCGCGTGGCCTGTCACCGGAAAATCCTGTCGTGCGCAACAACCTCGCCGTGGCGCTCGCCGATTCGGGCCGGCAGCCGGAGGCGCTTGCCGAGTTTCGTCATGTTCTGCGGCTGCAGCCGGATAATATCAACGCCTGGCATCAGATAAGGCGCATCTCTTCATCGATCGTACCCTTCTGGCACATCGCCATGATGAACGACACCAGACGCAACGACGCTTTCGAAGCGGCGATCCGCCGTGCCATAGAGCTGCGCGGAGCCGACGCGCAGATCCTCGATATCGGCGCCGGCAGCGGCCTGCTGTCGATGATGGCGGCGCGCGCCGGCGCTACCAATATCGCGACCTGTGAGACTGTGGCTGTCATCGCGCAGACCGCGGAGCGGATCATCGCTGCCAATGGTTATCGCGAACAGATCGATATCTTCGAAAAGCCCTCGACCGAACTTTCTGTCGGCAGGGAGATGAAAGCTCGCGCCGACATTCTGATTTCCGAGATCCTTTCGAGCGATCTCCTGGCCGAAGACGTGCTGAAAACCTTCGAGGACGCCCACGCCCGACTGGTCCGAGAGGACGCTATCGTCATTCCACGCGCCGCCGCGGCCATGGGCTGCCTGGTTGCCAGCGAAACGCTCTCGAACTATGCCCATGTCGGCGAGGTCTGCGGCTTCGACATGTCGCAGTTCAATGCGCTCGCCCCGCTGCGTCTGCCGGTTCACGGTACGATGACCGAGTGGACCAGGCTTTCGGATGATTTCGAGATCGCCACAGTGGATCTCACCGCTCGCAAACATACTGCTGCGTTGCGTAAGATATCGGTGCCTGTTCAGGCAAACGGCACCGCAGTCGGGGTCGTCCAGTGGATGAAAGTCGATCTGATCGAAGGCGTGGTTTTTAGCAATCACCCCGACGACTATCATGATGGCGGCTGGCTCCAGGTTCTTCACACCTTCCCGCAGCCGGTAGACGTCCGTGCTGGGACGTCACTGGACATGCTGGTTGGCCACGACAGAACGAGCCTGCTGATGACGCCGGTCGTCTGAGCAACCGGCTTGCGTCACCGCCAAGGAGATCATCATGGCCGTCTTGAGGAAAGGCGGCCATTGACGTTACTGTCCGAATTGTTTCGACCAGCGTCCGATGGAGTCGAGCTTATGCATTGCGCGTTTCCGGCGCATTCGACAATCCCTGTTTCCGCCCTCTGGCCTCGCGTCCATTTCCCGCTATCTCTCGTTTCATGAGACCTGATGCGCTGCTCTATCCTGCCCCCGAAGGGCTCTATTGTCCGGAAGGCGGCTTTTATGTCGACCCGGTGCGGCCAGTTGAGCAGGCGCTCGTCACCCATGGCCATTCCGACCATGCCCGGCCGGGCCATGTGAACGTCCTTGCCACCCGCCAGACGCTCGACATCATGCGCCTGCGTTACGGCGAGGGGTTCTGCGCCAGTGAGCAGGCGGCGGCCTTCGGCGAGGAACTGCTGGTCAACGGCGTCAAGGTGAGCTTCCATCCCGCCGGCCATGTGCTCGGCTCGGCCCAGATCGCCATCGAGAAGAGCGGCACCCGCATCGTCGTCTCGGGCGACTACAAACGCCGCCCCGACCCGACCTGCGCGGCCTACGAGCCGGTCCCCTGCGATGTCTTCATCACCGAGGCGACCTTCGGCCTGCCGGTCTTTCATCATCCGGATCCGATGGACGAGATCGGCAAACTGCTGGCCTCACTCAGGCAATTTCCCGAGCGCACCCATCTCGTCGGCGCCTATGCGCTCGGAAAGGCGCAGCGCGTCATCAGGCTGCTGCGCGATGCCGGTTATGCCGAACCGATCTATATCCACGGCGCCATGGAAAAACTCTGCGACTATTATGTCGAACAAGGGATCGATCTCGGCGAGCTGCTGCCGGCCACCGTCGAAAGCCGTGACAAATCCGCCTTCAAGGGTGCCGTCGTCATCGGCCCGTCATCGGCCTTCGCCGACCGCTGGGCCCGCCGCTTCAACGAGCCGCTGCCGGCCTTCGCCTCCGGCTGGATGATGGTGCGCCAGCGCGCCAGACAGCACGGCGTCGAACTGCCGCTCGTCATCTCCGATCATTGCGACTGGCCGGAACTGACGGAAACCATTCGGGAACTGCACCCGGCCGAGGTCTGGGTGACCCATGGCCGCGAGGAGGCGCTGGTGCGCTGGTGCCAGCTGCAGGGCATCAAGGCCAAACCGCTGCATCTGGTCGGTTATGAGGATGAGGCAGATTGAGGCGATGAGCGGCACCCTGGATCAAAACCCCTCCCCAACCCCTCCCCAAAAGGGGGAGGGGCTTAACCTGCCGCATCGTCTCGCGATGAAATCACCGAAAACGCTGCGGTCGAAGGAGGACAAGGCAGTGCCGCATATTAGCCCCTCCCACCTGTGGGGAGGAGTTGGGGAGGGGTCTTTCCCCGGAATGCGGAGGTCAAGATGAAAGCCTTCGCCGACCTCCTCGACCGCCTGGTCCTCACCCCCAGCCGCAACGGCAAGCTGAAGCTGCTCACCGATTATTTCCGCGACACGCCGGACCCGGACCGCGGCTACGGTCTGGCCGCCATCGCCGGCACGTTGGAGGTGCGCAACGTCAAGCCCGCCATGCTGCGCGAACTGGTGCTGGAGCGCATCGACGAGGTGCTGTTCCGCTATTCCTATGACTATGTCGGCGATCTCGCCGAAACCATCTCGCTCGTCTGGGATAATGAGCAGGATATCGACCGCTCGGCCCTTTCGCAGCCGCGTCTCGGCGAAGTCGTCGCCGGCATGAACGCGCTCGGCCGCACCGAAGTGCGCGGCTTCGTCCGCGATCTGCTCGACCGGCTGGATCCGTCCGGCCGCTTCGCCTTCATCAAGCTGGCGACCGGTGCCATGCGCATCGGCGTTTCCGCCCGGCTTGCCAAGCAGGCGTTGGCCGACCTCGGCGATAGGGACGTCACCGAGATCGAAACCCTCTGGCACGGCCTGCAGCCGCCCTATGAGACGCTGTTCGCATGGCTGGCGGCTAGCGGCGAAAAGCCGGTGCTGGCCACCCCGGCGATCTTCCATTCGGTCATGCTCGCCAATCCGGTGGAGGAGGGGGATCTCACCAGTCTCGATCCGGCGAGTTATGCCGCCGAATGGAAATGGGACGGCATCCGTGTCCAGCTCTCCCGCTCCGGCGATCGGCGCAAGATCTATTCCCGCTCCGGCGACGACATATCTGGCGCCTTTCCCGATATTCTCGAGGCAATCAGTTTTTCCGGCGTCGTCGATGGCGAGTTGCTGGTCGGCGGCACCGCGCGCTCCAACAGCCCGACCCGAACCTTTTCCGACCTGCAGCAGCGGCTGAACCGCAAGACGGTGACGGCAAAGATGCTTGCCGACTACCCGGCCTTCATCCGTACCTATGATCTGCTTTTCGACGATGAGGAGGATGTTCGCGGCCACCCCTATATCGATCGCCGCGACCGGCTGGCCGAGATCATCGATCGCGCCCCCCACGACCGTTTCGACCTCTCGCCGCTCGTGCCGTTCTCGTCGTGGGACGAACTTGACCGTCTCCGTGCCGCCCCGCCCGATCCGGTCATCGAGGGCGTGATGATCAAGCGCCGCGACAGCGTCTACCAGGCCGGCCGCATGAAGGGGCCCTGGTTCAAGTGGAAGCGCAATCCCTATAATGTCGATGCGGTGCTGATGTATGCCCAGCGCGGCCACGGCAAGCGCTCCAGCTACTATTCCGATTTCACCTTCGGCGTCTGGGCCGATGACGAGGACGGTGAACAGCTGGTGCCCGTCGGCAAGGCCTATTTCGGTTTCACCGATGCCGAACTCGAAGTGCTCGACAAGTTCGTGCGCAACAATACCACCGAACGTTTCGGCCCGGTGCGGGCGGTGCGCGCCGACAAGGATTTCGGCTTCGTCGTCGAAGTGGCCTTCGAAGGCATCAACCGCTCGACCCGGCATAAATCGGGTGTCGCCATGCGCTTCCCCCGCATCGCCCGCCTTCGCCCCGACAAACCCAGCTACGAGGCCGACCGGCTGCGCACGCTGATCGCCATGATCGACGCCAAGCCGGGGTGAGGGCCAATATCCTGTGCAACAATGCCGCAGGACGATATTTTCAACACGATGTGTATTGGCGGCAACGATCTTCCGGTGCAAATCTCGCGTGCCGGGGAAATGATTTGGGTGCTGCGTTATGAGCTCGAATGAACGGAATTCCTTTTTCCTCCAACGCCGTGCCGTGCTGGCCGGTCTTGCCGGCGCACTCGTCCTGCCGCAAATGGCAGCGGCGTTCGACGTTCCGGATGAACCGCGGCTTGCCAAGCGCGATTATGCCAAGGTCCGCCACCATTTCCGCACCAAGCTTTTGCAGAAGGGCCCGGCGCCCGACAAATACGAACTGCTGAGCGCACCTGCCGACGCCGACAAGATCTTCTATCGCTCGGGATACGGCGAGCTGGAACTGGCCGCTTGGGTCTCGAAGTACAAGCGTGAGCGCGTCGGCAAGCCGGCTGTGCTCTTCCTGCACGGCGGCAACGCCATGGGCGCCGGCCACTGGCAGCTGATGAAACCCTATATGGATGCCGGCTATATCGTGATGATGCCGTCGCTGCGCGGCGAAAACGGCCAGATGGGCAATTTCTCCGGCTTCTACGACGAGGTCGACGACGTTCTCGCCGCCACCGAGCGCCTGGCGCATCTGCCGGGTGTCGATTCGGGGCGCCTGTTCATCGCCGGCCACAGCATCGGCGGCACGCTGACCATGCTGACGGCGATGAGCACCCAGAAATTCCGCGCCGCCGCGCCGATATCGGGCAACCCCGACGCATTCCGCTTCTTCAACCGCTATCCCCAGGATATCCGCTTCGACGACAGCAATACGCGTGAATTCGAGGTGCGTTCAGCACTGTGTTACGCCCACAGCTTCAAATGTCCGGTCCGTGTCGTCCATGGCACGGAGGAGCCGCATTTCAACGACCGCGCCGATCTGCTGGCCCGCCGCGCCCGCGCCAACGGCGTGCATATCGAGACCGAAACCGTCGCCGGCAATCACACCTCGGCGCTGCCGGCCGAGATCGAACAGAGCATCCGCTTCTTCCATGGAGTTGCGGCCTGATTTTTTGCCGCCGCTTCAAATACAGGCCCGTTAGGCCTATATTCCCGGCATGAAGACGGACGCAGAGAGCATGGTTGTGCCGAACGACTTCCCCGAGCTGAAATCGCTCGTCTGGAATCGCGATCCCGCGCGCGCGATACCTGCCTGCGAGGCTTTCGCGCTGTATGAACGCAACTGGCGTTTCGTCGATACCGGCCGGCTGACTGAGCGGGAGATGCGGCTGATCCGCGAACTGGCTGCCGCCTACGGCAACGGTGTTCTGCTCGTCTCCTGATTTTCCGTTTCTTTATCCTTCGCCTTTAAGCTTGGGCAGAAACCAGGTGGCCATCATGGAATTCAGGCGTTCCGAACATCGCACCATCGCTGCGGCCCTTCGGCTGATGAAGGCGGATTTTTTTCTGGCCAACAAGTGTTGGTTTGCCGGCGGAACAGCCATTGTCATGCTTCTCGACGAATACCGGCTGTCGCTCGACGTCGATTTTCTCTGTGCGGATAGCGAAGGATATCGCGTCTTGCGCACGGCGGCGGTCGAAAGCGGCGTGGGAGCGTTTTTTGGGGAGCCGGTCACGACGCTCAGGGACTTCAGGACGGACCAGTACGGCGTGCGGACGGTCCTTGCCCTCGACGACCAGCCTATTCGCTTCGAAATCGTGCGCGAGGCGCGGATCGCTCTTGAAGGCGCTTTCGATTCGCGGCTGAATGTTTCAATTCTGTCGCTGCCTGATTTGTTTACCGAAAAACTGCTCGCCAACGCTGACCGCTGCCAGGACAGGGCTGTCGCCTACCGTGATGCTATCGACCTCGGCATGCTTCTCACCCGCTACACGGAGATTCCCGCTGCCGCCGTTTTGAAGGCGACGCAAGCTTATGGGCAAGACATTGAACGCAAGATCGGTTGGGTCATCACCAGACTTGAGGACGAGACCGAATTGAGACATGCCGCAAGCGTTCTACAGATGGACGGCGATCTTGCCGTGCGGGCAATCGCCGCCCTTCGTGGCGAGGCGCAGCGGCTCTGGTTGTTTTAATCTCCCGGCTTTCCCGCCCGCCATCAACACCAGCCTCGCGCCAGCCGCGAATGCCATCGTCCCGGCAGATGTCGCTGTCTTGCCGACCGTTGATAAGGGTGGTTCCATGAATTTTCTGCGCCGGGTCTTCCCGATTGCCGGGCTGGTGGTGGTCGTTGCGTCGCTGAGCGCCTGCAACATCCTCATTCCCGATGTCGCCGCCGATTCGCCCGCCCGTTTCGTCCAGGAAACTTCGCCGGTCTTCTATCAGCCGCCCGGCGTCGATCCGCGCCGGGTGCGGCCGATCCCCGATCAGCCGGTGCCGCAGACGCGCGAGCTCTACAAGACCCAGTTCCATCAGACTTACGGCCTGCCGGTCACCAATCCGGTGCACATGGCGATGTATGGTGCGCTTCGCGATGAGGATTTCACCCTGCCGGCCATCCCCGTCAGCCGTGTGCAGCCGCAGTTCCTGCGCCAGGAGGTCGACTACCAGACCACCGAGCGTCCCGGCACCGTGGTCGTCGATACAAAGGCGCATTACCTCTATTTCGTCGAAGCGAACGGCAAGGCGATGCGTTATGGCGTCGGCCTCGGCCGCGATGGTTACGCCTGGTCCGGCCGCGGCGTCATCCAGTGGAAACAGAAATGGCCGCGCTGGACACCGCCGGTGGAAATGGTCTCACGCCAGCCCGAGGTTCGCCCCTTTGCTGCGGAAAACGGTGGCATGAACCCGGGTCTCCAGAACCCGCTCGGCGCCCGCGCCATGTATATCTTCAAGGAGGGGCAGGATACGCTCTATCGTATCCACGGCACGCCCGACTGGCAGTCGATCGGCAAGGCCACCTCGTCGGGCTGCGTGCGCATGCTGAACCAGGACGTCGTCGATCTCTATGACCGCCTTCCTGCCAAGGCGGAGATCGTTGTGATGTAGCGCTGCAACAGCGCCGCCGATATCGTCCGCCCAAGGCCGGACACGTCTGCGTGAAGCTATGGTTTATTTGGCGCAAGCCGATAGATCTTCTGATGTTGTTATCTCGGATTCCCGCATCAGAGGAAATCAGTCCCGCGTCATGAGCTTCGATAGACATCTTTCCCGCCGCAGCTTTCTTTCCTTTTCGGCATTGACAGCAGTATCCGCGCTCACCGGCTGCGCCTCTTCGGCCAATACGGTAACATCGGGCGATACGACGATCACCTACCGTTCGCCCATGCGCCTGTTCCAGTCCCCGGAAGCGTCGAGCACGCCGAGCGGGGCCGAGCTTGCCGTCATGTATGGCCCCGTCGAAGACGGCGGCTTTCTCATCCCTGCCGTTCCCTACGAGCAGATCGACCCGCGCTATTATCGCCAGCGCGTCCTCGATCCCACCGGCCAGCCCCCCGGCACCATCGTCGTCGATACGCCGTCGCGCTTCCTCTATCTCGTCCAGGGTGACGGCATGGCGATGCGTTATGGCGTCGGCATCGGTCGCGAGGGTTTCGCCTGGCAGGGCTCAGGCGTCATCCAGTGGCGTCAGAGATGGCCGCGCTGGAAGCCGCCGAACGAGATGGTCGCCCGCCAGCCGGAACTCGTCAAATATTCGATCGAGAACGGCGGCATGGAGCCGGGCCTGAAGAACCCGCTCGGCGCCCGCGCGCTCTACATCTTCTCGAACGGGGAAGACACGCTCTACCGCCTGCACGGCAATCCCGACTGGCGCTCGATCGGCAAGGCAGTCTCTTCGGGCTGCGTGCGGCTGCTGAACCAGGATATCATCGATCTCTACGATCGCGCTCCGACGAAAGCGCCGATCGTCGTCTTGCAGTAATGTCACCGAGGCGGCCGTCAACCAGCCGCCTCGGATTGCTCCGTTTTCCCCGGTGAAACGGCCCGTTTTGCGCCCGCGAGAGATTTATTTTTCAAAAAACCATTGCTTAATTCGCTAAATATCCTACATGGTGCGTATCGAATTGCTTGCGACCTTTGTCCACGCGCTGAAGCGCTCCGTCAGATATCCTCTCAACATCGATACGGCTTGTCGGACATTCCGCAGGCGAAACACAAACGGTTGAAAAGGAGATCGTTATGAATTCAGGCGTCGTCAAGTGGTTCAATGGCACCAAGGGTTTTGGCTTTATTCAGCCCGATGATGGTTCTACGGACGTTTTTGTCCATATTTCAGCGGTCGAACGCGCCGGTATGCGCGAACTCGTTGAAGGTCAGAAGATCCGCTACGATCTCGTCCGCGACAAGAAGTCCGGCAAGAATTCGGCCGATAACCTTCAGGCCGCATGATTTGTCATTCGCCTGTGCTGACCATAATGGCAGCGAAATGGCTGAGTGACTGGAAGAGGTCGGGTGCCAACCCGGCCTTTTTGCTTTGACCGCTGGGCTTTTCCGAATGACCCCGGTCGTTCTTGAATGACCTCGTTCTGATTGACCAGTGAGCAGCCGAAAGTCGAAGGGACGCTGAAATGGGCAGACCAAACTATAAGATCGGCGATATGATCGTGCTGAAATCCGGTCTTACCCGCACGGCGAAGGCCGACAAGCGCTGCCGGATCGCCAGCATTCTGCCCAACGATCACGGGCATGTGCAATATCGCGTCCGCTTCGACGCGGAAAATTTCGAACGCCGCATTACTGAGGCCGATATCGATACCGGGGAATCGCCATCCAGAGCTCCCCTGGAGATAGCGGCCAAGTCCGACGGCGCAGAGCCCTGGCTGAAGTTTTCGAGCATCAGAACGGGCAAGTAGTTTCGCCGTTTCATTATTGACAGTGCGGCCTCGCCGCCGTGACAGGAAGGATATCACTTTGCAGGTACTCGTCAGGGATAACAACGTCGATCAGGCGCTCCGCGTGCTCAAGAAGAAGATGCAGCGGGAAGGCCTTTTCCGAGAAATGAAGGCGCGCAGCGCTTTTGAAAAGCCGTCCGAGAAGCGCGCCCGCGAAAAGGCCGAGGCCATTCGCCGCCAGCGCAAGCTTGCCCGCAAGAAGCTTCAGCGCGAAGGCCTGCTGCCGGCACCGAAGAAGGTTCTCCGCGCCCGCTAACCCGGCCGTGGAATCACGGCCCGGCCGCTGCATCGCGGCCAACGTGGAAGCACGGTCCGTCCGTGGAATCGCGTGCTAACGCGGAATCACGGCTGACTGGCGAATCACGGCTTGGCCGCGGAATTGCGGCCAGCTGTGGGATCATGGCCTAGCCGCACAATCGCGGCTTTCGACCATGAAACCATGGTTCAGCCGTGAATCGCGCCTAAATCAGCCGTCATCACCTGAGAAAGGGGCACATGACCGCCACCAAGGGAGAATTCTTCAATCCCGCCAAGCTTTCGTCTCGCGACAAGGCGGAAGCGACCGATCACACGGCGCGCGCCATTATCGCGGCCGAGGCCTCGGCCCGTGACAAGAAGACGGAAAAGTTGAAGGCCCTGCGTCTGCAGCAGGAGGCTGAGGCCGGACCTGAAGCAGCGCCCGCAAAGAAGCGCCGGTCGCCGGCCAAGGCGGCTGTGAAGCGGCCGTGATCCTCGGCCGCAGAACCGTTAGGCTATCCCTCTTAGACTAACCGGGCGGATGCGGTCAGCCGCCGCCCGTGCCGGCTCGGCCGAGATTGCCTCGCAGCCGATGCAGCATGTCGCGCATCGCGGCCATTTCCTCGAGCGTGCAGCCGGCGGCTTGCCCGATCGCCGTCATGATCGTATCGATCTCCCCTTTCATTGACTGACCTTCCGGGGTTAGCGACACGATCACCTGCCGCTCGTCGCGCAGGTCGCGGATGCGCTTGATCAGTCCGTTCTGTTCCAGCCGCTTCAGCAGTGGCGACAGCGTGCCGGAATCGAGATCCAGCTGCTCGCCGATCGTCTTCACCGGCAGCTCGCCGCGTTCCCACAGCACCAGCATCACAAGATACTGCGGATAGGTCAGGCCGACCCTGTCGAGAATCGGCTTGTAGGCGCGGGTGAAAGCATGCGCCGTCGCGTAGACCGCAAAGCACAACTGCTTTTCCAGCCGCTTTTCCTCCTGCGGTATCTCCATCGTCTTTATCGTGTGCGCTTTCATATCCATCATCCCTGAGGTCCGATTGTCCTCTTTTCGAATTCGAAATGCAATTTGCAAAATTCACTTGCGTACAATTTAATTGTGCAATATTAAAAGTCCAGCCCCAAACGACGGGCCAATCAAAGGAGATCGTCATGCCTATTCTCTATACGACCAAAGCCTCTGCCACCGGCGGCCGCGCTGGCCGCGCCGTTTCCGAAAACGGCGTTCTGGACGTGACGCTGACCGTTCCGAAGGAACTCGGCGGCGATGGCGCGACCGGCACCAATCCCGAGCAGCTCTTCGCCGCCGGCTACTCCGCCTGCTTCCTCGGTGCTTTGAAATTTGTCGCGGGCCAGCAGAAGGTCAAGATTCCGGAGGACACGACGGTCTCCGCCAAGGTCGGCATCGGCCCGCGTGAAGATGGCACCGGCTTCGGCATCGAAGTGGCGCTCACGGTAAACATCCCCGGTCTCGACCGCGAAACCGCCGAAAAGCTCGCCGCCGCCGCCCACATCGTCTGCCCCTACAGCCACGCCATGCGCACGTCCACCGAAGTTCCGGTCACAGTTGCCTGATCGATTCTAAAGGGAGCGGCAGCCCTATCGGCTGCCGCGACCTCGCGGGACAGGAGGCGTATCCTATTCAGCCGCTGCCTCTTCGCCATGACGGGAGCGGCGGGGCGAGGGTGCCGATTTCGGGATCTCTGCCGTCATCGATGACAGCGCCTGCAGATCGCCGCGCAGCCGCGTGCAGTTGCCATCCGGCAGCGTGCCATCAATCCCCGCATGCGTGCTCTCCCAGATTGGCAGTGCCCTTGCCAGTGCCGCCTTGCCTTCGCCGGTGAGGACAAGCAGCCGGCCACGTCTGTCCCTCGGATTCTCCACCACTGTCACCCAGCCCTTGCGCTGTAGCGGCTTCAGCGCCGCCGTCAGCGTCGTCTGGTCCATGGCCAGCAAGGCAGCGACCGGTCCCATCGGCGGCGGCTCCGGCCGGTTCAGCGACATCAGCAATGAAAACTGCCCGTTAGTCAGCCCGGCCGGCCTCAGTGCATCGTCGAACAGCCGGGCAAGCGCCCGCGCCGCGCGCTGCACATGCAGGCAGAGGCAGGTGTCGCGCACCAGCAGCGTCGTGGAAAAGGGAATCTCGATCGAATTTGACATGCTTCATTTCTATTGATATCAATGTAATTAGTCAAGGAGAAGGAGATGAGCCGGCTTCACCGGCAGGCGCCGGAGGAGGGCGCATTTCATGCAGAATGAAGTTGTTTCCCGCGAGGAATGGCTCGAAGCCCGCCGTGCACTTCTGGCAAAAGAAAAAGAGGCGACGAGGCTGCGCGATAGCGTCAACGTCGCGCGCCTGGCGCTGCCCTGGGTGAAGGTCGACAAGGATTATGTCTTCGAAACGCCTGAAGGCAGGAGGTCGCTAGCCGATCTCTTCGACGGCCGCAGCCAGTTGCTGATCTACCATTTCATGCTCGGCCCGGATTGGGATGCCGGCTGCCCCGGCTGCTCCTTCCTGTCGGATCATGTCGACGGCGCCTTGCCGCATCTGAACCATCACGACGTCACCTGGGTCGCCGCCTCACGCGCGCCGCTCGACAAGATCGCCGCCTACAAAAGCCGCATGGGCTGGAAATTCCCCTGGGTCTCGTCCTTCGGCAGCGATTTCAATTTCGATTATCACGTCTCTTTCAGCCCAGAGGATCTTGCCAAAGACAATGTCTTTTACAATTTCACTCCCATGCTGCCGGCTGATGCCAATGACGAACTGCCGGGTCTCAGCGCCTTCTACCGCAATGACAAGGGCGAAGTCTTCCATACCTATTCGAGTTATGCCCGCGGCCCGGAGGAATTGATCGGCACCCTGATGATCCTCGACCGGGCGCCGAAGGGCCGCAACGAGGACAGCACGATGAATTTCGTGCGCCGCCACGACGAATACGACGAGGCTGCCAAGACGCCATCCTGCTGTCACTGAAATAAGGCCAACATCATGCAAGGGAGAGAAGGATGTTGAAGACCGCTGAAGTGCTGAAGGAACATTCCTTCCTGGAAAGGCTGATCGGCGAATGGACCGTCACCGCACCGGAAATGTCCGGCGACGAGCCCTGGACCGAAGCCGTCCGCTCGCTGCATGGCATCTGGTGGGTTGCCGAAGGCACCGGCCGCATGCCGGATGGCAAGCAAGGCACCAGCATCCTGACGCTCGGCTATAACGCCGCCAAAGGCAAATATGTCGGCAGCTGGATCGGCAGCATGATGGACTATATGTGGGTCTACGAGGGTGAACTCGACGCCTCGGGCAACGTGCTGGATCTCTATACCACAGGGCCCGACTTCAACAGCGAAGGGCTTGCCGATTACCGCGAGCAGATTGCCTTCGTCGACGCCGATCACCGCACCTTCATCTCCAGCGTCAGGCAGCCGGATGGTGCCTGGAAACAGTTCATGGAAGCGCATTACACCCGCAAGACCTGACAATCACGGCGCTCAAGCCTAAAGGGAGAGTATGATGTCTGAGAGGCATGGAAAGTTCATCTGGTGCGAGTTGATGACCCCCGACACATCGGCTGCTGCGAAATTCTACAGTTCGGTCGTCGGCTGGAGCACTTCCGAAATGCAAGTGGAGGGCATGCCGCCCTATACGATCTTCGAGGCGAATGGCATCGGCGTCGCCGGCCTGATGGAATTTCCGGCCGAACTCGAGGGCAAGGGCATCCCGCCGAACTGGACGGGTTATGTCGATGTCGACGACGTTGACCAGTCGGCCAAGGATTTCGCCGCCAATGGCGGTTCGGTCCGCCGTCCGCCGGACGATATCCCGAGTGTCGGCCGTTTCGCCGTCGTCGCCGATCCGCATGGGGCAGTGCTCTGCATCATGACGCCGGCGCCGATGGACAAAACCTGGCCGGAACTAGCCCCCGATGCGCCCGGCAATATCGGCTGGCATGAACTCTATGCCGGCAACGGCAAAGACGCTGTCTCCTTCTATTCCAAGCTGTTCGGCTGGACGAAGGACAGCGAAATGGACATGGGTCCAATGGGCGTCTACTACCTCTTCGCCCACAACGGCAAGCAGATCGGCGGCATGATGACCAAGCCGGAAAACATCCCGATGCCGTTCTGGAGCTATTATTTCATCGTGCCGACCCTCGATGCCGCGATTGAACGCGTCACCTCAGGCGGCGGCAAGGTCGTCCACGGCCCGATGGAAGTCCCCGGCGGCAGCTGGATCATCCAGGCCATGGACCCACAAGGCGCCTTCTTCTGCCTGGTCGCACCGAAGCGGTAGTTTTGGGCTGCTTTTGGCGTCGTGCCACCGGCCCCCTCATCCGCCCTCACGGGCGGCTGAGGGGGCTGCACGGCACACCCTCAAACCCCACTCGCCACCGATGCAAAAAAACCTTCCGGGCTCCCCATCTCCACCAGCCGCTTCCTCTCGATCAGCCAGAACCGGTTGCCTACCGCCCGCACGAAACTGCGGTCGTGCGATACCAGCAGGCAGCTGGCTTCGTGCGCCATCAGCTCGCTCTCCAGTGCTTCCTGTCCCTCGATGTCGAGGTGGTTGGTCGGCTCGTCGAGCAGGGTGAAGTTCGGTTCGGTCAGCCTCAGCACCAGCATGCCGAGCCGCGCCTTCTGGCCGCCGGAAAGCTGGCCGATCGGTTTTGCCTGCATGTCGATCGTCATGCCGGCACCGGCAAGCAGCGCGCGTGCCCGCTGATCGCCGACATCGAAGCGGCGGATAATCGTGCCGATCGGCGTGTCGGTGTCGGCAAGATCGGCAAGCGCCTGGTCGCCATAGCCGAGAACCAGCGACGGCGTCGCCTTGATGCTATCGCGCGCGGTCTCCGGTCTTTCGATCGCCTGCTTCAGCATCAAGACCAGCCGCGACTTGCCGGCGCCGTTCAGGCCGAGCAGCACGATCCGGTCGCCCTGGCAGATGAATTGCCGGCCGGTCTTGAACAGCAGCGTTCCATCCGGCGTCGTCACCGCCGCATCCTCCAGCGTCACCAGCACCTTGGCATGCGTGCCGCGGTTGGTAAGCCGGATGGCGCCGGCCGAGCGCTCGAGATGCGCCGGTTTTGCTGCATCCTCCAGCTTCTCCGCCCGCTGTTTCAACTGCTTGGTCTTGACGACGAGCAGGTCGCTGCCGGAGTTGATGCCGATATTGTTGAGCTTGGCCGCCTGCCTGCGCAATTGCTCCGCCACCTTGATGTCACGCTCATAACGCCGGGCTTCGGATGCGTCGGCCTCGTCGAGGGCGGCGCGGGCCCGGGTATAGGGCAGGGCGAAGACCGGCGATTGCTCCGGCCGCAGGAATAGCGTCCGGTTGGTCGTCGCATCGAGGAAGGCGCGATCGTGGCTGGAGAGGATAACCGGCACGTCGCGGGGGAGCGCATTCAGCCAGCCCTCCAGCTGCGCGATCTTTTCGAGGTCGAGATGGTTGGTCGGCTCGTCGAGCAGCAGCACGTCGGGTTCGCTGACCCAGCTGTGGGCAAGCATGGCAAGCCGCTGCCAGCCGCCGCTCAACTGCTTCAGCGGCCGCCGGCGCATGACCTCCGGCACCTCGAGCGATTCCAGCACCACGTCGACGCGCCAGCTTTCGCTTTCGGCCTGATCGGCAGGCAGCGCCTGCAGCACCGCATCGTAAAACGGCGTATCGAACATTGCGGGCGGCACATTCTGCGCGACATGGCCGATAGTCAGCCCTCGCGCTTTGGTGATCTCGCCCTCGCTTGGTTCGAGCGCGCCGGTGATACAGGCAAGCAGCGTCGATTTTCCCCGCCCATTGGCGGCGACAAGGCCGATGCGGTCGCCGGAATTGACGACGAGATTGAGTTTGGAAAACAACAAATTGCCCAGCGTCACGCCGAGATTGCGGATAGCGATGAGTGTCATGATCGTTCTCTGGTCCTGATCGGGTATCGCGCGCGACCCGGGGCGTTCAACCATCACGGGATTGCGGGAAATTGGCCCGGGAAATTACAGGAATGCGCGCTCGAACCTTAGGATACGGCGCCGCATTGGCCACGAAGGGCAGACCACGAGGAGATGTCGAGAAACGGTCTCTGGTCAGCCCTGCAAACGCATTTGCAGGGCGTTGACGGGACCACGCTGGCGATTAAACCGAAAATAATATTGCATTACGTGATCCTCCTTTCTCGAACGGTTGCAGGATTGAAATAACATCGCCCGCAGAAAGAGGCAAGAGAACCGCAGCAGCCGGGATTTCCGGTGGCGCTGGCGGCGTCGGTGATCGACGCCAACGCGAGCCTCATCCTGAGGTGCCCCGCAGGGGCCTCGAAGGACGAGGCGGGTGCACTGGCGGTTGTGGACACAAGGAGCAGCGGCGAGCGCGTCCTTCGAGGCTTCGGCCTTCGGCCTGCGTGGCTGTCTCTCTGCGACTACCCCACCAGATCACCGCCCGCCAGCTCCAGCCGCCGTTCTATCCCGATGCTCTCGAGAAACGTTTCGTCATGGCTGACGACCAGCAGGGCGCCGTCATAGGCGCGCAGTCCGGCTTCGACCGCTGATATCGAGTCGGTGTCGAGATGGTTGGTCGGCTCGTCGAGGATCAGCAGCGGCGGCGGTGCTGAACCGAGAACGCAGGCAAGGCCGGCGCGCAGCAATTGCCCGCCGCTGAGCGTCGAAACGGCCTGCAGCGCCGCATCGGCCCGGAACATGAAGCGGGCAAGGGCGGCCCGGCAGGTGTTTTCATCGGAATGCGGATTGATCCGGCGGAAATTATCGCGGATCGAGGCTGAGGGATCGAGAAGGCTGACCTTCTGATCGAGCATCGCAAAGTCGGTCAGCACGGTGACCGTGCCGGCCCAGGGCTTGAGTTCGCCGGTGATAAGCGAAAGCAGCGTCGTCTTGCCCGAGCCGTTGCGGCCGGTGACGGCGATCCGTTCAGGCCCCGTCACATCGAAGGAGAGATCGCGGATGACGGGGTCGCCCGGCCGATAGCCGGATGTCACACGATCCACCCTCAGCACCATCTTGCCGGCCGCCAGTCCGGTCGGCGGCAGGGTCACCGACAGGGGCTGCAGGATCTCGATTTTCTCGCGCGCAGCCTTTCCCTCGTCCAGCGCTTGGGCGCGCCGGCGCTCGGCAAGGCGGACATTGTCGCCACCCGTCGTTTCGCTGCGCTCCTTCATGCCGCCGAGCATAATGCGCGGGATGCCGCCCTTGGCGGCCATTTTCCGCCCCGTGCTGTCCCGATGCGCCTGACGTTCCACCGTCGCCTGCGCCTTCCTCGCGACCTCGGCCATGCGTTTCTCGGCATCGGCGAGATCGTGCTCCGCCGCCGCAAGCTCCAGCGCTTTGCGCTGGCGATAATGGCTCCAATTGCCGCCGTAGCGCGTGGCACTAAGCGATGTCAGTTCGACGATCGCATCGACGCTTTCAAGCAGTTCCCGGTCATGGCTGACGATGATCGCGCCGGCCCGCAAGCTCGAAATCAGCGCGATCACCGCCTCGCGGCCATCGCGATCGAGATTGTTTGTCGGCTCGTCGAGCAGCAGAAAATCCGGTTCGGTGAAAACAAGCGCGGCAAGCCCGGCCCGCGTGCGCTGCCCGCCGGAAAGCGCGGCAAGCAACGTCTGCGGTGGCGCGTCGAGCCCGGTGCGATTGAGTGCTGCGGCAATGCGCGCTGGGAGCATCCAGTCCGCCGATACAAGCTCGTCGGCCGTTGCCTCACCGGCTTCGGCGCGCTGGAGAACGCCAAGCGCATCCGTCACGCCGAAGAGATCGGCTATGGATTCATCGGCCGCCACCTGCACGCTTTGGCGCAGGATGCCGAGGCTGCCGCCGACCGATACGGTTCCCGAATGCGGCTTGATCTCACCGGAGACGAGCTTTAGCAGCGTCGTCTTGCCGACGCCGTTGCGCCCGACGAGACCGATGCGCTCCGCCCCGAAACTTAGATCGAGATCGGAAAAAAGCGGCCGCCCGTCAGGCGCGGACCATGAGACTTGGGAGAGGGTGATTGATGCAGGCATGGATATGGATTTCTCCGTTGGCAAGGCGAACTGGCGTTGCGATCGGGTTGAAATCCATTGCGGCACACATCCTGTTGAAATGGTCGATGGCAGGTAATCTAGGGAATAAACGCTTCCGAATCAAGGCGGGGAACGATCTTGCCTCCCTGCTGGCGGGCGTCCGAAGGACGGGTCGAGACCCGTGGCTCGACCCCGGTCGGTGCCGGCAGGTGGATGAGGGCCATGTCGCCCGTGAAAACCCTACCGCTTCAGGCTCCCCAATATCCCGCGCACCAGCGCCCGGCCGACTTGCGTCGCCACCGTGCGGGCCACGCTCTTCATTGCCGCTTCCACCACCGTTTCGCGTTGGTAACCGGAGGCTCGGCCGCGCGATTGGCCGCGGTCCTTGTCGTCGTCATTGCTGCCGCCGAAGCCCGGCAAGGTCCAGCCGGAGGTGGTGGTGCCCGGCTGCTCATGGGCGGCGTCGTCTTGCGCCCGCTTGGCGGCATCGGCATCGGCCGCTTTCCTGGCGCGCGCGGCCAGTAGCTCGAAGGCGGATTCGCGATCGATGTCCTCGTCATAGACGCCAAGGACCGGGCTCCGGTCCATGATCTGCTGGCGCTCGGCATCCGTTACCGGCCCGACGCGGCCGGATGGCGGGCGGATCAGCGTGCGCTCGACGATCGAGGGGGCGCCCTTGGCCCCCAGCGTCGAGACCAGCGCCTCGCCGGTGCCGAGATTGGTGATGACGGTGGCGCAATCGAAGGCCGGGTTGGGGCGGAAGGTATCGGCCGCCGTTCTCACCGCCTTCTGCTCGCGCGGCGAATAGGCGCGCAACGCATGCTGGGCGCGGTTGCCGAGCTGGGCGAGCACCGTTTCCGGCACGTCGAGCGGGTTCTGCGTCACGAAATAAACGCCGACGCCCTTGGAGCGGATCAGCCGCACCACCTGCTCGACCCGTTCGGTCAGCACCTTCGGCGCGTCGTTGAAGAGCAGATGCGCCTCGTCGAAAAAGAAGACCAGCTTCGGCTTGTCCGGGTCGCCGACTTCGGGCAGTTCCTCGAACAATTCCGATAGCAGCCAGAGCAGGAAGGTGGCGTAGAGTCGCGGGTTCATCATCAGCTTGTCGGCGGCCAGCACGGAGATCTGGCCGTAGCCGTTATTGCTGGTGCGCATGATGTCGGAGATCTTCAGCGCCGGTTCGCCGAAAAAATGCTCGGCGCCCTGCTGTTCGAGAACGAGCAGCGCCCGCTGGATCGAGCCGACCGAGGCCTTGGAGATCAGCCCGTACTGATTGGAAAGCTCGGTGGCATTCTCGCCCATATAATTCAGCAGCGAGGTGAAATCCTTGAGGTCGAGCAGCGGCAACCCGCCCTGGTCGGCGATCTTGAAGGCGATGTTGATGACGCCTTCCTGCGGTTCGGAAGCATCCATCAGCCGGGCGAGCAGCAGTGGCCCCATCTCGGCGATCGTGGTGCGCACCCGGTGGCCCTTCTCACCGAACAGATCCCAGAAAATCACCGGAAACTGATCGAATTCATAGTCGGTGAAGCCGATCTGCTCGGCCCGCTTGGTGAGGAAATCCTTGGGCTCGCCCTTGGCGGCAATGCCGGAAAGGTCGCCCTTGATATCGGCGGCGAAGACCGGCACGCCGGCCCGCGAGAAGCCCTCGGCCAGCACCTGCAGCGTCACCGTCTTGCCGGTACCGGTGGCGCCGGTGACGAGGCCGTGGCGGTTGCCGAACTTCAAGTCGAGATATTCCGGCTTGTTGATGCTGTCGTCGGGATTGCGGCTCGCGCCGATGAAAATCTTGCCATCCTCGATCATCCGCAAATGCTCCCTTCGGCTATGCCGGTCTTTGTTGAGAAGGCTGGCTCCTGCCGCCTTCATCGAACCATCGTTTCCCTGTTATAAGCAGGCTGGCGGATGCGGACAACTGTTTGCATCGAAAGCAAAACTGGACAATGTGCCGCCGTGCGCGCCCGGCTTGAGTTGCGCTCGAATCTCGAATAACGTTGACGTTAACGTCAAAATAACAGGAGGCTGACGATGAATGAAATTGTGACCCAGATCGCCGATCGTGTGGGCATTGCGCCTGATCTGGCCGAAAAGGCGCTCGGCATGATGCTCGGCTTCCTGCAACGCGAGGCCGCTGATGGCCCTGTCGCCCGGATGATCGAAGCAATCCCCGGCGGCGCCGATCTCGTCGCCCAGTACAATGGCGCAAGTGCTGGCGGTGGCGGTCTGCTCGGCGGGCTGATGAGCTCGCTCGGCGGCGGCGGCATCATGGGTCTCGGCCAGCAGCTGATGGGCGAAGGCCTCGGCATGGGCGAGATCACCTCGCTCGCCAAGGAAACCATCGCCATCGCCAAGCAATATGCCGGCGAAGAGGTGGTCGACGAAGTCGTTGCCTCCGTCCCGGGCCTCAGCCAGTTCGTCTGAGACGAGAGATCGGCAGGAGCCTCGCTTCGTTGCGGGGCTCATTGCTCTCGTGCCGGAAAAACCGGGGTGAACAGCAACGTTGCCTCTCGAATGGAAGGAGAGCCGGATGACCGTCTGGCGCCCGTCGCAGCAGATCAGGGTGAAGGTGATCGGCCTCGCCTGGCGGGAAGACCGGTTGCTCGCCGCGGAGGTCGAGGAAGATAGCGGCCGCATCAAGGGTGTTCGCCCGCTCGGCGGCGCGATCGAATTCGGCGAAAGCCGCGAAGAAGCGCTGCACCGCGAATTTAGCGAGGAACTTGAGACGGCGATCCGCATCGTCGGTCCCTGGCTCCTGCTTGAAAACATCTACGAGCATCATGGCGAGACCGGTCACGAATTCATCTTCGCCGCCGAAATCGAACTGGCGGATGCATCGCTCTATGAGCGCGACGAAATCCGCTATTCCGAACTTGACGAGACGGCGGCGACGGCGCGCTGGTTCGGCCGCGATACACTGCGTGACGCCGGCATCGATCTCTATCCGACAGGCCTCGACAGACTGCTGTCACGCTGGCGCGATTGAGCTGGAAACACCGCCGGTGCAAGGCTCCCATACAGCGCGCCAAACTTTGATCGTCAGTGACGGTAACGAAGGAACAACGAGGTCGTATTCGCTGTTCTATCAGCATCGCTGAAATCAGAAGGAATAGCATCATGCGCAGGTTTATTGCAGCAACGACGATCGCTCTCCTCAGCCTCTCCGCCCCGGGTCTTGCCCAGTCGAACATGGGCATGGACGCCAGCGGCCGGATCGACGGCACGCCGCCGCTCGGCACCGCGCCGGGCGTCGAAACACAAAGCGGACTGATCATCCCGCTCGACTCGATGGAAACCGGCAGCATTAACGACAATGGAACGTCGAGCGGTCGCGTCGACTGGGCGCGCTGCCCGCCGCGCAAGACCCGTGGAGCGCTTGCGACCGAGGGCGGCAACAGCGGCGCCTCCACCAGCGCCGCCTGCCGTGACAACGGAAAGCAATAGAGAAATTCCAGCAAAAGTGTGAAGCGGTTTTGCGTTCGGAATTGCGTAAAACAAAGAGCTAAAGCGCGTCGCATGAATCACGTTAACTGCGACGCGCTTTAGCGTTGGGGAAGGGCGCTATTTACCGTCCTTCTTGTCATGGTTCAGGATGACACCGAGTTCATGCCACCGCCGCCCGTCACGCTGGATAAGCTGGTCGGCGCAGGCCGGTCCCATGCTGCCCGGCGCGTAGGCCTCGGGCACGCTCTCATCCGTCTCCCAGATGTCGAGGAAGGGCTGCACCGCCGCCCAGCCGGCCTCGATGCCGTCGGCGCGCTGAAACAGCGTCTGGTCGCCGATGAAGAGATCGTAGAGCAGCGATTCATAGCCGGTGGTCTTGCCGATATCGAACTTGTCGGCATAGCGGAAGTCGAGAGAGACCGGCGTCGTATCGACCGAAAGCCCCGGCGACTTGATCGAGATTTCCATGCTCATGCCCTCGTCCGGCTGCACCTGGATCACCAGCCGGTTCCGCGGCAGGCGGCTCTGGACGTCGGTCTCGCGAAACTGCGCGAAGGGCACAGGCTGGAAGGTGATGACGATCTCGGTGTCGCGCGCCGTCAGCGCCTTGCCGGTCCTGAGGTAGAAGGGCACACCCGCCCAGCGCCAGGTATCGGCATAGAGCTTCAGCGCCACATAGGTCTCGGTCCGGCTGTCGGGCGAAACGTCCTTGCTATCGCGATAGGCCGGAAGCGCAGCACCGTTGAGCGGGCCGGCGGCATAGGCGCCGCGAACGCCATGTGTCTTTGCCTCCTCGGGCGTATAGATGCGCAGCGCCTTCAACACCTTGCTCTTCTCGTTGCGGATCGCTTCGGCATCGAAGCTGTTCGGCGGTTCCATGGCGATCATCGCCAGGAGCTGGAACAGATGGTTCGGCACCATGTCGCGCAGCGCGCCGGTCGCATCGTAGAATTTGCCGCGGCTGCCGACATCGACGATCTCGGCGGCAGTGATCTGCACATGGTCGATGTAGCGGCTGTTCCACAAAGACTCGATCATCATATTGGCAAAACGCGCCGTCATCAGGTTCTGCACCGTCTCCTTGCCGAGGAAATGGTCGAGCCGGTAGACTTGGCTTTCCGCGATCTGGGCGAGGATTTGCGCATTGAGCGCCTTGGCGGAGGCGAGATCGGTACCGAATGGCTTTTCGATGGCGACGCGACGGAAGGTGCCGTCCTTTTCATCGGTCAGGCCATGGGCGGCGAGCTTTTCGACGATCGAGCCGAAAAAGGATGGCGGCACCGCCAGATAGAAGGCGGCATTGGCATCCGGCCCCAGCCGCTTGCCGATCTCGGTGAAAATTTCGACCTTGGTGAAATCGCCCGCCATATAGGAAATGCGCCGGCGCAGGCTTTGCCAGGCCTCGTCTTTCACCGTCGGCTGTTCGCCACTGAGATGATTGAGAAATTCGTCGAGCCGCCCGCGCAGAAACGCGTCGTCGCCCGGTTCGATGCCGACGCCGAGAATATGAAGATCGTCGCCGACGAGGCGCTCACGCGTCAGGTTGATGATCGCCGGCACCAGCAGGCGGCGCGTCAGGTCTCCCGTGGCGCCGAAGATGACGAGGGTGACCGGCGGGGTAGGGGCAGCGTTCATGTGTGTCATCTCCTGAGATTTTCGGGCCGACTATTTCGGGCCGACTATAATGCGCATCGGTTTCGCCGCAACATATGAGGGCGGGGATAACAGGCATTTGACACTATCTGAGGCGGCCTGGGTGCCGAGGCTCCTCATTCGGCTGCGGTCCGAACCGGAGAGCAATGATTAGCCTCCGGTTACCCCTTCACCGCCACTATGAAAATCCGCGGAAACCGCAGCAGCACCCGACCATCCGACATCTTCGGATAGGCCTTTTCCACCCGCGCGAGATAATCCGCCAGGAAGGCCTGGCGATGCTTTTCGCCGGCATGGGTGAGATAGGGCATCAGCCCGGTGCCCTTCACCCATTCGACGATCGCCGCCGCATCCGCCATCGGATGATTGTAGGTGGTGTGCCAGATATCGACGCGCGCGGCTTTGGCGATCAGCTTGGAATAATAGGCCGAAGGCGGGGCCAACGCCTGGCGGCGCACGCTCTTTTCCTCGAAGGCGGCCTTCCAGGCCCCCGCATGCGCCGTCTCCTCCATCATCAGATGCGAGGGTTCGCCAAGATTGTCGGGCATCTGCACCGCCAGCACGCCGCCTGCGGAAAGCCCGTCCATCAGCCGGTCGAAAATATCGAGATGATCGGGCAGCCATTGGAAGACCGCATTGGCAAACAGCAGGTCGGCCGGCTCCGTCGGCTGCCAGCTGCCGAGATCGGCTTCGACGAAGGCCGTGCCTGGAAGCCGCTTGCGGGCCGCCTCCAGCATGTTCATGTCGCTATCGAGACCGGAGACGCCGTCGGCCCCATAGCGCTCGATGATCAGTTCTGTCGAATTGCCCGGCCCGCAACCGAGGTCGACAGCGCGGCGAAGGCTTTGCAAAGGCACCTGCGCCAGAAGATCGCGCGCCGGTCGTGTGCGCTCATCCTCGAATTTCACATATTGATGGGCGGACCATGCCATGGGCGGTACCTCCTGATGTTGTGGCCGTCGAGCTTGACGATCTTATAGGCGATGCAAGCGCCCGCCGACCTTCACTCCGCAGACACAAGTATTTTGTCCACGCGCCTTCCGTCGAGATCGACGACTTCGAAGCGCCATCCGCCTCTCGTGAAGCTCTCACCCAGCTCCGGCAGATGTTTCAACTCTTCCAACACCAGGCCAGCCACGGTCTGATATTCGAGATCGTCATCGAGCTTGAGATTCAAGAACTCGGCGAATTCGTCGATCGGCGTCCAGCCGGACACCAGGTACGAACCGTCGTCTCGACGAGCGATGGCCTGCTCGTCGATAGGTCCCTCCTGGAGCGCCCCCATGATCGCTTCCAAAATGTCACCCGACGAGACAATCCCCTCGAAATGGCCGTACTCGTCAAAAACCAGCACCATGTGGACTGGCGATTTCCTGATGGCTTCAATCACATTGATCGCCGTTGAAAGGTCTGAAACCACCGGGACGTCTTGCGTCAGAGCCTTGATATCGGCAGTGCCGTGTTCCGACATCGAGTCGTAAAAGTCCTTGACCGGAAGGATGCCGATCACCTCGTCCGAACTGCCTTTCCGAACCGGCAGCCGAGACCGTTTCGTCCGGTGCAACTGAGTTCGAATTTCATCAAGGCTGTCGTCGATATCGATAATTTCGACGTCTCGTCGCGGCGTCATAAGCGCTCGGGCGGTGCGGTCCGCCAGGCGCATAACGCCGGATATCATCGCGGACTCTTCGCTTTCGATAACGCCGGCCGACTGCGCCTCGGCCAGAACAGTTTTGATCTCTTCGTCAGAGACGTTATCGCCACCTTTTCCGGCTTGGCCCAAGAGCTTGAGCACAAGATTTCCGGAGGCGTTCAGAAGCCACACGAGCGGCAGCGCGATTTTTGAAAGCACCGCCATAGCCGGTGCGACCTTCGCTGCAACGGCTTCGGGTTCTCGCAACGCGATCTGCTTTGGAACAAGTTCGCCGACAATCAAAGAAAGATAGGTGATTGCCACGACGACTGAACCGACGCCAATCGCGTCGGCGACCGTCGATGACATTCCCTGTGTCTCCAGCCATCCGGTCAAGCGGCTGCCGAGCGTGGCCCCTGAGAAGGCGCCCGAGAGAACACCGACCAGTGTGATGCCAATCTGAACCGTAGAGAGAAAACGACCGGGGTTTTCGGCAAGTTTGATTGCTTGCGCTGCACCCTTGCTCCCATGGTCAGAGAGAACCTTGAGGCGGGCTGTTCGAGAAGACACAACAGCCAACTCCGACATGGCGAGCACACCATTGACGATGGTGAGAAACGCCACAATTCCAATTTCCAGAAACACAGGGACCCTATTCGTTGAGGTTTCAATGCCGCATCGACAAGGCGACGCAGCGAGGTGTTCGACGAGGCGCTACATACGCGTCGCCCATCGTCATTCCGTCGTCGTATTACATCAGTGTCGCTTCCATCGGTCCTCAGAATTCCGTGAGGCGGCAAGCCCGACCCGGGTGGAAGGGTCGGAAATGCGGTCGAAAAACATCCGTGATTCGGCAAGAGCCGGCTATGCGGCGGCGCGTCGTTCGCAATGATCTGGAAGCAGGCCGCTCTCTGCGGGATGTACCCTGGGCGGGGCGGACACGAAGCCGCCTACAGTGGTCGCCAGCTTCCTCGGCCGGAAGATCTCGGCTGGAACGGGCGGAACTTGTACTGGATGGGTCGCTGTCAGGCATGTCGCAATTTTGGCGGTGAAACGGTGCCGGCGCAAGAGGCACCGGGCAAAAATCCTCATAGCCTACTGATGTGACAGTTTTGAAAACGGCGGCAGTACCGCGTTCTGATTGAAGGTTTTAAAAGTATTGTTCGTGTTTCCGCATGATGCCGAAAGCCGCTCGAAGCGGCCCGGCATCACGCGCTCGCGCCATCAAGCCGCCAGAATGGTGATCCCGTAAGCATTGGCCGCCGCGGTCATGCGGGCGATGGTCTCAGGCGAGGGGGCTTTCAGCGGCTCGGTCGTGCCTTCCGCTTCGATGAATTCGGCCATGTCGCGATCGACGATCGCGGAAAAGACAGCCGGGGCTGTCCCGCGGTTGGAATAGCCGTGCACCATGAAGGGCGGAATGGTGACGATATCGCCCGCGCCGGCCTCGATCTCTTCGGGGCCGTTGTCGGTGAGCCGCCAGATCGTCAAACGTCCCGCGAGGATGCGAAACACTTCCGGGCTCGCATGCGCGTGTTTCGGGGTGCGGCTGCCGGGCGGCACGGTGACGTCGAAGATGTTGAGCCAGGTTCCGCGGATACGGACCTGTCGCTCGATCCGGTCGCCGAGGACGAAAAAGCGCTTCGCGCCTTCGCCGGCAGGCATTGTCACAAATGAGTTGGACATCATGTCCCTTTCTTTTTTCGGGCTTTTCTCCCGGGGCTTTTTCTTGCGGGCGCAGCCGTTAGACCTTTGCACCGCCTTTGACAACAGCCTTGTTACCGAAGGCACCGTCGCCACATAGCTCGGGCATGGGACATGCCTCACGAAGCTGAGAGGCTGATATCGGTGCGACGGATCTATTTCGCAAGGTCCGCCAGCGCTGTGCCAGCCGTGCGGAAAGACAGGGCTGCGGCGTTTCGAAAGGCTCCGCGCCTGTAATACCGCCGACACAGAAGGGGCGCATAGAACGCGGCGGCTGTTCCGGCCGTCCCTTCACGCCGTCACGGCGTCATCGATGGAGCGCATCCATGTCTTCTCTTCCCGTCGTCGGCGCCGCCATGACGCTCGTTGAGCTCGAGCTTCACCGAAGCTGGCTCTTCGAAAAGTCCCGCGATCTCGAATTGCAGAGTTTCGTCGATGCCGAGGTTCTGAACGGCGACTGGGCGCCGCTCGCTGCGCGCGCCCGCAGGCTTCTCGACGGCCATACCGGCCGCCTCGGCATTCACGGCCCGTTCTGGGGTTTTACCATCGCCTCGGAAGATCCGGATATCCGCGCTGTCGTCACCCGGCGGCTGCTGCAGGGCCTCGACGTCTGCGCCGCCATCGGCGCGACGCAGATGGTCGTCCACAGCCCTTACACCTCGTGGTCTTACAACAATCTCGACAACAATGACGGTGCCCGAGGGGATCTGGTCGAGCGCGTGCATCTGACGCTGCGTGACGCCGTCAGACGCGCCGAGGATATCGGCTGCACCATGGTCATCGAAAACATCGAGGACAAGGATCCCAGCATCCGCGTGGCGCTGGCCGAAAGCTTCAATTCGCCCGCCGTCGCCGTCTCGATCGATACCGGCCACGCCCATTATGCCCATGGTTATACCGGCGCGCCGCCTGTGGATTATTACGTCAAGGCCGCCGGCAACCGCCTGCAGCATGTCCATCTGCAGGATGCCGACGGCTATGCCGACCGCCACTGGAGCCTCGGTGAAGGCTCGATCCACTGGCACGCCGTCTTCGCAGCCCTCGCCAAGCTCGAAAGCAATCCGCGCCTGATCATCGAGATCAAGGACAAGTCGAAGATCCCGGCTTCCGCGGCCTATCTCGCCTCGATCGGCTTGGCCGAATAGGGTTCGTTGTCCGCCCATTCCCTCTTCTCCCCAGCGGGGAGAAGGTGGCCCGAAGGGTCGGATGAGGGGGCCGCACGGCACGCCATTCATGATTGCCCTTCGCATCCGCTCCGTGCATTCGCGGCTTCGCCGCTCACCCCCTCATCTGCCTGCCGGCATCTTCTCCCCGTTGGGCAGAAGGCAATCGTGGCGGCACCTTACTCCCTCCTGTGCTTGCCACAGGCGAGAGGGTGGAATTCCCTCATGAAAACCGGGTGATCACACTGATCCCCGTCGCCTCTGCCTTGTCGAGCGCCATCAGCGCCGGCACGGCCTCCTCCAGGCTGACCCGACGTCCGATCAGCTTCTGCGGCGCGATCTTGCCGGCGGCGAGCATCGACAGCATGGCGTCGTAGCGCCAGGCCTGCATGCCGTGGCTGCCGTAGATCTCCAATTCGTGGCCGATCACCTGCGCCATCGGAATCTGCGGCGTGGCATGTTCGCCGAGCATCAGCCCCACCTGCACATGCCGGCCGCGCCGGCGAAGATTCTTGATCGAGTTGAAACAGGTGGCGGGATGGCCGAGCGCGTCGATCGAGACATGCGCGCCACCCTTGGTGATCTCGCGCACCGCCTCCGCCACGTCGGCGACGCCTGAGGCATCGACCGTTGCCACTGCCCCGCATTCTCTGGCGAAGGCAAGTTTCTCCTCGGAGATGTCGATGCCGATCGCATTCGCCCCGAGTGCGGTGGCGATCATGATCGCCGACAGGCCGACGCCGCCGCAGCCATGCACGGCGATCCATTCGCCGGGTCCGGTCCTCGCCTGGTCGGCGACGGCTCGAAACGAGGTGGCGAAGCGGCAGCCGAGGCTTGCCGCCGTCGCATCGTCGATCGTATCGGGCAGATGCACCAGATTGGTGTCGGCATAATCGATCGCCACATATTCGGCGAACGATCCCCAATGGGTGAAGCCCGGCTGGAACTGGTTGGGGCAGACCTGCTGGTTGCCGGAATGGCATTCGCTGCAATGGCCGCAGCCGGAAACGAACGGCACGGTCACCCGGTCGCCCATCTTGAAACGCATCACGCCGCGGCCGGTGGCGACGATCTTTCCGGCAAGCTCGTGCCCCGGCACATGCGGCAGGCGGATATCGGGGTCGTGTCCCATCCAGCCGTGCCAATCGCTGCGGCAGAGCCCGCTGGCGCCGACCGATATGACGACGCCGTCCTCGGAAGGCGTCGGATCGGGCAGGATGCGAATCTCGGGCGCCTGTTCAAAGGCTTCGTAGAACATGGCTTTCATCGGTGTCTTCCTTGTTCAGTGATTGCGCCCATGATGCATCCGCCAAGCTGCCATTCCAACATCCATTCCCATCACTTTTGCTGATGCACCCATCGCTCAAGTCACCGTTGTCGCGCACGAAAATTGCGGCCAGGCGTCATCCTCCGGCATTTTCTTGCTTCCATGTTTCCGGTCTGGATTTATCCTTGACCCGGCTTGCCGACGGGGTTTTTGCTCAACCAGCTTTTTAGGGAGGGCAGCATGGCCGTCGATACATCACCGCGTTCAACCACCTGGACTCACGTCGACGGGGAATGGCTCCCCGGCAATCCGCCGCTGATCGGGCCGACCTCGCATGCCATGTGGCTGGGCTCGACGGTCTTCGACGGCGCCCGCTGGTTCGACGGCATTGCGCCGGATCTCGACCTGCACTGCCAGCGCATCAACCGCTCGGCGCTGGCCATGGGCCTGAAACCGGTGAAATCGGCTGAGGAAATCGCCGCACTCGCCTGGGAGGGTGTTGCCAAATTCGAGGGCGCGACGCCGATCTACATCAAGCCGATGTATTGGGGCGAACATGGTTCGCCGGGCAGCGTCGTTTCCGTCGATGCGGAATCGACCCGCTTCGCACTCTGCCTGTTCGAGGCGCCGATGGGCGGCCATGGCGGCACCAGCCTCACCGTCTCGCCCTATCGCCGCCCGTCGCCGGAAACGGCGATGACCGAGGCGAAGACCGGCTCGCTCTATCCGAACAGCGGCCGGATGATCGCCGAGGCCCGCAGCCGCGGCTTCGACAATGCGCTGGTGCGCGATCTCAACGGCAACGTCGTCGAGACCGCCTCCTCGAATGTCTTCCTGTTGCGTGACGGCGTGGTGATGACGCCGGCCGCCAACCGCACCTTCCTGGCCGGCATCACTCGCGCCCGAGTCATGGGCCTTTTGCGCAAGGCCGGTTTCGACGTCGTCGAAGCAACGCTGTCGGTCGAGGACTTCCTCGCAGCCGACGAAATCTTCACCACCGGCAACTATTCCAAAGTCGTCGGCGTCACCCGCCTCGACAGCCGCGATTTTCAGGAAGGCCCGGTCACCCGCAAGGCGCTGGACCTCTACATGGACTGGGCCCACGGACGAAGCGAGAGTGAAGAGTGAGAAGTCGCTGCAATCGATCCAGTCAATCGATTGCAGCGACGAACGCCCGAAGCGCAAGCGACGGGCTGGCGCGATCCCGCCGGCAAATCCCAGCCTGCGTCCACCCCCCTCTGCCCTGCCGGGCATCTCCCCCACAGGTGGGGAGATCGGCAGGAGGTCATGCCTCGCTCTAAAATGACGACGTCTGTAAGGCCCGTTGTCTGGGGAAACCATCGCCCCATCCGATCTCTCCCCTTGTGGGGAGATGCCCGGCAGGGCGGGGGGGGTGCCATCGACCCCCGAGCCCATTCTAAAAAAATGTGAGAGCAGGCCTGCTTCAGGCCCTCACGTCATCCACTTCCGATGCTCCGCAAATCTCTCCGCCAACAGATCGATGAACAGCCGGACCTTGGTCGGCAGGTGGCTGCGGTTGGGGTAGACGGCGTTGATGTTGAATTCCACCGGCCGGTAGTCGGGCATGATCTTCACCAGCCGCCCTTCGGCGATGTCGTCGAACACCACGAAGCTCGGCGCCAGGAAGATGCCCTGCCCATTCAGCGTCAGGAAACGCAGCATTTCGGCGCTGTTGGAGACGACGTTGCCGCCGATCTTGACACTCTCCTGCTTACCCTCGCCATCCTCGAAGCGCCATTCGTCGCCATAGGGGTAATAGGCATATTGCAGGCAATTGTGATCGGCGACCTCGGCCGGGCTTTTCGGCATCGGGTGGCTCTCGAAATAGGCCGGCGAGCAGACCAGCATATGGCGCCAAGGCGTCAGCTTGCGGGCGACCAGCGACGAATCCGGCGGCGGCACGGTGCGCATCACCAGGTCGTAGCCGTCTTCGATCATGTCGACCATCCGCTCGCCGACGCTGAAATCGAGCGCGATCGACGGGTAAAGCTCCATATATTCGCTGACGACAGGCAGCAGGAACCGCACGATGGCGCTGCTGGTATAGACCTTCAGCGTGCCGCGCGGCGTCGTGTTCAGCGCCCCAGCCGTCCGATCCGCCTCGTCGAGTTCGGCGAGGATCTGCGACGAGCGCTCATAGTAATATTTGCCGGTTTCCGTCAGGCTGACCTTGCGTGTCGTGCGGTTTAGCAGCCTGACGCCGAGCCGGTCCTCCAGCGATTGCACGTGATTGCCGACCATGGTCACGGACATGTTGAGCCGGCGCGCGGCAGCGGAAAACCCGCCGCATTCCACCACGCGGCCAAAGACGGCGAGGCTTGTCAGTCGATCCATATTGTCTCCGGATTATCCGCTGAGAGTTGATGATCCTTCCCGATATAAGCAGATTATCAGAATGATTGGCAGGGTGCATTTTCCTTCGCATCGAACAGGGCCCCGCAGAAACGGGGCGACAGACGAAGGAGAAGGACGATGGTCGAGTTACCCCGCAAGGATGTTTTCGAAACTGCCGGACAGGCCGAGTTGATCTTGGCTGACGAAACCGCCCGGGCGCCCGTCGCCGAGGCGGCTCCCATGCCGGTCGCCGAAGCGCCGGTTTCCGACGCTCCCAAAAAGGCCGGCCGCGCGATATTCAAGCGCGCCGTCGTTGCCGCCGCGCTGCTTGCCGGCGTCGCCTTATCAGGCGATTTCGGCTACCGCTACTGGACGGTCGGCCGCTTCATCGAATCCACAGACGATGCCTATGTGAAGGCCGATTACACCACCGTCGCCCCGAAGGTCGCCGGCTATATCAGGCAGGTTCTGGTCAACGACAACGACGCGGTCAAGGCAGGCCAGGTTCTTGCCAGCATCGACGATCGTGATTTCCAGGCCGCACTTTCCCAGGCGAGAGCCAATCTGAAGGCGGCCGAAGCCGCCATCGCCAATATCGATGCCCAGATCTCCCTGCAGCAGTCGGTCATCGGGCAGGCGAGGGCGACGATCGATGCTTCGCAGGCCTCGCTGGATTTTGCCGTCTCCGACGCCGCCCGCTCGGCCCGCCTCATCAGCAATGGCGCCGGCACCCAGTCGCGCGCCGAACAGACCCAGTCGGCCCGCGACCAGGCAGCTGCCGCCGTCGAGCGCGACCGGGCGGCGCTCGTTGCGGCGGAGAACAAGGTGCCGGTGCTCCAGAGCCAGCGCGAACAGACGGTCGCCGAGCGCGACCGGGCAGCTGCGGCGGCCCAGCAGGCCGAACTCAATCTGTCCTATACTGATATCGTCGCCGCCGTCGACGGCACGGTCGGCGCCCGGTCGATCCGTGTCGGCCAGTATGTCACCTCGGGCACGCAGCTGATGGCGGTGGTGCCGCTGCATGCCGTCTATGTCGTCGCCAATTTCAAGGAAACGCAGCTGACCTATGTCCGTCCCGGCCAGTCGGTCGAGATCAAGGTCGACAGCTTTCCCGATATATCGATCAAAGGTCATGTCGACAGCGTTTCGCCGGCAAGCGGCCTGGAATTCTCGCTGCTGCCACCGGACAATGCCACCGGCAACTTCACCAAGATCGTCCAGCGCATCCCGGTCAAGATCGTCATCGACGACCAGGCGCTGAGCGGCCTGTTGCGCTCCGGCATGTCGGTCGAGCCCGAAATCGATACCAAGGCTGCCCAGAGCGGGGCTGTTCAGGCGTCCAAGGCAGCCGAGGGGGGATTATCCAGCCACGCTGGATGATCCTTCTCCAAATTCCCGAATTATCACCCGAACCTCGTCATGAGACAGTTTTCCGCAAGAGCCGGAAGGAGATACGTCATGGCCACTCTTCAGATCGCCGCCAACAGCAATTCGCGCAAGCCCGCCGCTGCAGCGCCCGTGCCCGCAGCCCTGAGCCCGCTTCGCATGTGGACGGCCGTTGTCGGCTCGACGCTCGGCGCCTTCATGGCGGTGCTCAACATCCAGATCGTCAATGCCTCGCTTGCCGATATTCAGGGCGCCATCGGCGCCGGCAGCGATGACGGCGGCTGGATCTCGACCTCCTATCTGATTGCCGAGATCGTCGTCATCCCCTTGAGCGCCTGGCTGGCGCGGGTCTTTTCCCTGCGCAACTATCTGCTTGTCAACGCCATCCTCTTCCTGATCTTCTCCATCGCCTGCGCCTTTGCGGCCAACCTGCAGCAGATGATCATCCTGCGCGCCATTCAGGGCTTTTCCGGCGGCGTGCTGATCCCGATGGCCTTCACCATCATCATCACGCTGCTGCCCAAGGCCAAGCAGCCGATCGGCCTTGCCCTCTTTGCCCTGTCGGCCACCTTCGCGCCGGCGATCGGCCCGACGATCGGCGGTTACCTCACCGAGAACTGGGGCTGGGAATATATCTTCTACGTCAACCTGGTGCCGGGCGCGCTGATGGTCGCCATGCTGTGGGCCTCGCTCGACCGGGCGCCGATGAACCTGAAGCTGCTTGCCAAGGGTGACTGGCCCGGCATCGCCACCATGGCGATCGGGCTCGCAGCCCTGCAGACCGTGCTGGAAGAAGGCAACAAGGAAGACTGGTTCGGCTCCGATTTCATCCTCCGCCTGTCGGTTATCGCCGCCGTGTCGCTGACCCTGTTCATCGTCATCGAGCTAAGGGCGGCCCATCCGCTCCTCAACCTGCGCCTGCTGCTGCGCCGCAACTTCGGCTTCGGCATCGTCGCCAACTTCCTGCTCGGCATCGCGCTCTATGGTTCGGTCTTCGTGCTGCCGATCTATCTGACCCGCATCCAGGGCTATAATTCCGAGCAGATCGGCATGGTGCTCGCCTGGACAGGCATCCCGCAGCTGCTGCTGATCCCGCTGGTGCCGCAGCTGATGAAACGGTTCGACGTTCGGCTGCTGATTATCGTCGGCTTTGCCCTCTTTGCCGCCTCGAACTTCATGAACGTGCATATGACCGGCGACTATGCGAGCGACCAGCTGTTCTGGCCGAATATCGTCCGCGCCATCGGCCAGGCGCTGGTCTTCACCCCGCTCTCGGCGATCGCCACATCAGGCATCGAGCAGGAGAATGCCGGTTCGGCTTCGGCGCTCTTCAACATGATGCGCAATCTCGGCGGCGCCGTCGGCATCGCCTCGCTGCAGACCTTCCTGTCGAAGCGCGAACAGTTCCACTCGAACATTCTGACCAACTCGGTCTCGGTCTTCGAGGAAGCCACCCGCGATCGTATCGCCAGGCTCACCGGCTACTTCATGAGCCACGGCGTCAGCGACCAGGCGCTCGCCGGCCACAAGGCCGTCGTCGCCATCGCGCTCAAAATACGCAAGCAGGCCAATATCATGGCCTTCAGCGACACCTTCTTCCTGCTCGGCGTCGCCCTCGTCGTCGCCCTGGTTGCAAGCCTGCTGCTCAGGAAACCCGGTCAGCTCTCAGGTGGCGGTGCTCACTAACCCCCGCGCGCCCTTAAGGAGGACAACGCCATGATATCAGCGATCCATGCTCCCGATCTCGATCGGTTTCAGCCAAAGGCCGCCGGCCATGCCGTCAGCGCCGGGGCGCTGCTCTCGATCATCGAGTGGCTTTCCGGCGATGAGTGCCATGCGCTCGACGAAGCGGGCCTCGTCTCCGGCCTCGGCCGCAGGCTTCAGGCGCTCGGCCTGCCGGTCGACCGGTTGACCCTGCATCTGATGACGCTGCATCCCGAGTTCATCGGCCGGACCATCGCCTGGGCGCCGGGCGAGCCGGTCGAGATCCACGACCGGGAACACGGCGCGCGGGTCGCCATCGCCAATACACCGCTGCGCAAGGTCATGGAAACCCGCGAACCGCTGGTCGTCGATACAAGAGACAGCGTGCATGGCCGCTGGCAGCATATCGATGTTTTCGCCGATCGCGGCCTGATGCAGCTTGTCATCGCGCCGCTCTGCAATGTCGACGGTCCGGTTAGTGCCGCCGTCTTCGGCACCAGGCGACCGGGCGGCTTCACCGCCTCGGAGCGGCAGCTGATAGAGCGCATCCTGCCGGCGCTGCGCAACACCAGCGAGCTGCGCATCCTTCGCCAGGTCGAGCTCAGCCTGCTCGATACCTATATCGGCCCGCTGACGGCCAGCCGCATTCTTGCCGGCCGCATCCGCCGCGACGAGATCGAATCGATGGAGGCGGCCCTGCTGCTCTGCGATCTGCGCGGCTTTACCGAACTGTCGAATCGGCTGCCCGGCAGCACCGTGCTCGGCCTGCTCAACGCCTATTTCGACAGGATCGTGCCGGCCATCACCCGCGAGGGCGGCGAACTGCTGAAATTCATGGGTGATGCCGTGCTCGCCTTTTTCCCGGGTTGCGACGCGGCCAATTCCTGCGGCGCCGCTCTTGCCGCGGCCCGTGCCATCCTCAATGAGATCGACCATTTCCAGTATGAGGGCATCGCCGTAAAGGCCGGCATCGCCCTGCATTACGGTGAGGTCAGCTACGGCAATATCGGCTCCGGCCGCCGCCTCGACTTCACCCTGATCGGCCGCGACGTCAACCTGGTCAGCCGCATCCAGACCGCCTGCAGCGAGTTGGGAGAGGTTTTGCTGATGTCGGAGCCGTTCCGCCAAGAGGCGGGGGCAGGGGATGTGGTGTCCGTCGGGGCGCATGGGCTGAAGGGGTTTGCGGAGCCGGTGGAGTTGTTCACGATCGTGCGGTAGGTGTGTGGTAGGACCCCAGGGCAGGGGGTGCCACACCTCTCACCCTTCCGCTATCTTCCTCCCATACTGCGCCAACCCCACAACACCGAGGAAGAATCCCATGACAGTACTGTCCGACGAACAAGGCGAGATTATCCGCGAGTTGGGCGTCGCCGCCGATATCGATCCCGATCACGAGATCGAGCGGCGAACCGATTTCCTCAAGGATTATCTCGTGGCCTCGGGCCTGCGCGGCTATGTCCTCGGTGTCAGCGGTGGCGTCGATTCGCTGACGGCGGCCCTGATCGCCCAGAAGGCCGTGCGCGAGCTGCGTGACAGCGGCCATAAGGCCGAGTTCATTGCCGTGCGCCTTCCCTATGGTGTCCAGGCCGACGAGGCCGATGCGGAGAGGGCGCTTGCCACGATCGGCGCCGATCGTTCGATGGTGGTCAACATCAAAGAGCCGGCCGATGCGATGCTTGCCGCGGCCCGTAGCGGCGGCCTTGCTTTTGCCGATGCCGGTCGCCAGGATTTCATTCTCGGCAACATCAAGGCCCGTCAGCGCATGATCGCCCAGTTCGCCCTTGCCGGCGCGCTCGGCAGTCTCGTCATCGGCACCGATCATGCCGCCGAGGCGGTCATGGGCTTTTTCACCAAGTTCGGTGATGGCGCAGCCGATATCCTGCCGCTCGCCGGCCTCAACAAGCGCCGGGTGCGCCTGCTGGCAAAGCGGCTCGGCGCGCCGGATGAGCTGGTGTTCAAAGTGCCGACCGCCGATCTCGAGGACCAGCGGCCGTTGCGCCCCGACGAGGAGGCCTATGGCGTCAGCTATGACGAGATCGACGATTTTCTAGAGGGCAAGCCGGTCGGCGAGATCGCCCGCCGCCGCATCCTCGCCGCCTATCGCGCAACCGCCCACAAGCGCGCTCCGCCGGTTGCCGTCAACGCGCTGTGAGGGCAGGCCTGAGATCGGGATGCCGGGTTTGCCCTTGCCCTAAGCGGTCCGCGAACATGCCGGCAAGCCCCATACGGGAGATTGAGACGGCAAGCTGCCGTTAGAGCATGATGTCCTCCGAAAACTGTGAGCGGTTTTCGGAGGACATCATGCTCTGTCTCCCTAAAGGGCCGGGACGATGCCCGGCCTTTGATTGTTTGGTTCATGCGGTAACGCTAAGAACGATCTTGCCCTTGGCGTGCGGCCGGGTTCCCTCCAGCATCTCATGCGCAGCAATGGCTTCGGAAAGCGGCAGCACGGTGCCGACTTGGGTCACGAGCGCGCCTGATTCCACCATCGCCGCGATGTCGGCGAGCTGTGCCGTCGTGACCTCGACCAGGAAGAAGAGGGCCTCGACGCCGTGCGCCTTGGCAAGCTCCTGGTCCGGCTGTGATACTGCGGAAACCAAC
Organism: Rhizobium sp. NZLR11; assembly: GCF_019685115.1. Lineage (NCBI taxonomy): Bacteria > Pseudomonadati > Pseudomonadota > Alphaproteobacteria > Hyphomicrobiales > Rhizobiaceae > Rhizobium > Rhizobium sp. NZLR11. The sequence goes on along the minus strand of NZ_JABDWD010000007.1, from coordinate 31,912 downwards.
CTGCCGCCGCGCTTCAGCACCGCAAAGGAGCGCGTCTGGGTTTGCCCGCCGACCAGATCGATGACGGCGTCGACCTCGTGGCTCAAATCCTCGAAACGCTGGCTGCGGAAATCGATCACCGTATCGGCGCCGAGTTTGCCGACCATCTCGACGTCGCCGCCGCTGGCCGTCGCAATGACGGTAAGCCCGGCTTTGCGGGCAAATTGCACCGCATAGGCGCCGACATTGCCGGCCGCGCCATGGATCAGCACGGTCTGCCCAGCGTCAAGCTTCGCATGGTCGAAGAGCGCCTGGCGCGCCGTCACCGCGATCACCGGGATCGATGCCGCCTCGATGTCGCTGATCGTCGCCGGCTTGCGGGCGATCATGCCGGTGGCGGCAATGGCATACTCTGCGTAGGCGCCGACAAAGCGCTGATTGGTAACGCCGTAGACGGCATCGCCCCGCACCACATGGGTGACATCAGGCCCGACGGCTTCGACGGTGCCCGAGAGGTCGGAGCCGAGCGTCAGCGGCAGCGGCTGGGGCAGGGCGCTGTGGCCGGAGCGGATCCAGCCGTCCCACGGTCCGACACCGGCTGCCTTCACCTTTACCAGGACCTCGCCTGCAGCAGGCATCGGGCGTTCGATTTTTTCTGGTACAATTGCCTGCGGCGGGCCAAAGGCATGCACTCTATAGGCCGTCATCGTCTGGCGCATTGTCATCTCCTATCGTTGGGGAGCCGGCTCTTCGGCTATCACGGGAGGCAAGATGCAGTCGGCGCAGCCTTTCGATAATCCGGGAAGTTCGAGAAGGATCATCCGGCGCCGGCGGATAATCGCCGGCGCCGGCAATGCCGTCAATTGCCTTTCACGTAGCCGAGCGCCTCGACGATCCTGCCGTCCGCCACCCGCATCAGATTGACGCCGCGCACCGATTGCCCTTCGTCCTCTCCCCAGCAGAAGCGCCAGAGGAGGATACCGCGTTCGCCGGTGACGATCATGTCCTCGGAAACGAACCAGGTGCCGGGGGTGGTTGCGATCCAGCTCCAGAGTTCGATGCAGGCCGCGCGTCCGACATGGCGGGATCCGTTCGGCGCCGGCTGCGTGTTCTCGACGATGCAGTCTTCGCCGACAAGTTCATCGAGTGCTGCGGGATTGTGCGACAGGAACACATCGTTGAACCGCCGCAGGATCGTCTCGGTCGAAGCCGCGTTCATGGCCGCACCGGCGATCCCGTTCGCCCCGACGAGGCGACATAGGCATGCGGCGCGAAATAGACGCCGTCGGCATCGAAGGCTTCGAGATCTTCGGCCTGCATCGCCTCGCGCACCTTCCGGCGTTCCGCCACGCGGCCGAGGAAGCCAAGCAGCGCCGGCCATTTTCTGAGATCGACATCGATCCAGGGCGACCAGTTCAGGCAGACGAAGAGATAGGCGTCCGCCACCGTGAAGGCATCGCCGGTGAGGTAGGGTCCGGCAATGCGGCCGTTCAGCCAGGTGAGCCGCTTTGAGATTAGCGCGCGGATCTCCGCATGGACGCTGGCATAAAGCGGGTTGAACAGCATTACCATCGGCTTGTGCAGTTCGGCGGTGATGAAATTCAGATAGGATTGCACCTCGTTGCGGCTGATATTGCCGACCTCGGGCAGCATGGCTGATCCCTGCGGCACGCTGTCGGCGAGGAATTGCACGATCGCCGGCCCCTCGGTCAGCACTTTGCCGTCGTCGAGCAGCAGCGCCGGGACATAACCGTTGCCGTTGATCGAAAGGTAGTCCTGCCCGTCGCTCGTTCTGTTGGTTTGCCGGTCGACCTCGACCAGTTCGATATCGAGCCCCAGCTCCCGGCAGACGATATGCGGCGACAGCGAGCAGGCAGCGGCGTTCATATAGAGTTTCATGGCGATTTCCTCTCTCAGTTCCTCTCTTGGCGCAGCCGGTCGATGCCGGCTGTTCATGCCATTGAACATTTGTACTGTTTCGCATAAAATAACGTTCGTCAAGAATTTAATGCGAAACGGTACAAAATATGAAGGATGAAAAGAAGCGCGGCCGCCCGAGGGGTTTCGACGCCAAGGCCGCACTCGCCAAGGCGCGGGATGTCTTCTGGGACAGGGGCTTTACCGCCGCCTCGCTCGACAATCTGAGTGCCGCGACCAAGCTCAATCGTCCGAGCCTCTATGGCGCCTTCGGCGACAAGGAGGATCTCTATCTCGATACGCTGGAGGGTTACCGGCAGGACGGCATGGATGCGCTGGCTGAGGCGCTCGATCCGTCACTTCAGCTGCGCGACAATCTCGCACGCGTCTATGCCGGCGCGTTGGCGGTGTATCTGCATGGTGAAACCGCCGCGCGCGGCTGTCTCCTGATCGGCACGGCAACGGTCGAGGCGGTCGAGCATGAGCGGGTCCGCGAGGTGCTTGGCCGCAGCCTCAGCGATTTCGACGGCGAGATCGAAAAGCGCATGCGCCTTGCGGTTCAAAGCGGCGAGCTTCCGCAAGGCGCCGATCCGCAGATGCTGGCAATGCTCGCCTCCGCCGTCATGCATTCGCTCGCAGTCCGCGCCCGCGCCGGCGACAGCCGCGAGACGCTGGAAGCGATCGCCAGCTCAGGCGTCGAGCTGATCTGCGGGAGCGTCCAGCGAAGCTGACTGGGGGTCCGTCTCGGCATCCCGCGGCCGCACCATCCAGGCATAGGCAGCACCGCCGAGAAGCAGCACCGAGGTGCCGAGGAAAACCGCCCGCATGCCGATATGGCCGCCGACAAAGCCGCCGAGGACCGGACCGGCCACCTGGCCGATATATTGCGAGGAGATGGAAAGCCCGAGAATGCTGCCGGCCGCGCTATCCGGCACGCTGTGGCGGATGACGGCGGCGATGCAGGGCAGGAGCCCGCCGAGTGCTGCGCCCATCAGGAAACGCAGGACGATCAGCTGCCAGGAACTGGTGACGAAGGCCTGCGGGATCAGCAGCAGTCCGGCGACGGCGAGCGCGCCTGAAATCACCGGCCAATGGCCGATCCGGTCGGCAAGCTTGCCGAGCCGCGAGGCGGAAAGAATGCTGCCGAGGGCGGCGGCCGACATGACGATGCCCGAAATCATCGTGACTTGGTCCGCGACCGGCACGATCTGCGCGACATAAACGGTGATGATCGGCTCGATCGACATATTGGCGAACATCAACAGCATGCCGGTCGCCAGCATGGCGATGACAGGCCGTTTGTCGCCGATGGATTTCCAGCCGCCGCTGGCCTTGGCCGCCTGTTTGCGGGCCGGCGATTTCTCCTCCTTGATCAGCAGGATCGTGGCGAGAAAGGCGAGGAAGATCATGCCGCCGGCCGCCAGAAACGTGGCGCGGATGCCGATGACCGGCGGCAGCGCCCCGCCAATCAGCGGCCCGACGAGATTGCCGGCCATGATGCCGGAAGAGAGAACGCCGAGCGCCCAGGCCGAGCGGTCCTTCGGCGTCTGCGTCGCCACCAGCACCATCGAGCCGGAGGCATAACCGCCAGCAAGGCCGACGAAGAGGCGCAGCGCCACCAGCTGCCAGACATTACCGGCCATGCCCATCAGCGAGATCGCCACCGTCATGCCGAGGCTGGCGCGCACCAGCATCAGCTTGCGACCGTAAATATCACCGAGCCGTCCCCAGATCGGCGCGACGAGAGCCGCGGCCAGGAAGGTGGCACCATAGGCGATACCAGACCATTGCACGATCGCCGCATGGTCGCTGACGCCGAGTTCCTCGACATAGAGCGGCAGGAAGGGCAGCAACAGCGTCATCGCCACGATCGTCGTGAAAGAGCCGACCAGCGAGATCGCGAGGTTGCGCTTCCAGTAGATCGAGCCTGCCCTAGCGCTCGCCGCGTCCAATTGAGTATCGGTCATTCCTTGCCTCGGCGTCGATCATGAAGGCGCAGTTGCGCGGCAATCTGGATCATCTCGGATAAAAGTGTTAGATATAACTGATTGCATAATGCAATCGGATAATCGGAGGATATTGCCATGAACGATATGCGCACGAGGCAACAGACAGTCCGCGATCTCTACGCCGCCTATCTCGAAGACCGCAAGGATAAAGTCGACGCCATGCTGGCGGAAGATTTCACCTTCTCCAGTCCGCGTGACGACCATATCGACCGGGCCACGTATTTCGAGCGCTGCTGGCCGAAGGAGCCGTTCTTCCGTGCTATCCACATCGAGTTCCTGGCGGTCGACGGCGACGAGGCTGTTGTTCGCTACCGCGCCGAAAAACTCGACGGCGGCAGCTTCTGCAACATAGAAAGCCTTCGTTTCCGCGGCGACAAGATCGCCGCCGTGGAAGTCTATTTCGGCCGCAATCTCTGATCGCGGCTGGCGCGGTTTACAGGATCCGAATTGCCGACGTGACGATGATGACCATCGAGACCGCCACCATCAGCGGCCGCACCGGCAGCCGCTTGACGAGGACGGCGCCAAAGGGGGCGGCAATGACGCCGCCGATGATCAGGCCGATCGCCGAATTGAGCTCCGACCAGCCGAGCGTCAGGATGAAGGTCAGCGAAATCGTCAGCGTTACCGCGAATTCGGTGAAATTGGTCGAGCCGATCACCCGCTTCAGGTCATGGCCGCGCCCGATCAGCGTGCTGGTGACGACAGGTCCCCATCCGCCGCCGCCGATCGCATCGAGCACGCCGCCGCAAAACCCGACGGGCGGCACGGCCCAGTCGCGCACCTCGCGTTTTGCCGGTGGCCGAAAGGCCTTGTAGAGAATTAGCAAGCCGATCGCGATCAGGTAGGCCGACACGAACGGTGCGATCACCCTGCCGTCGATATTGGCCAGCAGATAGGCGCCGATCGCGCCGCCGATCATGCCGGCCGGTGCCAGCCGCCCCACCAGGCGCCAGTCGACATTGCGATGATAGGCATGCGAAATGCCCGACGCGGCCGTGGTGAACATCTCAGCCACATGCGTCATCGCGCTGGCATTGGCCGCCGGCACCCCGAAGGCAAGAAGACTCGTCGTCGACAGCACGCCGAAGGCCATGCCGAGTGCTCCGTCGACGATCTGCGCGCAGAAGCCCACCACGATGAAGAAGAAGATATCCGATGTCATGCGGTCCCCTCAGACGAACGGTAGCATCAGAATCCGCGATGCGGAAAAAATCTTAATTCAAGCGGAAAGTCCGCGCTGTTTCAGCCGAACAATTTTGAAGAAGCCGTTCGGAAAGACCGGCAGGATTTCGACGGCGGAAAAATCGCCACGCCGCTCGGCCCAGGCGAGGATACGGTGGATGCGGAAGGCGGAGGACCAGCCGATGTGACGCACCAGCGGCGCCACCGCCGCCTCGATCGCGCCCTGCAGACCGGCGCCGTCTCCAAGCTTGCTGGCCAGGATGATTTCGCCGCCCGGCCGCAGCACCCTGGCGCATTCGTCGAGCGCCCGCTCGGGCTCGGGGATCAGGGTGATGACGAAGGGCAGGCAAACCGCATCGAAAGACCTGTCGGCAAAGCTCAGCGCATGCGCATCCATCACGTCCAGCGCCTGGACGTGCTGCAGATCCTCGCGTTTCGCCTTTTCGCGCGCCCGGGCGAGCATGTGTTCGGAAATGTCGATGCCGGTCACCCGGCAGCGGCTGGCATAGTGCCCGAGCGTCAGGCCGGTGCCGACGCCGACCTCCAGAACATCGCTGCCGGCTGCGGCGGCAAGCGCCGCCAGCTTGCGGTGGCCATCACGGAGAATGCCGCGACTGACGCGGTCATAGACCGGTGCCCAGCGCTGATAGATTTTCTGTTGATCTTCCGCGCTGCTGCGAAGCTCCGACATGCCGCACCTCCCTGAAGCCCAGGCCTCAACTCCTAAGGGTAGGTTCCGGTTCCGCTCGGATTGTGACCGAAGGCACAAATCGCCTGGCAGGCCGACCCGCGGCTGCCTATTTTGCCGGCATGAGCCCAAGCTCTTTGGCGTCCAGCTCGCTGCCGATCTCGACGGTTTTCTTTTGTTTGTCGTAGACGCAGATCTGGACGATCAGCCCCTTGGCGCCCTTCGGTTTCCCCGTCAGCAGGGCAAGCCCGTAATGGGAAGTGCCGAAGGGATCGACGGCGGCATTCGGATTGTCGATGGCGACAGCCGCCGTCTTGCACTTGGCCTCCACGTCAGCCGCCATCTGTTTCCAGGCCTCATCCGAGGATGCGTGCGCCGCAGCTGAGAGCAAGGGAAACGTGGCCATCGCCAGCAGCGGGATTATATTCCTGTTCATATCGGGTCTCCATTGAGGTCAATCGCGGGGAAGCGGTTTTCGGTGCGGATATCCCAAGCAATTTGCAGGCGCGATTCCATCGCGGCAACTGAGGCAAATTTTCCTCCGACGGATCGTTTTTTGATATTTCGCCGGTTGCCTCTCCCCCTTTCCCCTCCTATGTTCCGCCTCACCTGCCGATGACGCAATCTATTGCAAGGAGATCTGATATGGCTTTCGAATTGCCTGAACTTCCCTATGATTACGAAGCGCTTGCTCCCTTCATGTCGAAGGAAACGCTGGAGTTTCACCACGACAAGCACCATAAGGCCTATGTGGACAACGGCAACAAGCTTGCCGCCGAAGCCGGTCTTTCGGATCTCTCGCTCGAAGACGTGGTGAAGAAGTCGTTCGGCACCAATGCCGGCCTCTTCAACAACGCTGCCCAGCACTACAACCACATCCATTTCTGGAAGTGGATGAAGAAGGGCGGCGGCGGCAACAAGCTGCCGGGCAAGCTCGAAGCGGCCTTTACGTCCGATCTCGGCGGCTACGACAAGTTCAAGGCCGATTTCGCCACTGCCGGCGCCACCCAGTTCGGCTCCGGCTGGGCCTGGGTTTCCGTCAAGAACGGCAAGCTCGAAATCTCCAAGACCCCGAACGGCGAAAATCCGCTGGTTCACGGCGCCACCCCGATCCTCGGCGTCGACGTCTGGGAACACTCCTACTACATCGACTATCGCAACGCCCGCCCGAAATATCTCGAGGCCTTCGTCGATAGCCTGATCAACTGGGACTACGTCCTGGAACGCTACGAAGCAGCCACGAAGTAAGCGGCCCCGGACTCGCAGCCCACGGGCGGCGATGTCAGTCAGCCTCTTCGAACTTGGCACCCGGCGCCTCAAACGCCGGGTGTTTCGTTTTGAAAGACAAGCCGTCACATCCCTGTCATCGGCCGCTCCTAATCACGCCCCATGTCTTTTTCTGCTCTTCCCCTGTTCCGCTTCGGCATCATCGCCGACCCGCAATATGCGGCAATCCAGCCGCATGCGGCCATGGACCGCTATTACGCCAACAGCCTCGCCAAAGTTGCCGAGGCGATCGAGGTCTTCAACGGCGAGGAATTGAGCTTCGTCATGACGCTCGGCGATATCATCGACCGCAGCTTCGCAAGCTTCGACGATATCCTGCCGGTCTACGGCAAGCTGAGGCATGAGGCGCTCTTCCTGCTCGGCAATCACGATTTCTCGGTCTCCTCCGGCCATCTCTCCGAAATCGCCGCCCGTCTCGGCATGCCATCGCCCTATTACAGCGTCTCGCGCCACGGCTGGCGTTTCATCGTGCTCGACGGCAACGAAGTCAGCACCTTCGCGCCGCCCGAAGACCATCCGCATCGGGCGCTGGCCGCACGGATGCTGACCGTGCTGCAGGAGCAAGGCGCCAGAAATGCCCATCGCTGGAATGCTGCGCTGAGCGACGAGCAGTTCACCTGGCTCGGCGATGAAATATCAAGCGCAGCCGCGGCCGGCGAGAAGGTGATCATGAATCACTATCCCGTGCATCCTCCCGGTGAGCACGACATGTGGGATTGCGACCGCATCGTCGCGCTGCTCGCCTCGCACGACAATGTCGTCGCCTATCTCAACGGTCACAACCACGTCGGCAATTACGGCAAAGCCGGCGCCTGCCACTTCGTCAATTTCAAGGGCGTGGTCGACACCGAGACCGAAAACGCCTTCGCCATCGTCGAAGTCTACCCCGACCACATTGAAATCCGCGGCTTCGGCCGCGAGGAGAGCCGGACGTTGGCTTTTTAGGCTGGGACGGCTGTACGGCTCTTTTGTGCTGCTCGGTTTATCCTGCGCAGGGATCGTCAGAGGTAAGCCGGGTGCGCCCTCGATGGAGCACCTAAGCGCCAGTGCGAGTCTGGTGCAGCGCGCCCACACCCTCCGTCATCCTCGGCCTTGAGCCGAGGATCCATGCGCGCTGCTGATAGAGGCCAACGTGGATCCTCGGCTCAAGGCCGAGGATGACGGAGGAGGGATAAATGTCGGCAGTCCTTTGGCGGCGTCGAAGATGTGCCAGGCACGAAAGGCGCTTCACCAGGCTCATGACACTGACCCCTGCTCGTGGCTCAAACGCCGCCAAACGTGTTCGCACAAACGCCCGGCTATTACGCCAACACGGCCTTCTCCGTCCAGCCGCTGGTCCACAACTCCCGCAGTCGGTCGCCGTCGCCCTTGAAGAAATCCTCGCTTGCCGCGCAGTACTCCACCCGGTCGCTGCGGAAATTGCGAATCGCCTGGCGCAACTCGCACCAGGCGACGATATTGGCGGTCTGCGAATAATAGATCAGCGCGATCGGCTGGATCGTCCGTTCGCTGGCCCGACCAACCTCGTCGCGGTAGTCGAGCATCAGCTTGCGTTCGTCGCGGATCGCCCGGCGCACGATCGCAAGATCGAAGCCAGCTGGCTGGGCGATCGAGCCCCAGGCATAGAGCGCTTTGCTGTCCATTGCCTGGCGCAGCGGTGCCGGCACAGCGCCGGCAATCTTCTGGTTGACCCGGCGCGCGGCCTGCTTCAGCTCCTCGTCGGCCGTCCGTTCGAGCAGCGCCAGCGACAGCACGATCGCCTCCATCTCTTCGATCGAGAACATCAGCGGCGGCAGGTCGAAGCCCGGCCGCATGATATAGCCGATGCCGCGCCCGCCCTCGATCGGCACCCGCATCGCCTGAAGGGCGGCGATGTCGCGATAGATCGAACGCACGGTCACCTCAAGCGTCTCGGCGATAACAGCCGCCGTCATCGGTTTTCTGGCGAGCCTCAGGATCTGAATGATCTCGAAAAGCCGCGAGGCCTTGCGCATTTTGCCTCTCCCATCCCTCACGCTCCTGACAATACACTGTCAGTTGGGTTCCCGTATAGAGCCGCCTATCGGATTGAAATCAATCAGGGTCTCTGAAAACGGCCCGCAGAACTCAAGGCGGTAACTGACATGAACTACCACGAAAACCTCTGGCTTTTCTTCGTCCTTCTCTTCGGCATCATCATCGTGCCGGGCATGGACATGCTCTTCGTGCTCGCCAATTCGCTGACCGGCGGCGTCAGGCGCGGGCTTGCGGCGACCGGCGGCATCATGGCCGGCGGCGCCGTGCATTCGGCCTATGGTGCGGCCGGCGTCGGCGTGCTCGTCACCATGCTGCCGCAGCTTTTCAACGTGCTGCTTGTTGCCGGCGTCGCCTATATGATCTGGATCGGCATTTCCTTGATCCGCAGTTCGATCACCGTCGAGGCGGTCGGGCCGGGGACGGCACGCTCCGGCTGGCGCGCCTTCCGCCAGGGGGCCGTCACCTGTCTGGTCAATCCCAAAGCCTATATTTTCATGTTCGCCGTCTATCCGCAGTTCCTCAAGCCGGAATACGGCCCGGTCTGGATGCAGGGCCTGATCATGGGCGCCATGACCGTCGCCACCCAGTTCGCCATCTACGGCACGCTGGCGATGACGGCCGGCCGCAGCCGCGACCTGCTTGTCGCAAATCCCGACGTCACGGCCTTCGTCGGCCGCTTCGCCGGGCTGCTGCTGGTTGCGGTCTCCGCGCTCAGCCTCTGGCAGGGGTGGAAAAGCGCTTGAGACACCTGTACCTATCACATTGTTTTTATGATGATCCGGCAAAACGTGACTGCCCGAATGGCATGGATTTTGTCATCCTCCCGGTGCAGATTGGCCATGGCCACCTTGGCCCCGGAAAATGCAGAAGAGAAATGGAGAGGAATATGAATTGGAAAGCAGTAGCTGCCGCCGCGGCGATGGCCGGCATAGCCTTCGGTTCGGTGAGCGCCGCCGACGGCACCCATGATTCGCGCATTGCCCTGATGAAGCAGATCGGCGGGGCGGCAGGCGCCTTGGGAGCTATCGCCAAGGGCACCAAGCCCTATGACGCCGAAGCGGTGAAGGCGGCGCTGACGACGATTGCCGCAACGGCCAAGGTTTTCCCCGATCAGTTCAAGCCGGGCACGGAAACGGGCGACGAAGAAGCGAGCCCGAAGATTTGGGAAAACATGGATGATTTCAAGGCGCGCGCCGCGAAGCTCTCCGCCGATGCCGAAACCGCGCTCGCCCAGCTTCCGGCCGATGAAGCGGCTGTCGGCGCCACGGTCGACACGCTCGGCGCCAGTTGCGGCGGCTGTCACAAGGCCTATCGCCTCAAGAAGTGAGCGATAGGTCGTTTTGATCAAGAGCAATTCCAGCAAAAGTGTGCAGCGGTTTTGCGTCCGGAATTGCGTAAGCAGAAGATACCCGATCCTCGATCCGCGCTGGCTTTGCCGCCCGTGCGGGTCGTCTTATTCTCGGCGCGGGAAAAATTCGACAAAAAGGGGAGGCGGAGCATGATCCGCAGGTTCATCCGGTTGCTGCTCTGTCTGATCGGCGTCGCCGTGCTCGGCGGTGGCGCCTTCTATCTGGTGACCGCGCCCGATCCTCTGCCGGAAAGCCATTGGGCGGGTCTCGGCGCCCCGGATCCGGCCAACGGCCAGATGGTTTTCTGGGCCGGCGGCTGCGTCAGCTGTCATTCAGCCCCCGGTTCCGAAGGCGATGCCAGGCTGACGCTGTCAGGCGGGCTGGCGTTGAAGAGCCCGTTCGGCACATTCCACGTGCCGAATATCTCACCCGATGAAAAGGCCGGCATCGGCGGCTGGACGCTGGCCGAGTTCGGCAATGCGATGAAGCGGGGCGTCGGACCGGGCGGTCAGCATCTCTACCCTTCCTTTCCCTATGGCTCCTATGCCCGCATGAGCGACAAGGACGTCAACGATCTCTTCGCCTTCCTGAAAACCCTGCCGAAGAGCGCAAACGTCGCGGCCCCGCATGAGCTGCCGTTCCCGTTCAATATCCGGCTGGCGCTCGGCGGCTGGAAATTTCTCTATTTCAACGACCAGCCGCGCGTCGCCCTGGCAAAGAGCGACGACAAGATCAAGCGCGGCCAATATCTCGTCGAAGGTCCCGGCCATTGCGGCGAATGCCATACGCCGCGCGATGCGCTCGGCGGCTTCCAGGCAGATCAGTGGCTCGCCGGCGCCCCCAATCCGGAAGGCAAGGGCCGCATACCCGATATCACCCCGGCCTCCAAGAGCATCGGCGGCTGGAGCGAGGCCGATATCGCCAGCTACCTCGAAACCGGCTTCACGCCAGATTTCGACACAGCCGGCGGCTCGATGGTCGATGTGCAGCAGAACATTGCCCGTCTGCCGCCCGCCGACCGCGAGGCGATCGCCGCCTATCTGAAGGCCGTGCCGGGCCGTTAGAGCATGTCGCTGTTTAAGCGATCGACTGCATATAGCGCATGCCGGTCACCGGACGCGGGGTGAAATCCATCTGTTCGTAGAAGCGGTGCGCCAGCACGTTTCCGGTCGCGGCGCTGACGGAGAGGTAGCCGCAGCCGGCATTGCGCGCGGTCTCGCGGGCCCGGTCGACGAGCAGCTGGCCGGTGCCATGACCGCGATGGCCGTCGCGCACGAAGAGATGGTGCAGGTCCATGCCGCGCTTTCCCTCTTGCGCTCTGTAGAGCGGCACCAGAATGGCGTAGCCGATCAGCCCTCCGTCGGTTTCGGCAACGAGCGCCGTGATCCACGGCAGCGGGCCGAAGAGGTCGCGCTCCAACTGCTCCGGCGTCGTTCCCGCCGCATCGCCGTGATGGGCGGCAAGCAGGGCAATCATCGCGTTGAGTTCGGGCAGGTCGCGCGGCTTGGCGGCGCGGATCGTCACCACCGATGGGCGCATCAATGAAATTTCGCTGTCTTCGATTTCGGTCATGGTCTTCGCGTCCTTTGATAGTCTGCCGTCAGGACGCTGCCGATACAACAAAGCCGCCTGACGGCGGCTTGTTGACAATATGATCTTGTCCAGCCGCCCTTTACAGGTACAGCCAAAAATACGAGCGGCTCTGGTGCGCGTTTTTGATCATGGGTCATCAATCGTCGGAAACGCGGCGTTTGTCAATGGCGTCGGAGCCGGACGCTGAAACACGCCATCGGCCTTGATATCGGTCAAGCCCATCGATAGTATACCCCCCTATTCTATATGAGGACTCACCGTGTCCCACACCACTCTGCAGAAAAAGAAGCTCGTCGCCCGTGTCAGCCGCCTGAAGGGGCAGATGGAGGCGGTCGAGCGGGCGCTCGAGGCCGAGCGCCCCTGCGGCGAGATCCTGCAGCTGCTTGCCTCCGTCCGCGGCGCTCTGACCGGGCTGACCGGCGAGGTTTTGGACGATCACCTGCGCGAACATGTGCTGAATGCTGCCGACGACGCTGCAAGGGCGGAGGCGGTCGAGGAAATATCGGAAGTCTTGCGAACCTATATCCGCTGATTGCCGAGACGAAGGAGCCTGTAATGAGTGCCGGAATCGGGAAAGCTGCAATGAATACCTTTGAACACGACCATGTCTTCCTCGGCGCGGATCATCAGCGCAACGAGCGGCGCATCTGGCTGGTGATCGCGCTGACGGCGGTGATGATGGTGGCGGAAATCGCCGCCGGCACCGTCTACGGCTCCATGGCCCTGGTCGCCGATGGCTGGCACATGTCGACCCATGCCAGCGCTCTGCTGATTTCGGCGCTCGCCTATCTCTTCGCCCGCCGGCAGGCGCGCAATCCGCGTTTCACCTTCGGCACCGGCAAGCTCGGCGACCTCGCCGGCTTCGCCAGCGCCATCATCCTTGCGCTGATCGCCCTGCTGATGGCCTGGGAAAGCCTGTTGCGCCTCTCAAATCCCGTGCCGATCGGCTTTGCCCAGGCGATTGCCGTCGCCGTGATCGGCCTTGCCGTCAATCTCGTCAGCGCCTGGCTGCTTTCCGGCGGCGGCCATGCCGCGCATGGCAATCATGCGCACGCGCATCACCATCACGGCGACCACGCCCATCATGGTCATGGTCATGGTGATCACGGTCCCGGCCACGCAGAACCGGGCGACAACAATATCCGCGCCGCCTATCTGCATGTCATCGCCGATGCCTTGACCTCCGTGCTCGCCATCGCGGCGCTGACGCTCGGCAGCCTCTACGGCTGGCTCTGGCTCGACCCCATCATGGGCATCGTCGGCGGGCTGGTCATCGCCAATTGGTCCTGGAGCCTGATGAAATCCTCGGGCGGCGTCCTTCTCGACGTCGTCCCGCACGGCGAGACTTTGCCGGCGGAGATTCGCGAGGCGATCGAGACGGAGGAAGACCGGATCACCGATCTGCATGTCTGGCAGGTCGGCCCCGGCCACCATGCGGCGATCGTCGCGGTCGTCACCTCTGAGCCGCGCGAGCCGGCCTTTTACAAGGGCAGGCTTTCGGCGCTGACGGAATTGTCGCATGTGACGGTCGAGGTCACCCGCGCCGCGTGATCGGCGTGCGGCCGACAAAGTCGCTCGGCGAACAACAAGGTTGCTCGGCGGACGACATTGTCGCCGCGGGGACGAGATGCCGCCGCAATCGCCCCTTAGCTTTGTGTTCCTCACCGCCGGAGGAATCATGGATCTCAGTCTTACCCGCCGTATGCTGATAGGCTCGGCATTGTGCCTGCCTGCACTAACGCTTCCCGTCAGAGCCCAAGAGAAGAGCGAGGAAGACAACGACAACATCGAGCGGCGCCTTGCCGCGTTGGAAAAACGCACCGGCGGCCGTCTCGGCGTCTCGGTGCTCGACACTGAGACGAGCATTTCCTTCAACTATCGCGGCAGCGAAGCCTTTCCGATGTGCAGCACCTTCAAGGCGCTGGCAGCCGGCTTCGTGCTCGCCCGTGCCGACAAGGGCGAGGAAAGCCTCGACCGCCGGGTGACCTATGGAAAGGACAAGCTGGTCGACTATTCGCCGCTCAGCGAAAAACACGCCGGCACCGATGGCATGACGGTCGCCGAACTCTGCGAGGCGGCGGTGACCGTCAGCGACAACACGGCCGGCAACCTGCTGCTCGAAAGTTTTGGCGGTCCGGCGGGTTTGACCGACTGGCTGCGTTCGATCGGCGACGGCACGACGCGTCTCGACCGCACCGAACCGACGCTGAACGAGGGCAGGAAGGACGATCCGCGCGACACGACGACACCGGATGCGATGCTCGACACGCTCGGCAACCTGACGCTCGGCTCGATCCTCACCGAAGCCTCCTCAGACAGGTTGATCGCCTGGCTGGTGGCCAGCACCACCGGCGGCGAGCGGCTGAGAGCCGGCCTGCCTAAGGAGTGGAAAGTCGGCGACAAGACCGGTACCGGCCCGAACGGCTCCCTCGGCGATATCGCCGTCATCTGGCCGCCCGACCGCGGCCCGATCGTCGCGGCCGTCTATATCGCCGAGGCGACCGCGCCGGTGAAGGAGCTCAATCCCGTCTTTGCCGAAGTCGGCCGGATGATCGCCGAGATGGTTTGAGCGGGAAAATGCGAAGGGCATAATCGACAGCTGTCTGGTTCGCGGGTCTTTCTTCTGCAAGGAGAGGGCACCCTCTCCATCACGGCAGCGTATAGGCGATCACATAGTCGCCGGGCTTGGTGCCGACCGACCCGTGACCGCCGGCGACCATGACGACATATTGTTTGTTGTCATCGGCCGTATAGGTCATCGGCGTCGCCTGGCCGCCGGCGGGAAGCCGGGCCTGCCACAGCTCCCGGCCGTTGGTCACGTCGTAGGCGCGCAGGTAATTGTCGACCGCAGCCCCGAGGAAGGCGACGCCGCCCTTGGTCAGCATCGGTCCGCCGATGCCCGGCACGCCGACCTTGAAGGGCAGGGGTAGCGGCGTCATGTCGTGCACGGTGCCGTTCTTGTGCATGTAGGCGATCTTGCCGGTGCGCAGATCGACGCCGGCGACATAGCCCCATGGCGGCGCCTGGCAGGGGATTTTGAGCAGCCCGAGGAACGGACCCATGAAGACGCCGTAGGGCGCGCCGTCATTGCGGTTGAGCCCCTGTTCGCTGCCCTTCTCGTCCTGGCCGCGCGGCGGAATGTCGGCGGCCGGCACCAGGCGCGAGGTGAAGGCGAGATAGGTCGGCATGCCGAACATGATCTGCCGCTCCGGATCGACCGCGACCGAGCCCCAGTTGAAGGTGCCGAAATTGCCGGGATAGACGATCGTGCCCTTCAGCGACGGCGGAGTATAGCGGCCCTCGTAGCGGTAACGATGGAAGTCGATGCGGCAGGCGAGTTGGTCAAACAGCGACACGCCCCACATATCCTTCTCCTTGAGCGGGTCGGGCGAGAAGGTTAGATCGGAGATCGGCTGCGTCGGCGAGGTGTGGTCGCCGGAGACCGCACCATCAGGCGCTGGAATCTCCTTGACCGGGATGATCGGCTCGCCGCTGCGCCGGTCGAGCACATAGAGATCGCCTTGCTTGGTCGGGCCGACCAGGGCCGGAACGACGCTGCCGTCCGGTTTCGTCAGGTCGATCAGCGCCGGCTGGGCCGGCACGTCCATGTCCCAGAGATCGTGATGCACTGTCTGGCGCACCCAGCGCAATTGGCCGGTGGCGATGTCGAGGGCGACGATCGAGGAGGAGAATTTCTCGACATTGTCGCTGCGGTTGATGCCGATCTGGTCGGGCACCTGGTTGCCGAGCGGGATGTAGACCAAGCCGAGGCCCTCGTCGACGCTGAAGACCGACCAGCTGTTCGGCGAATTGGTCGTATAGGTCTGGCTATCGGTGATCGGCATCGTCACGTCGGGATTGCCGGAATCCCAGTTCCAGAGCAGCGCGCCGGTATTGATGTCGAAGGCGCGGATGACGCCGGATTGTTCCTCAGTCGAATAGTTGTCGTTCACCGCGCCGCCGACGATGATCTTGCCTGCCACGGCTACCGGCGGCGAGGTGGAATAATAATAGCCGGCCGGGTTGTAGCGCATGCCGGTTTCCAGATGCAGCACGCCCTGATCCGCAAAGCTGGTGCACACCTTGCCGTCCGCCGCGTCGAGCGCGATCAGCCGGGCATCGGAGGTCGGCAGGTAGACGCGCTCGGCGCAGGGCTGGCCGGCGGCCACATTGGGATCGGCATAATAGGTGACACCGCGGCAGGTCTGATGCTGCCGGTTGGGGTTCATCCCGGAATTGGCGTCGTATTTCCATTTCTCCTTGCCGGTTTTGGCGTCGAGCGCGATCGCCCAGTTGTGCGGCGTGCAGAGATAGAGCGTGTCCTTCACCTTGAGCGGGGTCACCTGATAGGTCGTCTCGCCGACATCGTCCGGGCGTTTGACGTCGCCGGTCTGGTATCGCCACGTCTCCTTGAGGGTGGAGACGTTCTCGGCGGTGATCTGGTCGAGCGGCGAATAACGCTGGCCGAAGGGCGTGCGCCCATATTGATGCCATTCGCCGTCGGGGACGCTGCCGCCGAAGGCGGGGTTGGCGGCGACCTGATCCTTCGGCAGTTCGCCGGCAAGATCGTGCGGGTCTGTCGTCATCGAATAGAGCGCGACGAGGATGGCGAGAATGACAGGCACGGCGAGCGGCCAGGGATTGGCGCCGTAGGTGATGCCCGTCGGGCTGCGAAAGCCGAGCGGCCGGCGGATCCACGGCGTCAGCAGCCAGAGCCCGAGCAGGATGATCATGCCGCCGCGCGGGCCGAGCTGCCACCAGTCGAAGCCGACCTCCCAGATCGCCCAGGCGAGTGCTGCGACGACGAGCACCGCATAGACCCAGAGCGCCACCGCCTTGCGCATCAACAGCAGCCCGGCGGTGATGAGGAACATCAACCCGGCGAACAGATAAAATATGCTGCCGCCGAGCGTGACGAGCCAGAGCCCGCCGCCGCTAAGCGTAAGCCCGATGATGATGAAGAACACGGAGGTGATGACGATCGCCATAAGGGCTGTCTCCCGCTGAGGTTAGCCGGGGTGAAGGATCGGCGGAAAAGTCCCGCCGATCAGGCAGATAGCGCGAAGGAAATGCCTTTCAACGGCCATATTTGCCGCAGGCTGCGGCGGCCATTGGACATGCACGGACCAGGCTCGATACAGCCTGGCATAGCGCTTTTAGGCTCAGCAACCGTTGTGCCAGCCGGATGAAGCCGATCGCTGTGAGGCGGCCACTGGAAGGCAAGACCGCAGTTACGTCCCGCAGAAGGTCGCGAGCACCCGTTCGTCCGGCTTCGGCGGTTCCATATAAGCGGCAAAGCCCGGCTGGTCTTCATAGGGTTTCGAAAGCACGGTCAGCAGCGCCTCGAACAGCGAGAAATCGCCGTTCTCGACCGCGGCCTCGATCGCCTGTTCGACCCGGTGATTGCGCGGAATGAAGACCGGATTGACGCTGCGCATGGCCAGAGTGCGCTGAGGCGCCGTCTGCGGATCGCGCGACAGTCTCTCGCGCCACTGCGTGAGCCAGGTGCCGCAGGCCTCCGGTTCGCGAAAACTCGCGGCAAAGGCAGGTTCCACAGCGCCGTCGCCGGCAAGATCCGACAGCCGCCGGAAAGCCAGGGTGAAATCGGCGCCCTGCGCCTGCATCAATGACAGCAGCGCCTGCACCAGGTCGAGATCTCCGTCCTCTTCGCCGGCAAGACCGATTTTCTCTCGCATGCCGGCCAGCCACGCAGCCTGGAACCGTTCGCCATAGGCTCGGATCACCGCATTCGCTTTGTCGACCGCGCCGTCGGGCTCTTCGTCGATCAGCGGCAGCAGCGTTTCGCCGAGCCTTGCGAGGTTCCATTGGCCGATGCCGGGCTGGTTGGCATAGGCATAGCGGCCATGCTGGTCGATCGATGAGAAGACGGTGGCCGGATCATAGGTATCCATAAAGGCGCAGGGGCCGAAATCGATCGTCTCGCCGGAAACGGTCATATTGTCGGTGTTCATCACCCCATGGATGAAACCGACATGCAGCCAACGGGCAATCAGCGCCGCCTGCCGCTCCGAGACCGCCGAAAACAGTGAAAGATATGGATTGTCAGCCGTTTTCAGGGTGGGGTAATGCCGGTCGATCACATAGTCGGCCAGCGCTCGCACGCCGTCGGCATCGCCCCTGGCTGCGAAGTACTGGAAGGTGCCGACGCGGATATGGCTTGCCGCGACCCGGGTGAAGACCGCGCCCGCCAGCACCTCTTCCCGGTAGACCGGCTCGCCTGTGGTCACCGCCGCCAACGCCCGCGTGGCCGGAATGCCGAGCGCAAACATCGCTTCGCTGATGATATATTCGCGCAGCACCGGCCCGATTGCCGCCCGCCCATCGCCGCGGCGCGAAAAAGGCGTGGGTCCGGCGCCCTTCAGCTGGATATCGAAGCGCCTGCCGCTGCGGTCGATCACCTCGCCGAGCAGGATCGCCCGCCCGTCGCCGAGCTGCGGCGAGAAGCCGCCGAACTGATGGCCCGCATAGGCCATCGCCAGCGGTTCGGCACCTTCGGGAACCAGATTTCCGGAAAAGATCGCCGCGCCGTCGCGCCGCAACGCCTCGACGTCGAGCCCGAGCTCGGCAGCCAGCGGCTCGTTGAGCTTGATCAGCGAGGGCTCCGCCACCGAAGTCGGCGTCTGCGCCGCAAAGAAGCGCTCGGGCAAGCCGGCATAGCTGTTGTCGAACGGAAAGGCCGCGGCGGCCCGGTTTTTCTGCAGGGTGGAGGTCATGCTTCATAGGTAGGGCCGGGGTGCGCTTGGCGCAAGCCGGTTTGGTTGAAGACCCCAAAGCCCTTCACGAAGAACAGGCCGATGCAAGGAATCGTGATCTGCCTTTACCTCTCGTCAAAGCTGGTTTGCCATAAACGACATAGCGCCGCCATGATCGGGAGCGTATAGCAAATCGTCTGCCCTTGGCTTTGCGCCATGTCATCCCCGCGGCCCTGCTGCCTGCTGTGCTCCGCCGCGCCACCGCGAGTGATTCCGGACGATGTCGGATCAGATTTACCAGGCGCCGATGGTTCGGCGCGCCGCGCCCAATTTCCGGGTGATCGCGATGATTGTCGCGAGTGCGATGCTGATGGAAAATATCGACGCGACTGTGCTTGCGACCGCGCTGCCCACCATGGCGCGCGATTTCAGCGTCAGCGCGCCGGCCATGTCGATCGCCCTGACCTCCTATCTCCTCAGCCTGGCGATCTTCATTCCCGCGAGCGGCCGGATGGCCGACCGTTTTGGCTCTCGCACCGTCTTCCGCGCGGCCATATCCGTCTTCGTGATCGGCTCGATCTTTTGTGCGCTGGCGCCGACGCTGTCGTTCCTGGTGCTGGCGCGGCTGCTTCAGGGCATAGGCGGTGCGATGATGATGCCGGTCGGCCGCCTCGTGCTGATGCGCAGCGTCGACCGCAAGGATATGGTCAGCGCCATGTCCTGGCTGCTGGTGCCGGCGTTGATCGGGCCGATCGTCGGCCCGCCGCTCGGCGGCTTCTTCGTCACCTATCTCGACTGGCGCTGGATCTTCTACATCAACGTGCCGATCGGCATCATCGGCATGATCTTCGTGTCGATCTACATCGACGAGGTGAAGGGCAAGGCGAGCGGCCCGTTCGATACGCTCGGCTTCGTCCTTTCCGGCATCTCGCTCGGTTCGTTGCTCTTCGGCTTCGAAATGTCGAGCCACGAAGGCGAGGGCGCCTTCTCGATCTTCCTGATCGCTATCGGCCTGCTCTTCGGCATCGCCTATCTCCGGCACGCCCGCAAGCATCCGTCGCCGATCATGGATTTCTCGCTGATGAAGGTAGCGAGCTTCGGCACGTCGGTGATCGCCGGGTCGCTGACGCGCATCACCCAGGGCGCCCAGCCCTTCCTGCTGCCGCTGCTCTTCCAGATCGGCTTCGGCCTGTCCGCCGCTGCGGCCGGCCAGATCGTCATCGCCACAGCACTTGGCGCTCTCGCCATGAAACCGATGGCGAAGTTCGTCTTCCGCCGGCTGGGGTTCCGCCGAAGCCTGGTCCTCAACGGCATCTTCGGCACGGTCGGCTATGGCCTCTGCGCCGCCTTCCGGCCGGATTGGCCGATGCCGCTGATCTTCCTCGTCCTGATCCTCAGCGCCTTCTTCCTGTCGTTCCAGTTCACCGCCTACAACACCATTGCCTATGACGAGATCGACAAGGAGCGGATGAGCTCGGCCACGAGTTTCTACACCACCTTCCAGCAGCTCATGCTGTCGCTCGGCATCTGCATCGGGGCCTTAGCGCTGCACGGTTCCATGGCCTTTAGCGGGGCTGAAACGCCTGCGCTTGGTGATTTCTCGGCCGCCTTTATCGTCGTCACGATCATCTCGATCACCGCCACCTTCTGGAACCTGCGCTTCTCGCCGACCGCCGGCGAGGAGATCAGCGGCTACAAGGTGAAACGGACGAAAACTGATGCGACATGCATAAAAACAAAGGCTTGAAGCCCCTCGCTTGAATCAAATTCTGCGCCGGACTTCAGCCCTCCATCGCTGCCGCCATGTCCGCGAGCTTGCGCACGGTGTTGAGGTTGCGCGACGTTCCTGGCTTCAGCGCCGGCAGCTTCAGCTTCGAGCGGCCGGACCCATTGGGGTAATGCACATAGATTTCGCGGGCCGCGAGCTTTGCCTCCTCGCCATCAGGCGCCACCATTTTATCAAGCGCATCGGCAGGCGGTTTTTCGGGCAGGAAATAGACGAGCAGGAAGTTCGGTTTGGCCTTGGGAAAAGGTGCGTTGGCGGCAATGGCGTCGAGCTCGTTGCGGCTTCGCACCATCACCCCCGGCCGCTTGCCCATCTTCTGCCCGAGCGCTGCGTCGAGCTTTTCCTCTACGGTCGTTTCGGATTCGTCCGAGCGGAAGAGTACATTGCCGCTTTGGATGTAGGTTTTCACGTCGGCAAAGCCGAGGCCTTCGCAGATAGCCTTGAGCTCAGCCATCGGGAGCGACCCGGTGCCCCCGACGTTTACGGCGCGGAGGAGGGCGATGTAGACTGCCATTTCTTTCTCCCTCGACTGTCGTGCCGTTCCAGCCCCCTCTGCCATGGGGGAGATGCCCGGCAGGGCAGAGGGGGGCGACCACGGCGCTCCCTAAAGATTTCACATCTTCCCCGCCACCTTGATGGCAAACGCATACTCGAACGCAATCTCTTCCAGCCGCTGAAACCGCCCCGACGCGCCGCCGTGGCCGGCGTCCATGTTGGTCTTGAGCAGGATCGGCGCCTCGCCGGTCGTTTCCTCACGCAGCTTCGCCACCCACTTGGCGGGTTCCCAATAGGTGACGCGCGGGTCGGTCAGGCCGCCGAGCGCCAGGATCGGCGGGTAGGCTTTGGCGCCGACATTGTCGTAGGGCGAGTATGAGGCGATCTGCTCGTATTCTTCCCGACTGTCGATCGGGTTGCCCCATTCCGGCCATTCCGGCGGGGTGAGCGGCAAAGTATCGTCGAGCATCGTGTCGAGCACGTCGACGAAGGGAACGGCGGCGATGATGCCGGCAAACTTCTCCGGCGCCATGTTGGCAACCGCCCCCATCAGCATGCCGCCGGCCGATCCGCCCTCGGCGATGATCTTCGCGTAAGAGGTGAACTTCTGTTGATTCAGATAGTCGGCGGCAGCGACGAAGTCCTTGAAGGTATTCGTCTTCTTGTCCATCTTGCCGTCTTCGTACCAGGAAAACCCCTTGTCCTTGCCGCCGCGGATATGGGCGATGGCATAGACGAAGCCGCGATCGGCGAGCGACAGGCAGTTGGTGTTGAAACCGGCCGGAATGGTGATGCCGTAGGCGCCGTAGCCATAGAGCAGGCAGGGCGCGCTGCCGTCGAGCGCGGTGTCTTTGCGATAGAGCAGGGTGACCGGCACTGTCTCGCCGTCCCATGCCGGGGCGAAGACGCGGCGGGTGATGTAATCGTCGGGATTGTGACCCGACGGCACCTCCTGCGTCTTCAGGAGCGTGCGCTCGCGGGTCACCATGTTGTAATCATAAAGCTGCGACGGCGTCGTCATCGACGAATAGGAGAAACGAACGACATCCGTGTCGTATTCCGCCGCGCCCGAGAGCCCGAGCGAATAGGCTTCCTCGGCAAAGGCGATCGCATGTTCCTCGCCGGTCCTGCGGTCGCGGATCATGATCTGCGGCAGTCCGTCCTTGCGCTCCAGCCACAGAAGATTGCGGGCATAGGCCATGTGGCTGATAATCAGCGTGCCGGGCTTGTGGGCGACCACTTCGCGCCAGTTTTCCTTGACCGGATTGTCGGCCGGCGCTTGCATGATCTTGAAGTCCTTGGCGCCGCCATCATTCGTCAGGATGTAAAAGACGTCGCCGCCCTCGGTCAGCGAATACTCGATGCCTTCCTCGCGCGCCGCCACCAGCTTCGGCTCGGCGGTGAGATCCTTGGTCGACAGCAGCCGGTATTCGCTGGTCTCGTGGTCGTGAATATCGATATAGATGAAGTCGTCGAGCAGCGAGCCGCCGACGCCCATGAAAAAGCCGGCATCGGCTTCCTCATAGACCAGCTGGTCTGCCGATTGCGGCTGGCCGACAATATGGTGGAACACCTTCGAAGGCCGGTGGTTCTCGTCGAGCGCCGAATAGAAGAAGCTCTTGCCGTCGGGCGCCCAGACGCCGCCGCCGCCGGTATTCTCGATCCGGTCTTCGAGGTCTTGTCCGGTCGCGAGGTCGCGCACCTTCAGCGTAAAGAATTCCGAACCCTTATCGTCATAGCCCCAGATGCCGCGGCTATGGTCGCTCGAATGGTCGAGACCGCCGAGACGGAAATAGGCCTTGCCTGATGCCTCCTTGTCGCCGTCGAGCAGCACGGTGCGGATCGTCTCGTCGGCGACGTTGCCGTCGCGGGCGATGCGGAAAAAGCGCGGCTGTTCGCCGCCTGTGACATAAAACGTGCCGTAGGCATAGGCGCCGTCCTTCATCGGCACCGAACTGTCGTCTTCCTTGATGCGGCCGCGCATTTCGGAAAACAGCACCTTCTGCAGCGGCTTGGTGTCTTCCATCGCCGCATTCATATAGGCGTTTTCAGCTTCGAGATGCCGGCGGATCTCGGGATCGAGGATCGAGGGATCTTTGAACATCGCCTGCCAGTTGTCGGCGCGCAGCCAGGCATAGTCGTCCGTGCGGGTGATGCCGTGGCGCGTATCGGAAACGGGCTTTTTCGGTGCGGCAGGCGGTGTCGGCAGGCTTTTGAAAACGGACAAGGAATGGCTCCGGTGGGAATGTCGGGTTGGCAAGAGATAGAGGCGCACTGGTCCCGGATCAAGCGTCAAAGGTGCGCCAAGGGTGCGGGTGGCCTTCCACAAGCAAGGAGGCGGCTCCGCCCGCCTTGCCTTGATGTCACCACAATATTTAAGAATGTCCGCTCTCACAGAGCGAAAATTGCACGCGCCAAGCCTCCGGCAAGCTGCCTGCGGCAGGGTGAAAAATGGACAACAGCAAGGGATTTCTCCGCAATGCCGAAACGTCTGCTCCTGTTTGTATCCCTCGTCAGCCTTGCTGCCCCTGCCTTTGCCGTCGATCCCGCCATCAAGAAGCAACTTGAAAAACTCGATCCCTCGACCCGTCTGGAACAGAGCTGCGACACCGAGGCGATGAGCCGCATCAACCAGGAAAGCGCCGGCTTCAAGCCCGACAAGGTGATCGCCTATACCTTCAAGGACCCGATCCCCGGCGATAATTCGCTGCAGGCCCCGGGCGCGGTCTTCCGCAGCAAGGGCGATTGGTATCATCTCTCCTACAATTGCATCACCGGCCCGCAGCATATCAACGTGCGCGAACTCGACTACCAGATCGGCGACAAGGTGCCGCGCGAGAAGTGGGACAAGTATTATCTCTACGATTGATGCCCTTGGCTTTGTTCGGGCGGCAGCGGTGACATCCGGCCACATGGCGCCATGCAAAAGCATCCGCTAAAATCTGTCGAAACCGACTTGTAGAAGCCTCTGATATGAACCGCATCCTGCTCGCTTCGGCGTTCCTTCTGACCACCATCGCTCCCGTACTGGCGGACGAGCTACCGTCAGCGCTGCCAGCCTCGGCCGCTGTGAGCGCGGCCCCGAGAGCGCCGGTGGCAAAGCTCGTCGAGCCGCATCTGCATATCGCCCGCTCCAACCTTGCTGGCCATGCCCGCATTGCGCTGACCTTCGATGCCTGCATGGGGCAGGCAGATGAGCGCATCCTGTCGACGCTGGTGCGCGAACGCATCCCGGTGACGATCTTCGTCACCGCCCGCTGGCTGAAGCATAACCCTGCCGCGGTTGCCGTGTTCCTGCAGAACCCCGATCTCTTCGAACTCGAAAATCACGGAGAGAACCATATTCCGGCCGTCGACACGCCGACGCTGATCTATGGCATCGCCTCGGCGGGCTCGCCGCAGGCGGTAAGGCAGGAGGTCGAAGGCGGCGCTGCCGCCATGGTCGCGGCCGGGATTCCGGCGCCGCGCTGGTTCCGCGGCTCGACCGCCAAATATGACCTTTCCGCCATCGGCGAAATCCGCGCCATGGGATATCGCATCGCCGGTTATTCGGTAAACGGCGACGGCGGCTCGCTGCTTGGGGCTGCGATTACCGAAAAGCGCATCGCCTCGGCCAAGGATGGCGATGTCGTCATCTCCCACGTCAACCAGCCAACCCATGCCGCGGGCGAGGGCGTGGCCAAGGCGCTGGTCGACCTGAAAGCCAAGGGCGTGCAATTCGTCCGTCTCGAGGACGTCGAGGATATGGGCGACGACAAAACGACGGAGTAGTTTTGTAGGGCGTGCCGTGTGAGCCCCCTCTGCCCTGCCGGGCATCTCCCCACAGGTGGGGAGATCACAAGTGGCCAAACCTTCGCGCTCGTTTACCGCTCCGGCGGGCTGCAACGCCAGTTGTTTGGGGAAGCCGTTGCGTCCAGCCAATCTCCGCACCTGTGGGGGAGATGCCCGGCAGGGCAGAGGGGGGGCTGGCACGGCACAACAGTCCATCCGAAGCCTTTACCGCAGTTCACTCCCAGCCCCCAACCTATCCTCTCCAAACCGCCGCAGCCCCGGCCCATCCCTGTCGAGCGCGAAATCCTCGAACCAGTCGCGATGCATGCCTGCGAGCATCGCCCCGATCATCTGGGCTGCGAGATAGGAAAAGGTGATGCCGTTGCCGCCGTAGCCGTAGGCGGCGAGCACATGCGGCATCTCAGGCACCGGGCCGATCAGCGGCAGGCCGTCGGTCGTTTCGCCGAAGGTTCCGCACCAGGCGTGTTCCACCCGCGTATCAGCCTTCGGCCATAGCCGCCTTACTTTCTCCTGGATCGCGATGGTCTTGGCCGGCAGCTTGCGGTCGCGGGCTTCGGGATCGGCCGTGCCGTCATCCTCGCCGCCGGCGACGATGCGATTATCCTCGGTCGTGCGCAGGTAGAGATAGGGGTGGCTATCCTCCCAGATCAGCGCCCTGTCGCGCCAGAAATTTGCCGGGTCCTGAGGCACGGTGGCGAGCGCCCAGCTCGAGCTGGTGCGGTGCAGCTTCGGCATGTCGATGCCCGGCATCGAATAGCCGGTCGCAAGCACGGCGCGCCGCGCCTCGATGATATGGCCTCCGTCCGTCTCCGCCGTGACGTGATCGCCTTCGCTGTGAAGTGCTGTGACGGAGGCGCTCACCAGTCGCGCGCCGCGCCGGACGGACATTTCGATCAACGCCCAGGTCAGAAGCAGCGGGTCGCACTCCGCCGAACCCGGTGAATAGATCGCCCCATCCCGGTCGAACTCAAATTGCGTGAAGAGATCGGGATGTTCGAGATAGACGCCGGGCAGGCCGGCCCGGCGGCGAAGCTGGCGCTCATCGAGGAGATTGCGTGCCCCTTCGCGACCCTCGGCGAGATAGAGCGTGTTGCGCGGCCGGAAGCCGCAGGCAATCCCGTTTGCGGCGATCAGCTTGGAAAGGCCGGCGACCGCAGCACCGCTGCGGCGATAGATGCCGGCGGCGCGTTCGAAGCCGTAATAGTCCTCAAGCTCGATGAGCGTGCTGTCGATTTCCCATTGCAGCATCGCCGTGCTCGCCACGGTGCTGCCGAAACCGGGCTTCTCCCGGTCGATGATAACAACGGAAAAACCGCGCGCCGTCAGGTGTTCGCCGACCAAAGCGCCAGTGATGCCGCCGCCGATCACGGCGACGTCGGTGGAAAAGCTTTGCTCCATCGGCCGCCACTCCGGCCGTACGCCGCTTTTTCCCCAGAGAGAACGGCCGCTGACCATCTGGTCGTGATCGGATTCGTCGAGATCGAGATCAGAGGCCACGCATGTCTCCCCGGTTGATCATTTCGGCAGTTGCGGCTGCGGCTTTTCCTCGATCAGCAATTCCTCGATGATCGTGATGACGATCAGCGACAGCGGCAGCGCCAGCATAGCGCCGACGGCGCCCCACATCCATGTCCAGAACAGAATGGCGAGAAAGACGACGAAAGGGTTGATTTCCAGCCGCCGTCCCATCACCGCCGGGAAGATCAGGTTTTCCATGAGAAGATGCACGGTAAAGAAGGCCGCGGCCGGTATCAGGCCAATGACGAGGTCATCATGGGAGAGAATGCCGGCGACCGCGACGGCAAGCGTCATCAGCGTGATGCCGAGGTAGGGAATGAAGCTCGACAGGAAGGCGAAGAAGCCCCAGAGCACCGGCGCCGCCAGCCCGCCCGTATAAGCGATGACAGTCATGACGACGCCGAGCCCGATATAGATCAGCGAGGCTGTGGCGAAGTAGAAGCCAAGCACCTGCTCGACGGCATTGATGACGCGGATTGCCGCCAGGCGTTGCGTGCGGGTGCGGAAGGTCATGATGATCGTCTTGCGCAGGTTGACCCGGCTGGCCAGGAAGAGCAGCAGCGCCGCAAAGAAGATCATCCCCTGCACGACAGCCGGCGTCAGGCTGGTCGTCACCACATGCAGCACGTTGCCGGTGTTTTCGAGCAGCGCACCGATCGACATCGGCCCGCTTTCGAATGTCGCCGGCGTGATATGCAGCCATTGGATGCGCTCGAGATAAGGCATGACGCGGTCGATGGTCCGCTCGGCAAAGGCCGGCCCCTCATTGGCAAACGTCATCAGCGGGCCGGCGAGCGAGTTGATCACCAGGAAGATCACCAGCGCCACGCCGCTTGACAGCATGAAGGCGTTGGCCAGTCGCGGCACGCCCATCCTGCTGAGTTTTTCCGCCGCCATGCCGAGGATCATCCCGACGACGACGGCAAGTGTGATCGGAATGAGGATCAGCGACATCATGTAGACGGCGGCAAGGCCGAGAATGCCGAAGATGCCAATGATCGCCCAGGCCATGCTGATATCGAGACCGTCCTTTTCCAGCCGGTGCAGCGGTGGCGGCGGCAGCTCTTCGGCTGCCTCCTTCAGCGTCTGCGCCCAGGCGCTGGTGCGGCGTTCGCCGATCGCGATCTTCTTTGCCTGTTTGCGGATGCCGTTGGCGATGCCCATGCGGTGAGGTCCCCGAAGCCTCATTGCTTCGTCACGAAAACGCGCCGATGCGGTTCCGGTTCCGTGGGGGCCTCCAGGGCGCTTGCCGCGTGTCTTCGCGCATGGAGCATTCCATGCGTGAACGTCTCCAGTCGCTAAAGCGCGTCGCATCAAATTTGATGCATGCGACGCGCTTTAGTCATTTGTTTGTATGCATGTCGCCCGGAAACACCGGGCACTTCTGGGCGACATGCATCAAGGCTGATCTGTCACGGCAAGGAAATTACGCCAAAAGCGTCAGGCCGATGCCCCACGGGTCCCTGAGGAACACGCCGCCATCGCGCTTCTCGCTCTTGATCTCCAGCGCGTCGAGCTTGGAGATCGCCGCATCCAGCGTCGCCTTGTCGTTGAACCGGACCTTGTAGTCCGAAAGTCCGGTCATATTGTCGGCGCGTGCGACAGCACCCCTGCTGTTCCAGATATTGGCGGCGATATGATGATGGTAGCCGCCGGTCGCAAAGAAACTCGCGCCGGGTCGACTCGCCATCAGCTTGAGGCCGAGGACGTCGCGGTAAAAGGCGTCGGCCTGAGGGATGTCGCCGACCTGCAGATGCAGGTGGCCGATCGCCGTTCCCACAGCCATGCCGCTCCAGTGCTCATCGGCCGCGCTGTCATAGAGCGCCTGCAGGTCGAGGCGCAGCGTTGCCATGTCGACCATGCCGTCCTGATCGAATTTCCATTGTTCGTGCGGCCGGTCGGCATAGATTTCGATCCCGTTGCCTTCGGGGTCGGACAGATAGATTGCCTCGCTGACGAGATGATCCGAGGCGCCGTCGAGCACGACGTTATTGTTGGCGGCATGGCGTAGCCAGCGTGCAAGTTCCGCCCGATCCGGCATCAGGAAGGCGGTGTGGAAAAGGCCGGCGGCATTGCGCGGCGCGATTGCGGCATCCTTGGCAGTCGTCAGCGTCAAAAGCGGCAGATCCCCGACACCCAGCACTTGCCCGCTCGCCGTCTTCTCGATGACCTTCAGCCCGAGCATCGATTGATAGAAGCCGGAAACGACAGTGAGGTCGGTCACCACGAGATGCGACTGGTCGATATAGGCTGGCCGCGTCAGCGCATAGGAAGTTTCGGTCGTCATGGATTGTTCTCCTGCTCCTGATCTGGCCTGTAGAATGGACGGCGCGCCGGCGGTGGCGGCGAATGTGCCGCGCATGGCAAGGCCGAGAAAGCTTCGTCGATTCATCCGCCTCTGCCTCCTCTGGGCTGCCGTACCTGATCCCTATATGGCGGATTCCGATTGTTCACAGAAGATCCGTTTTTGAAGATGAAGCGTTGAGCAGGTGTTGACGATGACGTCCACTTGATCGCGGTCAAAGTGTCCATATCTTCTTTAGAGGAAGCTTATGCATCTCAGTCATGGAGGGAAGCCATGTACAGGAAGATCATCGTGGCGATCGCGCTCGGCGGCATCGAAAAGGGAGGCACGATCCTCCGCAAGGCCGCGTCCCTGCTCGACGACGGCGGCGAGATCGTAGCGCTCAACGTCATCGAGGATGTGCCGACCTATGTCGCGATCGAACTGCCGGCCAATATGGTCGAGGACGCCATGCAGGACAGCCGCGACACGCTAAAAGCGCTGATCGCCGCAACCGGAATTGCGGCAACCGTCGAGATCCGCAACGGCCCACCTGCCAAAGCGATCATTTCGACCGCCGAAAGCCACGGAGCCGACCTCATTATCGTCGCCTCGCATGTTCCGGACTTTTCCAATTACTTCATCGGCGCCACCGCCGACCGGGTCGTGCGCCACGCCAAATGCTCGGTGCTGGTCGACCGGCAGAAGGTTTGATGCGTAGCTGCTTCGCCGTCAATCAGCCTGTCACGAAGATTTACCGCCCGTGCGCTTTGCCGCAGTTGCGCACCCGTCGGTTCGATGCGACGATTGCAGTCGGGGTCTGAAACGGATTGGCGGGCATGGCCGAGTTCAACGGCATTCGCTGGGCTTACGACAGATATGAACTAATCGCCGATGGTATCGTCCATGGCGTCGGTCTCGTGCTGGCGCTGATCGGGGCCACCGTGCTGATCTTCTACGCCACGCTCTGGAGCTCCTACGGCGCGCTCGCTGCCGCCTGGATCTATGGCGTCGGGCTGGTGTTGACGCTGGCCATTTCCTTTTCCTACAACGCCTGGCCGGTCTCGCGCACCAAATGGTACCTGCGCCGCTTCGATCATTCGGCGATCTTCCTGTTGATCGCCGCCACCTACACGCCCTTTCTCGAACGCGGCGCCGACGACCCGCTGCTCTTGTTCATGCTGGTTGCGATCTGGCTGTTCGCCGCCGCCGGCATTATCCTGAAATGCGTCTTTCCCGACCGTTACGACCGTGTTGCCATCCTGCTTTATCTCGCCATGGGCTGGAGCGGCGTGCTGGTGGCCGGGCCTGTCGCTTCGCGCATTCCCTCCACCTCGATGCTGCTGATCGTCATCGGCGGGGTCATCTATTCGCTTGGCGTCATTTTCCATGTCTGGGAGAAGCTGCGCTTTCAGAATGCCATCTGGCACGGTTTCGTCGTCACCGCCGCGGCGGTGCATTATTCGGCCGTCTTCACCTGTTTTAGCCTGCCGGGGCCGGGCCTCTAATCACGGCCGTGCCCAAAGTCGCCGGTATTTCGCATCCGCCGTTTACATCGTTCGAGGCCGGGCGTATGCCCCTTTCGCAGACAATACGAACGGGCAATCATGACAGACGCTGTCCTCCTCCGCGATGCCACCGAAGCCGATCTCCCAGCCATCCGCGATATCTACAATCACGCCGTCGAGCACACGACGGCGATCTGGAACGATACGCTGGTCGATCTCGAAAACCGCCAGGAATGGATGAAGGCGCGCAAGGGCCGCGGGTTTCCGGTCATCGTCGCCGAGCTGGCAGGCAGGGTCGCGGGCTATGCCTCCTATGGCGACTGGCGCTCCTTTGATGGCTACCGCCACACCGTCGAGCATTCCGTCTATGTCGACAAGGATTGCCGCGGCGCCGGCATAGGCGAGCGCCTGATGCGGGAACTGATCACCCGTGCTGCGGCAGGAAATATCCACGTGATGATCGCCGGCATCGAGGCGGAGAACACCGCTTCGATCAGGCTGCATGAAAAGCTTGGTTTTCGCATTGCCGGCAGATTTTCCGAGGTCGGCACCAAGTTCGGCCGCTGGCTGGACCTCACCTGCATGGAGCTTCGCCTGCCTCTGGACTGATCCGGCATCCCATTGTGAAGGGCGCGCCATCTTTTTATTGTAGTCTGAGCTGTGTAAGAAAGTGGAGGCAGCCTGCTTCGCGCGAGGCGGCCTCAGAATGGTATGGAGGTGAACAGTTCAATGGCAATGCACGGATCGTCGCTCGGTCTCCTTGCCCTCGTCCTTCTGGCATTTGCGCCGGTTGCCGCCCCGGCGGCCGATTGCGGCAGCCTGGCCTCGCCGAAGCTCGACTGGCAGGAATGCACCAAGAAGAACCTGATGCTGCAGGGCAGTGATCTCGAAGGCGCCGACCTCGTCGGCACCGATTTCTCGCTGACGGATCTCGCCGGCGCCAACGTCAAATCCGCCAATCTCGAAAAGGCAACTTTGGTGCGTGCCTCACTCGAGGGCGCCCACGCCGAAGGCGCCAACTTCGCCAAGATCGAGGCCTATCGCGCCAGTTTCGCCAATATTGCCGCCGACGGCGCCTCCTTCGCCGGCGCCGAACTGCAGCGGGCCAATTTCGCCGGCGCCACGCTTGCCGGCGCGAGCTTCGAAAAGGCCGAGCTCGGCCGCGCCGATTTCGACAAGGCGGTGCTGACGGGCACGAAATTCTCGTTCGCCAATCTCTCCCGTGCCGATCTCTCCGGCGCCACCTTCGAAGGCCCGCCGATATTCGAGCGCGCTTTCATGTTCCTGACCCGCATCGAAGGCCTTGACCTCTCGGCCGCAGCCGGGCTCGAACAGGCGCAGATCGATCTCGCCTGCGGCGATGCCTCGACCAAGCTGCCGGCCGGCCTTTCGGCGCCGACAACCTGGCCATGCCCTGCCGAACACGAGTGATTGGGCGGGGGCCGGTTAGCGCCGGACGCTGCCCCTCACCCTAACCCTCTCCCCGTAAACGGGGCGAGGGGGCTTGCCATACGAGAGGTTTGTGGGGAACGGAGAGGGTGCGGCACACCACCTTCACCCCGCAAGCGGGGAGAGCGACTGTCTTATTTGTCAAGCGTTTTGCCATGGTCGTCCGTCCCTGATGATGGCATTGAGGATGGTGAGCAGCTTGCGCATAGTTGCGACGGTTGCGACGATCTTGGGCTTGCCGGCCGCGACCAGACGGTCGCGGAAGGCCTTGAGGTCGGGGTTGTACCGACTGGCGACGAGGGCGGCCATGAACAGCACAGCCCGCACCTTGCCGCGGCCGCCGC